>CAZGFR010000106.1:5975-11011 GCA_964524485.1 uncultured Anaerolineaceae bacterium | reverse complement strand
TTCGACGAGATCATCGTCACCACCTTCACGGCGGGCCAGCAGGAGACCCTGCCCATCTGGATCTTCAGCCAGTTGGCCCGTCCGCGCGAGCGGCCGGTCACCAACGTGGTGGCTATGCTGGTCTTCTTCATCACCTTGGTGCCCATCTACCTGGCCCAGCGCCTGACCTCGGAGACGGCCGATACCGAGGGGAAAGAATGATATAAAGAGCCTGTCCAGTGACAGGCTCTTTTCTTGAATTAAGGACTCTTCGCGTTGAGCGGAGCGCAGTCGAAACGCCTTTGTCCTTCGACTACGGGACGTAAAAATTTCGGATGCATTCTTAAGTCTTTCAGGAGGTTTCTCTTGTCGCGGTGGGACTCGTTGAAAATCCAGCCCGTCATGCTGGCTGTCTTGCTCTTGTGGGCGCTGACCATGATCCTGACCCCCATCGTCGGCTGGACCTGGGGCGGGTCGGCGCTGCGGGGGGCCATCCAGGCGGGCGTGTTGCTGCAAGTTGCAGCCGTGCTGACGGCGCTTTTCCTCCACAGCGGGCGGCGGACTCTGCTTCCCGTGGGGATCGTCCTGCCGTTGGCCTGGCTGGCAGAATTCATCGGCAGTCGCACGGGGCTGCCTTTCGGCCGCTACTCCTACACCGACATACTCCAACCGCAACTGGGCGACGTGCCGTTGCTCATTCCGCTGGCCTGGCTGATGATGCTCCCGCCCGCCTGGGCCGTCGCGGACCTGCTTACCCCAAATCGTCCGCGCTGGACGAAGGCCCTGGTCGCGGCGCTGGCCTTCACCGCCTGGGATTTGTTCCTCGACCCGCAGATGGTCGCCTGGGATTTCTGGCGCTGGCACGAGCCTGGCGCGTACTTCGGCATTCCCTTGCTCAATTATTTTGGCTGGCTGCTGGTTTCGTTCCTCATCACCTACGCGGCCCTGCCCGCCGACCTGCCGCGTGGGGGCCTGCTGGCCATCTACATCATCACCTGGATCCTGCAAACCATCGGCCAGGCCTTCTTCTGGTCCATGCCTGGGCCTGCCGCCTTTGGCTTTGTGGGCATGGGGCTGTTCGCCGTGCTGGCTGCTCGCGCCTATTCAAAACGAACATGACGTTCATTCTCTACACTCTCTTCTCCTTTCTGTGCGGCGCCCTGCCGTTCTCGGTCTGGCTCAGCCGATGGGCAGGCCGCGACGCGCGCGAGGTCGGTGACCATAACCCAGGCGCTACCAACGCTCTCAAGGCGGGCGGCTGGGGCGTGGGCCTGCTGGCCTTTGCGCTCGATATTTTCAAAGGCGCATTTCCCGTTGGCCTGGCCTGGTTCGTCCTTGGCTGGCGCGGCTGGGAGATCGCGCCCATCGCGCTGGCGCCCATGTTCGGTCATGCCTTCTCGCCCTTCCTGAACTTCCGCGGCGGAAAATCGCTGGCGGTCTCGCTCGGCATCTGGATCGGTCTGACGCTCTGGCGCATGCCGCTCTTCATCCTGCCGCCGCTCGTGCTGACCTTCCTGTTCATCGATAACTCGGGCTGGGCCGTGAGCGCCGCGCTGCTGTCGCTGGGCGTCGGCGTCTGGCTGGAGGGCGAACCCGCCTTGTGGGCTGTCTATCTTCCCATGGCCGCCTTCCTGCTCTGGAAGCACCGCGCCGAACTGCGCCAGCCCATCATATTCCGCGCCCGCCGATGACCCACGACCTGCTGCTCTTCTTCGTCACGGCGGCGCTGACCGTCATGGCGGGCATTGCCATCCTGAACGCCCTGACCTTTCCGCGGCTGGATGAACGCGAATCCGACGCCGACCTGCCCTTCGTTTCGATCCTCGTCCCTGCGCGGGATGAAGCCCCCCGCATCGCGCGGACCGTCCGCCTGCTCCTCGCCCAAACGGTTCCTCACTTTGAGTTGATCCTGCTGGATGACTCCTCTAGCGACGGCACCGCCGACCTGGCCTTATCCGCCGCCCAGGGGGATGCCCGTTTCCGCCTGCTGCGCGGAGCGCCCTTGCCCCCAGGTTGGATCGGCAAGAATTGGGCCTGCCACCAACTCTCGCAGGCGGCGCGCGGCGATGTGTTGCTCTTCACCGATGCGGACGTGACCTGGTCCCCGCACGCCCTGGCTGCCCTGCTCGGGCGCATGTCTCGCTCCCGCGCCGACCTGCTGGCCGCCTTCCCCACCCAGCAGACGGAGACTCTGGCCGAACGACTGGTTGTCCCGTTGATGGCCATGACCGTGCTGGGCTATCTGCCTGTCTGGGCCGTGCATTTCATCCCCTGGCCCGTCTTCACTGCCGCCAACGGACAATGCCTGGCTTTCCGCCGCGCGGCCTACGAGCAGGTGGGCGGCCACGCCGCCGTCCGCGCGGTGATCGTCGAGGACATGGCGCTGGCGGGCCGCATCAAGCGTGCAGGTCTGCGTCTGCGCCTGACCGATGCAGCGGGGCAGGTCCGCACGCGTATGTACGCGAATTGGGCCGAGGTGCGGGATGGCTTCGCCAAGAACATCCTTGCAGGCCACGGCGGGGTGATCCCGTTGCTGCTCTCCACGCTCTTTCATTGGACCGTGTTTCTCCTGCCGTGGATTTGGCTGATTCTGGGTGATTGGCGCGCGCTCCTGCCGATCCTGCTCGGGCTGACGATGCGCGCCCTGACGGCCGCCGTCTCTTGTCAACGTTTGGCGGATGCATGGCTCATGCCCCTGTCCGTGCTGGCGATGACGGTCATTGCCGCGCAGGCTTTGGTCTGGCGCTGGCGCGGCGGCCCCGCCTGGAAGGGCCGCAGGTATGCGTAGTGACTCATCGAATCTTTACAAAACAAGTGATTGACATCTCGTCGTTTCGCAGTACAATAGCCGCTGTTAAATTTTCAAGGAGCAAACCTATTTCCAAACTCGCACGAGTGTGAATGCCCTATCCCTTGTGCCCTGTTTTTGACCCACCCTGCCAACAATAACCTGGCATCCGCCGCCCTTCGATTTTTATTCTCGAGGAGGCGGCGGGAATGCTTAAGGTGATTGCAAAATCCACACGGAGGTTCTATGTTTTTGGCAAGCCTTGAGATGCGACGATCTGATTTCCACCACGTGTCCTGCTTTGCCGCCTGTCCCATGCTGACAGGCAAAGCGCCGAGCATCGACTTCCTGGGCATAGACGCCTATGCCGAGGATGATCTGGGCGATGCGCCCTCGTAACGACTACAAAACGAAAGGATAGAATGACTGGTCAATATCACTCCTACATGAACCCGAAGTGCGAATCGGGACCGTTTGGCGAAAAAGGCGGATGCGGGGTCTTTGCCCGCCAGCCCATCAGGAAGGGTGAATTGCTCTCGCTGTGGGGCGGACGCATCGTGGCCGAGAGCGAACTGAACTTCGACATGCGCGACTTCACCCAGCGCATCATCCAGATCGAGGAAGGCCTGTATCTGGAGACCCCCGAACTGCTCGAACCGACCGATTGTTTCAATCATTCCTGCGACCCGAACGTTGGCTTCATCGGCCAGATCGGGCTGGTGGCCATGCGCGACATCGAAGCGGGCGAGGAGCTCAACTTCGACTATGCCATGTGCGACGGTTCCGTCTACGATGAATTCGACTGCTACTGCGGCGCCCCCAACTGCCGCGGACGGGTGACGGGCAATGACTGGAAGAATCCCGAACTGTGGGAGCGATATAACGGTTACTTCTCTCCGTACCTGGCGCGGCGCATCGAGGCCCTCAAAGCCGAGCTGCTCGTGCATGCCTGACCCTCGGATGAGATTCGATGGCGCGGAGTGAATCCCGCGCCATTTTTCTTTGTGGTACACTGGCGGCTGTCCTCCCCCTGCGCCGCAAGAGGCGCAGTATTTTTATCTCGGAGCGAGCGGACCCATGAAATCCCTTTTCGGCGAAAGACTGCGCTTCGACTGGAAGATCGTCCTCATCACCGTTGTCAGCACCACCGTCGTGCTGGCGGATTATTACATCAAATTGACTTCCAACGATGGCTGGGACAAGACCCTGTACTTTCTGCTCCTGCCGCTCTTCTTCATCGTGTTCATCTTCCGCGAGGACCCGCGCGAGTATGGGTTCACCCTCGGCGACTGGAAGGCGGGACTGGTCATCACGGCCCTGTCCATTTTATTGATCGCGCCCGTGCTATGGTGGGCGGGACGCGGCTCGGCCATGTCCTCGTTCTACGCGGCGGACCTGGGCGGATTACCGTGGAATACCTTCCTCGACCTGCTCGGCTGGGAGTTCCTCTTCCGCGGCTGGTTGACCTTCGCCTATGTGCGCAAGTTCGGCCCTGAGGGACTTTGGCTGCAAGCCGTCCCGTTCGCGGTGGCGCATCTCACCAAGCCCGCCGTGGAGACGCTCAGCACCATCTTCGGCGGATTTGTCTTCGGCTGGGTGGCCTGGCGCACGCGTTCCTTCCTGTATCCCTTCCTCATTCATTGGTTCGTGGCTTCGTTCACCATTCTGGTGGCGGCAGGCAAACTTGGCTGAGTACAGACTGCGTCCCGCCGTCGAAGCGGAGGCCGCCGCCATCCAGGACCTGATCCATTTGGTCGGGATCAACCCCACGGGGCTGGACTGGCGCCGCTTCCTCGTGGCGGTCACGCCCGAAGGGCGGATCATCGCCTGTGGACAGATAAAGCCCCACAGTCGGGACCTCCTCGAACTGGCCTCCATCGCTGTCCTGCCCGAGCATCGCGGAGAGGGCATCGCCCGCGCGGTGATCGAGCGCCTGCTGACGGGGAGTCCGCGCCCACTCTATCTGACCTGCGTCTCGCGCCTCGAACCGTTTTACGCGCGTTTCGGATTCCATACCCTCGAATATGACCAGATGCCGCGTTACTTCCAGCGCCTGTCGAAACTGGCGGGGCTGGTCTTCACACTTTCCAGGCGCGGCGAGACCCTGCTGGTGATGAAGTTGAAGTAAAATTCGGGTATGCGTACCGTATTGAAAGTTCTGGTTGGAGTTTTGGTGGGGTTCGTCCTGGCGGGCGCGCTCCTGCTCATCAGCCGTACACCCAAGGGGACTGAGATCCCGCTGGTGCCGCCGCCCACGGCCTCGCCGATC
>CAZGFR010000106.1:1589-5875 GCA_964524485.1 uncultured Anaerolineaceae bacterium | reverse complement strand
CTGTCCACGTTGACCCGCCTGTTGGATTTACCCACGACGGGTCGTCTGCTGGACGTGGGCGGCGGCACGGGACGCGTGGCCCGTTCCCTGCGTGACCAGGCGGGACAGGTCGTGCTGGCGGACGTCTCGTTGGGGATGTTGCGCGTGGCCGCCTGCATCCCTGGACTTCAGCCCGCCGCCTCCGCCTCCGAACGGTTGCCCTACCCTGACGGCTCTTTCTCTCGCGCCTTGATCGTGGACGCCCTGCACCACGTCGAGGACCACGCCCAGACCGCCGCCGAGATGTGGCGCGTGCTCCAGCCTGGCGGGCGGATTCTGGTCATCGAACCCGACATCCGCGTCTTCGCGGTCAAGTTGATCGCGCTGGCCGAGAAGCTCCTGCTGATGCGCAGCCACTTCCTCGCCCCAGACCAGATCGCCGCGCTCTTTCCGCAGGCCCGCACCGAGATTCACATCGAGGTTGGAACTGCGTTTGTGCTGATCCAAAAATCGTAGCGCAAGGTACCAGTTTGCGTTATTCGTCGAGTGGCTCTTCGGGGGGAATCCATGTGCCTTGTCTCTCACCCATGTTTTTCTGCCAGAGGATTTTGTGGGTGACTGGGTCTTCGATGGCGCAGGCGGCCAGCCCCATGTGAAATTTCAATTCGCCCCTTTCGATCCGCTCGACAAAGGATGGGCGCATGGGGATGACCGCGATGTCGATGAAATTTTGAGGAGGCAGGTTGCCCAGAAATTTCTCCCCAGGCACGCTCTGCCAGGACCAGGCCCGCAGCGTATCCAGGCGGATGAACTCGAAGTAATCGTTTCCCCACGTTTTGGCATACTTGTCTTCGAACATCAGGTTGAGCACGAGGAACTCGACTTCATCTTCCATGTCAACTCCTTCCACTCAATGAAACACGGCGAATTCCCATTCGCCGTGTTTCTTGTTACGCCAGAATTTGCCTTGCAATCACCATCCGTTGGATTTCGCTGGTGCCCTCGCCGATGGTCATCAGCCGCGCGTCGCGGTAGATGCGCTCGACGGGGTACTCGCTCGAATAGCCGTATCCGCCGTGGACCTGGATGGCGTTGCGGCACACGCGTTCGGCCATCTCGGTGGCGAACATCTTGGCCATCGAAGCCTCCTTGATGTGCGGACGTCCCTCCTGCTTGAGCCAGGCCGCCTTGTAGAGCAGGGCGCGCGCTGCCTCGATCTCGGTGGCCGCATCCGCCAACATCCACTGGATGGCTTGGAATTCGGCAATCCGCTTTCCAAACGCGCGGCGCTCTTTCGCGTAGGCAATCGCGTACTCGTAGGCGGCCTGCGCCAGCCCAATCGACAGCGCGCCGATGCTGATGCGCCCGCCGTCCAGCGTGGACAGGGTCTGCTGCAAGCCGTGTCCCTTCTCGCCGATCAGGTTGTCGAGCGGCACGCGCACATCCTCGAAGGTCACGGCGTGGGTGGGGGAGCCGTGCAGGCCCATCTTCTTTTCCGCGGGACCAATCGTCAGCCCGGGGGTATCGGTGGGGACGAGGATCTGGCTGAGGGAGCGGGAATTGCCCGAGGTGTCGGTGCGCACGAGGGTGATGATGTATTCCGCGATGGAGGCGTTGGTGGTCCACATCTTCGCGCCGTTGATGACCCACTCCTTGCCGCGCTGTTCGGCCTTGGTTCGCACCCCGCCCTGCAAATCGGACCCCGCGCCTGGTTCCGTTAAAGCCAGCGCGCCCAGCTTGTGACGTCCGCTGGCCACGCGCGGCAGCCACTTCTTCTTGAGCGTCTCCGAGCCATAGAGTACCAGCGGCGCGGTGCCCAGCCCGTTGTGGGCGGCCAGCGCCAGCGCCGTGGAGCCGCAGCCCCAGCCCAATTCCTCGATGGCGATGGCGGCGCTGATCGGGTCCACGCTTGCGCCGCCGTATTCCTCGGGGATGTTGAGCCCCATCAGCCCGAGCGGCCCGCCCTTGCGGACGGCGTTCCAGTTGAACTCGCCCGTCACATCCACTTCGTGGGCCTTGGGACGTACTTCTTTCTCGACAAAGTCGTGCACGGCCTTGCGCCACATGCGCTGTTCGTTCGAAAGATCGAAGTTCATGGTCTCTCCTCTGTTTGGCGATGGGGCGATTGTAGACGAAAATGGTAGTTAATGCGAGTATGTCGTTGCGAGCCGCCGATGTTCTTTCGACGGCTCGCAACGACATGATTAACTCACCTTACGCAGTGTCATTCTGAGCGAAGCGAAGAATCTCGGTTTTCATAGGTAGAGACCCTTCGCTTCGCTCAGGGAATCACGGCTAAGTGCGTAAGGTGAGTGATTAATTCATATGCAGAATGAGATTGCCTTCTTCGGTCTTTGTCACGCGCAGACGGCGCAGACCCTTTTGAGCGGGACCCTTCTCCATCTGACCTTCACTGCCGTAGACCGAGCCGTGGCAGGGACATTCGTATTTATCATTCTTCTGCTCCACGGTGCAGCCGAGGTGGGTGCAGACCAGGCTGAAGGCCAGGTATTTGCCGTTGCCCTGGCAGACCAACGCGGCGGGGATGTGCATCAGCACGGTGGTGGTATTGGGTTGAAAGTTGACGGCGGGACCCAGGTCGTATTCGCTGGGCGGAGCGGGGTCCATCTCGTAGGAGAGGAAGCGAATCAGGCCGCCCAGCCCGAGCGTGGCGCCCAGGGCCAGCAGGCCGTCGGTGGTCAGTTTGAGGAAGTCGCGGCGGGAGAATTTGGACATGAGATTGATTTGAATGAGTGTGCTTTGACTGCGCTCAGCGCAAAATATTAGGATGTGAAAGTGGCCAGCGCCGTCAACACGAGGATGACCAGCACGATGACCGCCACGAGGACCTGTGCGATTCGTCCGCGGCGGGGGAACCAGCGGCCGAGTTCCTCTTTGGCGGGGGCGGGCAGCGCGTAGGGAATCAGCGCCAGCAGTCCCAGCACGACCACGGGCGCCAGCACGCCCAGCAGGAAGGGATCGCCCAGTTTGAGCAGTTGCTGCACCCACAGGAAGAACCAGGGCGCGCGTGTATCGGTCTCGAGCGTGGGCGTCCCGCGGATGGGAGCGCCCAGCGGCGCGGGCAGGAAGGTCGCCAACAGGAGCAGGGCGATGCCCGCGAGGAACATGCCCAGCACTTCGCGCTTGACCAGGTCGAAGCGGGTGATGCGGACGGGAGTCTCCGTCAGCGTGGGCGGCGGGGCGGCGATGCCTCCGTCGCGGCGCACACGGAACAGGTGCCAGACCAGCACGAAGGCGGCGGCGGCGCTCAAAGCGTAGATGTGCCAGGTGTAGAAGCGCACCAGCGTGGACGGGCTGATGACCGAACTGCCGACGACGAACTCGTACAGGCGCGGCCCGATCCACGGGATGGCGCTGAGCAGGTTGGTGCCCGCCGTCAGCGCCCAGCGGATGCCCTCGTCCCAGCGCAGGACGTAGCCCGTGAAATCCAGCAGCAGGGCCAGCACGAAGAGTCCCAGCCCGAGCAGGAAGTTGAAGCGGCGCGGCCTGGAATACGCGCCCGTGAAGACCACCCGCAACAAATGGATGGCGGCCACGATCACCAGCAACTGCGCCGACCAGTAATGCAGGTTGCGCACCAGCGCCCCGAGCGGCACGAAGAAGTGGATGGTCTCCACCGAGACGGGCGCCAGCTCGGGCGTGGGGATGTAGTAGAACATCTCCAGCAGGCCCGTCGCGCCGAGCACCAGCATCAGGAAGACGGCCAGTCCGCCCGCGCCGAGGGTGTAGCGCCAGCGCGATTGGGCGGCGGGGATGCTCGGCGGGTGCAGGTGGTAGACGAAGTTCGGGCGGGGGAGTCGGCCCTTTGAGGCGGCGCCCGCCGCCAGGTCCGCGGGCAGGGGGCGGCGCAGCATTTCCTGGGCCAGCCAGCCCAGCATGATCGCCGCCAGGGCGGCCGCCAGGATCAAGGCCAGGGTCGCGTCATTGGGCGGCGCGCTGACCTTGCGATGCACGGGGATGGCCGAGGCCACCTTGCCGTCCAGGGGGATGCCTGCGGGCAGGGTGTCGTTCATCTTGAGCAGGTAAGCCGTCACCTGCCAGGCCTTCTCGGGGGTGAGCGAACCTGGGTTCCACCACGGCATCATGGCGTAGGTGTAATCGTAGAGTTGCTGGGCCGAGGTGAAGCGTCCCAACTTGCCGCCGCCCACCAGGGCGGGCACCGTATGCGGGAACTCGAAGCCCTGCGGCGGATGATTGCTGGCGTGACACTTGGAGGTCCAGCAATCCTTGTCCTCGCCGAAGGCCAGCTCACGCCAGTCGTCGGTGAGGCCCTGGCCGTGGTTGCC
>CAZGFR010000106.1:0-1489 GCA_964524485.1 uncultured Anaerolineaceae bacterium | reverse complement strand
GGCCTGGGCTTCCAGGATGTCGCCCATGCCGCCCACGATGCCCGCCTCCACCCGAGTCAGGCCGAAGGTCTCCAGGCAGGTGGAGCAGATGATGAGACGCACGCCGTTGACTTCCAAGGCCTTGAGCGACTCGAGCACGGGCGAGCCTGCCACGGTCAGCTTGACGGCGTCGGTGTAGAAACAGATCGCGGCGGGGAGATTGCCGCTTTCCATCAGCAGCGCAAAATATTTATTCAGCAGCCTGACCTGCAATTCGGGCGCGTCGGTCGCATTCCCCATGCCGTACCGCGTGACCAGGATCACTGTGTCTTTCACTTTTCGTCCTGTCCTTCTTCGGGCGGTGTGTTGAACAAGACCAGCAATTCGCGCGCCCGCTCGATGTGTTCCTTCGGCACGTAAATTTCCACGGGGCCGAACTCATCGGCCGTGAACGGATAGGTGCTGGGCATGCCCGTCTCGCGGATGATCTCGACGGGCACGTCATTGGCCTGCAGGAAACTTTGCAGCACCTCGGCCTGGATCAACCCATCGATCTGGGTCAGGAGTTCCCACGACAATTTGTCCATATCTACCTCCAACAAAGGATGAACAGGATCGTCCACAGTATGCTGACGATCAACTGACGAATGCCGATGGCGGTGGGCTTCCAGCCCGTGGCGGGATGGGTGATGCCCCAAACGGTCTCGGCCCATTGGATGAGGAACGGCAGGAAGATCCACTGCGGCTGGAGATGGGTCCAGCCGAGGAGCAGGGCCAGCGCCAGGTTGAAGGACGTGTACAGGAAGGCCCGCTGGCCCATCCGCCACGCCTCGCTTCGCGTCAGGC
The DNA here is from genome assembly GCA_964524485.1 of uncultured Anaerolineaceae bacterium. GTDB lineage: Bacteria > Chloroflexota > Anaerolineae > Anaerolineales > Villigracilaceae > JACPVF01. Next base: position 664 of record CAZGFR010000106.1, on the reverse strand, counting down.
CCTTGGCCTGTTCCCGTTGCTCGAGCCGCAGATACGCGTAGACGATGCTCCCCGAACTCTGCAGCCAGGTCCACAGCCACAGCCACCAGCCTTCGGGGGCGTAGTGACCGAGTCCCACCCAGTAGGCGGCGGGCGCGGCCAGCGCCAGCACGCCCGTGGCGAGGATCTCCACGCCTGCCTGTCGACGCTCGGCGCGCTTCGAGACCAGCACCAGATGCCAGGCAAAGACGGGCGCGCCAGGCACGGCCAGGAACAGCACGTAGGTGAAGCCTTGCGCGATCAAATATCCAAGCGATATCAGGATGATCGTGCTGTACACCACGATCCAGAAGCGGGCGGCGGGCAGGTCCGTGCGCGGACGGCGTCCCGCGTAGGCCTTGACGGCCATGGTCACAGGCTGGCGGATGAGGAAGGCGGCCATTGCGGCGAGGACCAAGGCAAGGGAGACGGCGGTGAAGCGTCCGCCTGCGAACAGTCCCACCAGCAGTGGACTGAGGATGAAGACCCACGAGCCGTGGTCCTGAGGCAGGGCGATCTGGCGGCGAAGATAGTTTTGCATGGCAAGGATTATAAGATGAAATGAAACTCCCGCAGGTCACAAAACCGCGGGAGCATTGTCAGGATTTTTAGGGAAAAATTGGGGGATTTTGCCTATTTTAAACAC
>CAZGFR010000105.1:0-11042 GCA_964524485.1 uncultured Anaerolineaceae bacterium | reverse complement strand
CAGGTTTGCAGCCAGGCGTCCAGGCCGCGCTTCTTGAGGATGGTGCTGAAGCGCAGCGCTTTGGACTGCTCACAGAATTTGGCGAAGTCGCCAGGCAGGTCGGTGTACTCGGCGGCGAAGACAGGTTTGCCTGCCTGAATATACGGCAGCATGGATTCGGCGTCGCCGTAGTAGAAGTAATCTTCGGTGATGGCGAAATCGTAGATGGCCACGAGGTCGGCGACTTGATCCGACGCGTTCTTCTGGCCGATGGCGAGTCCGCGTTTGTGGGCTTCTTCGGCCAGCCACAGCGCGTACTTCAGTTGATCTTCGTAGGTCAGCGGGAAGCCCGTGTCGTTGGTGTAAATTTCCATGTTGTCGGGTTCCACGGCGTCGAAGCCTTTGGCCTTGCACAGGTCGAGGCGCGCCAGCATGATGGGCGCCAGCAGATCGATGCGGCGGATGTCGAGCCACTTCTCGCCAGGCCAGCCGTCGTAATCCTTGCCGAGCACTTCAGCGGGGAACTGGTCCTTGTCGGGACGCCAATCTTCGAAGGAGCCGACGCTCATGTAGCAGATGACCTTGCGGCCCTGGGCGTGGAGTTCGTCGATGATGGCCTGGTCCACGTACAGGTCAATGTCGTAGACGTCAGCCTGGACGGCGGTGTCGATGTCGAGGTCGCCGATCTGCCACTGCCAGGTGAGTCCAACGGTGGGACGCCACCAGGAATTGGAAGGGGAAACGGGAGAGGGCATGAGTGTGGGTTCCTTTGTCGTGACGGGAGCAACGGTCGGGGTCGGAGGGATGGGGGTGAACGTCGCTGGGAGGGAAGTCGCCGTTGCGGGGGTGCATCCCAGCAGGAAAGAGGAAAGAAGAAAGAGGAGCGCCAGCCTAGACCACATGGTGTTTGAACTGCGGCAGATAATCTTTGTGCTGGGCGAACAACTCGTTGGTCATCTGCCTGATCTCGGCCAGCGACAGCACGGCGGAGGTGAGCGGGTCGTGGCAGATGGCGCGGTAGATGGCGGTGGGGTCGCCCGTCAGCGAGCCTTGAATGGCAAGCTCCTCGATGCCGCTGGAAAGCTGGGTGAGCAGGGCGCACTCGGCAGGCAGCGCACCGACGTGGATGGGATGGAAGCCCGCGCGGTCGACGACCACGGGCACTTCGACGCAGGCGTCCTCGGGCAGGTTGGTGATGAGATGGGTGTTGCGCACGTTGCCATTGAACTTGAACATCTCGCCGCCGCGTAGGGCGTTGATGATGTAGGCGGCGTACTCGTGCTCGCGCTGCAGGTCCTGTTCGGTAAGCGGCTGGGCCAGGCGTTCCTTGACCTGATCCTTCCAGGTGGCTTCGTTGTGCTGATATTCCTTGAGGATGTAAGCGTACTCTCCAGGATTCCAGTTGGCGCCGTGCGTGCAGTATTTTTCGATCAGGTCGGGACGCTTGCGGAACCACGGGTTGTACTCGGAGTTATGGCCGCTGCTCTCGGTGACGTATTTGCCGATGGCCAGATACATCTCGTTGCGGACAGGTTCCGCGTTGTAGATCTCGGTCCGCTCGGTGACGGCCTTGTGGATCAGGGGATAAGCGTCCACGCCGTTCCACTTGTATTCGAGATACCAGGCCTGATGGTTGATGCCCGCGCAGACATAATCGATGTCTTCGTATTTCGCGCCGATCCATTCGGCCAGCATCATGGCCGTGCCCTGCACCGAATGGCACAGGCCCGTGGTGGTGATGAAGGACTGCTTCTGAATGGCCGAGACCAGCATGGCCATTGGGTTGGTGTAGTTGAGCAGCACGGCGTTCGGGCAGTACTTTTCCATATCGCGCACGATGTCCATCATGGGGTTGATGGTGCGCAGGAAGCGGAAGATGCCGCTCGGCCCGCGCGTGTCGCCGACGTTGATGTCCACGCCGTATTTCTTGGGGATCTCGATATCGTGACGCCAAACCTCGGTGGAACCCGCCAGGATGGTGGTCAGGACCACGTCCGCGCCTTTGAGTGCCTCCGCGCGATCGAGCGTCGCCTCTACTTTGGCTGGGCGCCCGCCCGCCTCGATCAATTTCTCCACGCCGCGCCTGGCCCATTCGAGGCGCTCGGGGTGGATGTCCATCAACGAAATGGTGGCATCTTCCAGCAGCGGGAAGGTCAGGATGTCGCGCACAAGTTCGCCCGTGAATCCCAGGCTGCCTGCGCCGATGAAGGTGATTTTGGTCATAGTAAGTCTCCTTGTTTATGTCATTGCGAGGGCTGTTGGTCGAGTAGAGCGAGTGTTCTTCTCGCTCGTACACTTGCACCGAACGCAAGTGCGGTGTCGAGACCCAGCCCGAAGCAATCTCCTGTTTATTGGGAGGTTGCTTCGTCGGGCGCAAAGCGCCCTCCTCGCAACGCCATTTGGAATCTGTGATTTGCTGAACTTCTTTTTGTTTGATATGAAGAACTTGTTACTCGATGCGAAGAACCTATTTCTCGATGTTAAGTACTTTTTACTCGATGTGAGGAACCTCCTGTTTGATGTGAAGTTCCTTTTACTTGATATGAAGAACCTGCTACTTGATGTTAAGAACCTGTTACTCGATAGGAAGAGCTTATTATTCGATGACAAGAACCTCTTACTCGATGTAAGGAACGTTATACAAAGCGACAAGTTCTTGTAACTCGAAAATCAGTAGCTCATGTTATACATCAGTCAGTAAATCAGGAATTGTTGGGATCTATGATTTCCTGAAATTATCGTTTCACGCCGCTCAGCGCAATGCCTTCGATGAATTGCTTCTGGGCGATGAAGAAGATGATCAGCAGCGGCAGGATGGACAGGAACGCGCCCGCCATCAACACGGTGAACTTGCCGCCGAGCTGTAATTGCTGTTGGAAGAAAGCCAGGCCAACCGTCAGCGTGGTCTGCTGCATGTCGGTGGGCAGGTACACGAGCGGATGCAGCAGGTCGTTCCAGGCATCCTTGAAGACGAAGATCGCCAGCGCCGCCACCGCAGGCTTGGAGAGCGGCAGGTAGATGCGCCAGAAAATGTCGAAGAGCGAGGCGCCGTCCATGCGGGCAGCATCCACCAGGTCACGCGGAATGGTGAGGAAATATTGTCGCAGCAGGAAGGTGCCGAAGGCTCCGCCCCAAAAAGCGGGCAGGATCAACGGCCACTGCGTGCCGATCAGATGCATGTACTTGAAAATGATGAAGTTCGGGATGAGCGAGACCTGCGGGGGAATCATCATGGTCGCCAGCAACAGCGCAAATAGCAGATTGCGGCCCTTGAACTTGACCACGGCGAACACGAAGGCCGCCATCGCGCAGGTCAGGATCTGACCGATGACGGTCAGGATCGAGATCTTGAAGCTGTTGAACACCAGCGCGAGAAAAGCATTATCGGGCAGGACCCGAAACAGGTCTGCGTAGTTTTGGAGTACGATCGGGTCGGGGATGAGGTTGCGCGAATACTGCTGGGCAGGCTCGCGGAACGAAACCGAGATCATCCACACGAACGGGAGCAGCATGGTCAGCGCGCCGAGGCCCAGCACGAGATAAGCCAGTGTATCGAGGACGGTCTTTTGCAGCGATTTGGTCATGGCAGCACCTATTCGTAGACCACGTAACGGCGTTCCCACCAGAACATCACGCCCATGAAGGCTGCCACCAGCAGCGCCAGTTGAATGGCCTGCGCGCTGGCATCGCCCATGCGGAAGAAATGGAAGGCGTTGCGGTAGATCGAGAAGACCGCCACGGGCACCGAACTGTCACCGCCCGCGCGGCGGGTGAGCATGTAAATGTAATCGTAGGCCTGAAAGGCGTTGATGGCGGCGATCAAAGTCTGGAAGAAAATGCTGGGCGTCACCAGCGGGACCGTCACACGCAGGAATTGCTGGAAGCCACTCGCGCCGTCGAGTTCGGCCGCCTCGTAATAATCACGCGGGATGGCGGTCAGCCCCGCGAGGAAGATGATCATGCCCTCGCCGATCGCGCCCCACACGTTGACGATCACCACCGACAGCATGGCGTTGTTCGTGCACAGCCAGCAGACAGGCGACAGTCCCACCGATTCGAGCATGAAGTTCAGGATGCCCGTGTCCCTGCCGTAGATCATGTTCCAGACCAGGGCCGTGGCTACCGCCGATGTGACCGTGGGCAGGAAGTAGATCGTGCGGAAGATGCCCACGCCGCGGATCTTGCGGTTGAGCAGCACCGCCAGCAGCAGGGAAATGACGACCACGCTTGGGACGTACATGGCCGAGAATTTCAACGTGTTGGAGAACGCCTCCATGTAGGATTCATTCTGAAACAGTTGAACGTAGTTGGAGAGTCCCGCCCAGGTGGGCGCGCCGATCAGGTCCCAATCGAAGAGACTCAGGACAAGGGTCGCCAGCAGCGAGCCGATGGTACCGAACAACAAACCGATGATGGTCGGCACCAGCATCAGCCACAGCCAGAGTTTTTCGCGTCCAAGCGGTTTGAGGCCGTATTCCATGACCATTCCTTGCCAGGCCTGACAGGGCCTTTTGGAGATCTGTTACCGTACAAAGCTGTTTGGGACGCGGATTAACGCTGACATTTGCACCAAACGCAAATGCGGTGTGGACGCTGATTCTTTAGGAATCTTTCCGCGTTAATCCGCGCTCGTCCGCGTCCCATTTCCATAATATGCGGGTTACTTGTTATTTGCCAGGATCTCGTCCGCAGCCTTGACCACTTCGTCCAGGGTGGGACCCAACTCGGCTTCGCCGTCCCAGACGGGGGTTAGCCCGTCGCCGACGACGCCCGCCCATTCCTCATAGCCCTTGAAGACAGGTTTCATGTGCGCGAAGGCCAGCGAGTCGAGGAAGACCTGCTGGTCGAGGTTGCCAGGCTGCTTGAGATAGGCATCGCTCTCCGCCACGGACTTCAGCACGGGGATGGCGAATCCCAGCTCGGCCAGGCGCTTCTGTCCCGCTTCGCTCAGCGCGAACTTGATGAAGGCAAAAGCCGCGTCGTGATTCTTGGAATCCTTCGAGACGACAAAACCCGCGCTGTTGACGCTGGTAGCCGCACCCTTCGGACCCTTGGGCATGGGCGCCACGCCGAAGTTGATGTTCGAGGCCACGTAGCCAGGCACGGCCCAGTGACCGATGGTGGTCATGGCCGCCTGTCCCGACTGGAACAGGTCGCCGCCGTATTCGCCCGCCGTGGCAGGTGTGGGCATGATGCCTTCCTTGTAGAGCGTGTCGATGTAGGTCCAGGCGTCGCGCGCGCCGCCCTCGGCGATCAGGGTCTTGGTGTGGTCGGGGCTGAGGATCTCGCCGCCGTTGGCCCAGATCAATTCGCTCCAGAACAGTTCCATGTCCCAGGTGTCGGTCCACAGGCCGTACTGGTCGGTCTTGCCGTCGTTGTTCTTGTCGAGGGTCAACTTCTTGGCGGCGGCGAGTAGGTCGTCGTAGGTCCAGTCGGCGGTCGGGTAGGCCATGCCCGCTGCGTCGAACATGTCCTTGTTGTAGAACAGGGTGATGGTCTGGAAATCGCGCGGCAGGCCGTAGTAGCCGTCGTCGAGTTTGTAAGCCGTCAGCGTTTGCGGATAGAAGCCGTCCAGGAAGCCCGGGTTGGCGTCAATGTAGGGCTGGAGGTTCAGCAGCGCGCCGCGGCTCTGCCAGTCGAGATACAGGGGCGCGTCCATTGCAAACACGTCGGGCGGGGTGCCGCCCGCGAACAGGGTGTTGAGCTTCGTCCAGTACGAATCCCAGTCGGAGACTTCCACGTTGACCTTGATGTTCGGGTTGGCCGCCTGGAAGTCATCCACCACCGCCTGCCAGACGGTCTGTTCTTCGGGCGCACCCCACATCATGAACGTGATCTCCACGGGCCCGCTCGAAGTGGGCTTGTTGCTCCCACAGGCGCTGAGCAGCAGCGCAGCGATCATAACCAGACTCAGGATGGTGGCGATTCGGTTTCTCATGCTTCTCTCCTTTTTAGAAATTTAACTTCACGACCGCCGTCAAATTGGATGGACGGTCGGGATTCAAACCTTTGGCCACGGAGCGATAATAAGCCATCAATTGCAGCACAGGCAGATACAGGACCCCGCGCACGCTTTCAGCCACACCCGACTCGAAGACGACCTCCGCATCCGCTTCGCCGAGGCCTGTCACCGTACCCCCGAGCGACTTCATCTCTGCCAACACCTTCGCCTCGTGGACGCGGTTCGCATCCGACAGCAGCCCCAGAACCACGGCCTTGTGGTTGACCATGCTCATCGGCCCGTGGCGGAACTCCAGCACGTGGAACGGCTCGCTGTGCGTGAGGGTCATCTCCTTCATCTTGAGGTTCACTTCACAGGCCAGCCCGTACCGCGAGCCCGAGCCGAGGAAGTAGAAGCGGTCGAAGTCCAGGTTTTCGCCGAGATTCTTCGCGAAGGACTCGTAGCGGCTCATCAAACGCTCACCTACTGCGGGCAATCCGCGCATCGACTCGAGCAGGTCGTCCCGCCCCGCCATGCGCACGCAAAAGGCCGAGGCTGCCACGAACATCGAAGCGAACGAGCGCGTCTGCGCCACGGACTCTTCCTGGCCTTTGTCGATGATCAAGTTCGTGTCCGCCGAGCGTGAGAGGACTTCATCGTAATTGCTGATGACCACCACGTTACCGCGCTTTTCCTCTTTGAACTTTTGCGCCGCCTTGACCGTCTCGGTTGTGGTGCCCGAGCGGCTGACCGCCACCAGCAGGGTCCTGGCGTTCGTCAACACGGCCGGCGTGTTCAGCAACAATTCGCTGCCAGGCGCGGCCCGCGCAGGACGCCCCGTCAATTCCTGATACAGGGACGCCGCCGCCAGCGACAGATAATACGTCGAGCCGCAGCCCGTGAAGAGGACCTGCTCATAGTCCGCGGCCTTCGGCAGGGAGGCGGCGCGCGTCACATCCAGCGCCTGTGTCCAGGCCTCAGGTTGCGATTTGATCTCTTGATAGGTGTAATGTTCCATGATTTGATGCTCTCTCGGCGGGCGGACTATCCGCCCAGCACCAACGAGAGACGCCTTTCGTAATCTGCGAGTTTGGCTTCCACGATTTCCGCGGGTCCCTGCTTCTGAAAATCCATCACGCTGCGCGCGATGTCGAACAACATATCCACCAGCAAAGACTCGATGCGCCGCCACAACCGCGTGGGCGGGTGCGGACGCGCCACCTGCAGGGTGCGCTCCAGCACGGGGCGCATGCCCGCAGGCTGGAACTCCAGGTCGGGATAGGCGTCCAGCCGCGCGGGCAGGATGGTGGTCTCGCGATGCAGGCGCACCTGATTCTCTGCCGACGACAGCGACTCGATCAACGCCACGGCGGCCTGCTCCTTCTCGGGGTCCAGGCGGACGCTCCGCCACGCCACGAGGTGGTCGCCGCCGATCCACGGCACGCCGGGCACGGAGGCCACGCCGATCTGGTCCCGCAGATTTTCGGACAGCGTGCCATCTGTCAGCGCGTCGCTGAAGGATTCCGCGCCTGTGATCAAAACAGCCGTGTTTCCCTTGCCGAAGAATTCTTCGAGGCAGGCCTCGTAACTCAGACCGCGCAATTGACTCGGGATGAAACGATACAGGCTGAAGAATTCCACCAATCCCTGGCGGGCGTGCGGCGCATTGAAGAGCACCTTTTTGCCGTCGGCGGAGATGAAGTCGCCGCCATACGCGCGCACCCACGAGGATGCGATGTGCGGCAGGTCGAGGTAATGGGTGGTGGTGGGAAGGGTCCACGGTGGGATGCCCGCATTCTGCAAAGCCCGAAAGGCTTCGAGCATCGACTCGGGCGTGGCGAAGGCCGTGGCCTCATCGACGCCCGCCTTCTTTAATAGGTCCCGCCGATAGAAGATGACAAAGGTGTACACCGACCACGGAATAGCCCACACCTCGCCCCTGCCTTCCACGCGGACGGTCTGCCAGGCGGCAGGCACGAAGGCCAGCGGTCCGCCCAGGGCGCGGATCTCAGCCTCGCTGAACCAGCGCAGGCTGTCCAGCGCGGCCAAAGTCGGCGCCCAGGTGGAGCCCACCTGCGAGACGTCGCCGCCCTTGCCCTCCATGGCGGTCATCAACAGGGTCTGCCAGGCGCGTTCCCACGGCAGGCGCGCTACGTTGACCTTCACATTTTTGTCCGCCTGAAATTCCTTCACCAGGCGCACGATCTCTTCGATATCCTCGGCGACATCGCCGATGGCGGAAAAGTTCAATTCGGTCATTTTGACTCCAATCCCAGCACGCGCATCGCGTTCGTGCGATACACTTTCTGCAGCACTTCATCGGGCAGCGACAACCCATACGCATACCAGCGTCCCTGGCGGGGCAGGTCGCCTGGGTTGTAGTTGAAATACTCGTCGTCCGTTTCGAGCAGGCGGTAACTCAGGCGGTAGGCGTCCAGGTCGGGACTCATGTCCGAGCCGTAAAGGATTCGATCTTGATACTGAATGAAGAATTTTCTGGCTGTATATGGCTGACGTCCCAGTTCCCCCAGCCGCGCGGAAATATCGATGGAATAATTCGGACAGGCATCCAGCATGGCGCCCACCCAGCCCAGGTTCTCGGCGTAGCATCCCATGTGCGCGCCGATGAAGGTCGTGTTGGGATGTCGCTTGACGAGGTTGAACCAGCCGTCCATGATCTGCATAAAGGGCGGGAAGGGCGGACTGGTGAAGGCCCAATCGGGATGCGCGCCGATCTCCTCCCAGCGTTCGTTGGTCTCGTCGATTGGGTCGAAGAAGGCCACCGGGTCGGCCACGTGGACCAGCACGGGCAGCCCGAGGTCGCCTGCCGCTTCCCATAACGGGACCAGGCGCGGGTCGTCGACCTGGACCAGATTCCCGAGATGATCGCGGACGTGCAGGCCGAACGGCTTCCAGACCTTGAGACCCTGTGCGCCCATCCCCTTCTGGACCTTGAGCCTGCCTGCCGCCCATTCGGGGAATCCGTCGCCCAGGCGTTCCCACTTCGACCAGTCCACGCCGCCGAAGATCTGGAATCGCTCGGGCGCGCCTTCCTTGAAGTGCTTCAAGTGCGCGGCAAGGATGTCTTCACCCCAGCCGCCGTCCAGGTCGACGTAATGGGTGACGCCCGCCTCGTCGAGCAGGTCGAGCAACTCGCCCAGGGGTTTTTGATCCCAACCGCCGCCGAACTCCTCGCCCAGATGGTTGTGCGCGTCGATGACAGGGAAGCGCGGCTGGTTCACCAGCGTGGTTTTGGTCACCAGTTGCGATTTGGGGCGGAAGTGTTCCAGCAGCATGGCGTTTCCTTATTCCGCGATGACCACGCGGATGTCGAGTTTCTTCAAGGCTTGCAGGAATTTTTTATCGGCGCCCGCGTCGGTCACGAAGGTGGTCATGCTGGTCAGCGGGGCCAGCAGCGCCGTGGACACGCGGTTGACCTTGGTGTGGTCCGCCGCCACGATGACCTCGCGCCCGATCTTCAGGATGGCGCGGTCGGTCAGCGTCTCGGGCAGGTAGTCGTTGGTCAGGCCGTGTTCGAGGCTCAGCCCGCGCGTGCCAATCAGCACCTTGTCCACGCGCAGTTCGGCCAGCGCCTGCTCAGTGAGGTGGCCGATAAAGGAGAGTTCGCTGTCGCGTAACTCCCCGCCCAGCGAGACGACTGTCACCTCTTTGAGGCCCGCCAGCGCGTTCAGCACAGGCAGGGAGTTGGTGACCACCGTCAGATTACGGCGTTCGCGCAGGTGACGGGTCGCCTCCAGCACAGTCGTCCCCGAGCCGAGGAAGACCGTCTCCCCGTCGTGGATCAGGTCCGCGGCGGCGCGGCCGATGGCGGATTTCTCCTCCGCCTGCTCGCCCTCCCGCTGCAGGATGGGCTGCTCGGGCGGCGCCTGGTCGACGGCGATCACGCCGCCGTGCACGCGCTGGGCCTTGCCCTGCGAGGTCAGGGACTCCAGGTCGCGCCGTGCGGTGGCTTCGCTGATGGCGAACTGTTCGACGATCTCGGCCACGCTCAGGCGTCCCTGCTTTCCGAGCAGGGAGAGGATCTGTTTCTGTCGTTCGGGGGTGGGGATGAAATCGCTCATATTCAATCACAATCCATCAAAACCAATCATAGCATGTTTCATGGAAATTACAAGGGTTTTGCACATGCCCCGGCTGGGATGGGCGTAAAGGAATATTTATCAAAAAAGTAATAAAAATCTTGTCAAACCCGCAACCCGGTGATACAATATTTCCGATAAAACCAGTCTGATTTAGGCTGGTTTTCTTTATCCTACCCTACGAGGTGTTCATGCTTCCCTCTTATTTACTGTCCCTGCGCGAAGGCATCGAAGCGGCGCTGATCATCGGCATCGTCATCGGCGCGCTGCGCAAGATCCGCCGCGCGGACCTGATCCCCGCCCTGTGGTGGGGCGTATTGAGCGCGGCCGCCGTCAGTGCGCTGGCCGCCGTCCTGCTGACCGTCCTCGGCCTGGAATTGGAAGGTCCCGCCGAGCCGATCTACGAAGGCGCGACCATGTTGATCGCGGCGGGCATCCTGACCTGGATGATCTTCTGGATGAGCCAGCAGGCCCGCACGCTCAAGTCCGAACTGGAGGAGGGTGTCCACAAGGCGGCCGCTTCCACGGGACGGCGCGCCATCTTCTGGCTGGCCTTCGTGGCGGTGGTGCGTGAAGGCATCGAGCTGGCCCTGTTCCTGACGGCCTCGGTCTTTGCCTCCGATGCGCTGCAGACCGCCGTCGGCGCGGCGCTCGGGCTGGGGACCTCCATCCTGTTGGGTTGGTCCATGTTCGCGGCCATCGTCCGCCTGGACCTGCGGCGTTTCTTCCAGGTGACGGGGGTGCTGCTGATCCTGTTCGCGGCGGGACTCGTGGCGCATGGCGTACATGAGTTCAACGAGGTCGGCCTGATCCCTGCGGTGATCGAGCACGTTTGGGATGCCAATGCCTTCCTGCCCGCCGATTCGATCCTGGGCCAGTTCATGCAGACCCTGTTCGGTTACAACCCCACCCCGTCGCTGACGGAGATGATCGCGTATCTCGGCTACCTGCTGGTGATCTTCCTGTCGCTGCGCGGGGCGCGGAAACCGGCCGAGGGCACGGCGGCCCAGCCTCAGTCTTGA
>CAZGFR010000104.1:1421-11180 GCA_964524485.1 uncultured Anaerolineaceae bacterium | reverse complement strand
GTCTTCTCCAGCACGCGGCGGCCCGTCTCGACGACCTGCTTGAGCGGGTCCTGCAGGGCTTCGACGATCTCACCCGTCGTCAATGTGACGGGGCGCGGCAGGCCCGTCACCTGGTCCTGGCCCTGGACCTCCATGCTGTTTTCCGTGTCCTGCGGCACCGCCGCCCCGATGCGGACCTTGAGTTGTTCCGCCGTGGCAGGGCCGACGATCACGCCGTACTTGCGGCGCGTGTAGTTGATGATGGCCTCGTCCAGGTCCATGCCGCCCAGGCGCAACGTTTCTGCCGAGACGATGCCGTACATGGCCATGACGGCCGCTTCCGTGCATCCACCGCCCAGCGAGATGACCATGTTGCCCGAGGGCGAATTGATCGGAAGGTCGATGCCCAGGGCCGCTGCCAGCGGCTGCTGGATCAGGAAAGCCTCGCGGCTGCCCGCTTCGAGCACGGCCTCGTACACCGCGCGGCGCTCCACGCTGGTCACGCCAAACGGGACCGAGATCATCACGCGCGGGCGGATGAAACGCATCGATCCGCTGGCGTGCTGGAGCAGGTATTGCAGCATGATCTCAGTGATCTCGTAATCGGCCACCACGCCGTTCTTGAGCGGGCGGACCACCTCGATGCTGTCGGGCACACGGCCGAACATGTCGCGCGCCTCCTGTCCCACGGCCACCATCTTCTTCTCGTCCACGTCGATGGCGACGATGGTCGGCTCCTGCATGATGACCTGCGGGCCATCTGCCAGGCGGGTGAACATGGTCCCCAGGTCGATGCCCAGGTCTTTCGAAAAAACGGCCAATTTGACCTACGATTCAGAGTAAGGGGCGCGTCCGCTCTTGCGGTAGCGGCGGGCAGCATCCAGGCGAAGGTTCGAACGGCGCAGGGCCGCTTCCATGGCGAGATAGGCGTCGCTGTCGGCGGGAGCCCCCTTGGACAGCGCCTCTTCGGCGCGTTTGCGGGCGGCCTCCGCGCGGGCCACGTCGATCTCCTCGACGTTTTCCGCGGCGTCGGCCAGGATGGTGACGATGTCGGGCTGGACCTCGGCCACGCCGCCCGCCACGGAAAAGACATCTTCCTTGCCGCCGCGGCGGACCTTGATCACGCCGTACTTGAGCGTGGTCAGCACGGGAGCGTGCTTGGGCAAAATGCCCATCTCGCCGCCCGCGCCCGGCAGCACAACGATGTCCACCTCGCCAGCGAACACGGTGCGGTCTTGCGAAACGATCTCACAACGAATGGTCATAGGTTCTCCAGTGTCAGGTACCAGGTGCCAGGTTATTAAACCTGACACCTGACACTTGATACCTAAGCACTCTTAGCCAGTTTTTCGGCCTTCTCGCGCACGTCTTCGATGGTACCCGCCATCATGAAGGCCTGTTCGGGCAGGTCGTCGCACTTGCCGTCGAGGATCTCGCGGAAGCCGCGCACGGTCTCCTGCAACGGGACGTAGCGGCCCGGGATGCCCGTGAAGCGCTCAGCCACGTAGAACGGCTGCGAGAAGAAACGCTCGATCTTGCGGGCGCGCGCCACGATGAGTTTGTCGTCTTCGGAGAGTTCGTCGATGCCAAGGATGGCGATGATGTCCTGCAGGTCCTTGTAGCGCTGAAGCACGCGCTGGACTTCGCGGGCGGTGCGGTAGTGCTCCTCACCCACGATGTTGGGGTCGAGGATGCGGGAGGTCGAAGCCAGCGGGTCCACGGCGGGGTAGATGCCCTTTTCCACGATGGAGCGCTCGAGGGCGATGGTCGCGTCGAGGTGGGTGAAGGTCGCCACAGGGGCGGGATCGGAATAGTCGTCGGCGGGCACGTACACGGCCTGCATGGACGTGATCGAGCCCGTGCGGGTGGAGGTGATGCGCTCCTGGAGCTCGCCCATCTCGGTGGCCAGGGTCGGCTGATACCCCACCGCGGACGGCATACGCCCGAGCAGGGCCGACACCTCGGAACCCGACATGGAGAAGCGGAAGATGTTGTCCACGAAGAGCAGCACGTCGCGGCCCTGATCGCGGAAGTATTCCGCCATCGAGAGGGCCGAGAGGGCCACGCGCAGGCGCACGCCCGAAGGCTCGTTCATCTGGCCGTAGACCATGACGGTGTCCTTCATAACGCCCGACTCGATCATTTCGCGGTAGAGCTGCGTGCCTTCGCGGGTGCGCTCGCCCACGCCCGCGAACACAGAGTTGCCCTCGTGCTCGGTGGCCACAGAGCGGATGAGCTCCATGATGATGACGGTCTTGCCTGTACCCGCGCCGCCAAAGATGCCCGTCTTACCGCCCTTGGTGAAGGGGGCGATCAGGTCGATGACTTTGACGCCCGTCTCGAACACTTCCACACGAGTGGATTGTTCGGCGAAGGGCGGCGCAGCGCGGTGAATGGGATAGCGGGTGGCGGCGTTGACCGGGCCCTTCTGGTCCACGGGCTTGCCGAGCACGTTGAAGATGCGTCCCAGCGTGGCGGGGCCAACGGGGACCAGGATGGGAGCGCCCGTGGCGCGCGCGGCGTATCCGCGCTGCAGACCATCGGTCGAGTCCATCGACACGGTGCGGACCCAGTTCCCGCCCAGGTGCTTCTGCACCTCAAGGATCAGCGGTTCCTGTGCGGGGCGCTCGACCTCGATCGCCTCGAAGAGTTCGGGGACGGCACCTTCGGGGAATTCCACATCCACCACACCACCCAGGATTTGCACCACACGGCCGTTTGCATCGTTTGCCATGATTACCTCCAATTATTTCGCGGCGAGCGCTTCCGCGCCGCCCACAATGTCTAGGATGTCGTTGGTGATCGCCTGTTGGCGCACCTTGTTATAAGCCAGTTGCAGCGCACCAACCAATTCCTTGGCGTTATCGGTGGCGTTGCGCATGGCGATCATGCGTGCGGCATGTTCACTGGCCTGCGATTCGAGCACGGCCTGATAGACCTGTAAAGCCGTGAAGCGCGGGATGATCTCGTCAAGGATCTCGCGCTGGTCGGGCTCGTATTCGTAGGCCGCGGACGGACCGTTGTGCGGCTCGAAGTCCACCACGCGCCCCTCCCCGCTGCTCACTTCCAGCGGCAGGAGCTTCTTCATGGTGGCAACCTGTCGGCCCATGTTGACGAAGTCGGTGTAGATCAGGTAGACCTCGTCCACCTCGCCCTTGAGGAAATCGTCCACGGCCATGCGACCCACGGCAGAGACGTCCGCAAAGGAAGGCGCGGCGGGCAGGTTGCTGAAGTCGGCGATGACCTGTTTGCGGCGACGGATGAGCAGGTCGCGGCCCTTGCGCCCCACGGCGATGTACTTGACGGGCAGGCGGTACTGGTCGAAGCGCTGCGCCACGTAACGGATGACGTTCGTGTTGTATGCGCCCGCCAGACCGCGGTCACCCGTCAACACAATGACGAGGGCATTCTTGGGGTCGGGACGTTCCGTCAGTAACGGATGCAGGCTGTGGCGTCCGGGCTGGGCTGCCACGTGGGTCAACACCTGCCAGGCCTTGGTCGCGTAGGAGCGGGTCGCCGTCACAGCCTGGACCGCCTTGCGGACCTTGGCCGCGCTGACCGCCTCCAGAGCGCGCGTCACCTGGGAGATGTTCTTGACACTTTTGATGCGAAGACGCATCTCGCGTGCGGATGCCATGGGTTATACCGCCTGCCAACCAGCGCGGAAGGCATCGAGGGCCTTCATCAGGGCCGCGCGGTTATCGTCCGTGATCATCTTCTTTTCGGTGATGTCCTTGCCGATCTCGGGGTAGGACGCTTCCATGTAACGCATCAGGTCGGCCTGCCACTGCGCCATCTTGTCGGCGGGGACCAGATCGGCAAAGCCGTTGGTGCCCGCGAAGATCACAATGACCTGGTCGGCCAGCGAGACGGGGGCGTACTGCGGCTGCTTGAGGATCTCCTGCATGCGCTGACCGCGGCTGAGCTGCTGCTGGGTGGCCTTGTCGAGGTCGGAAGCCATCAGCGCGAAGGCGGCCAACTCGCGATAGGCGGCCATGTCGAGGCGCAGACGGCCCGCCACCTGGCGGATGGCCTTGGTCTGGGCGTCACCACCCACGCGGGAGACGGAGATACCCACGTTCACAGCGGGGCGGATGCCTGCGTTGAAGAGGTTGGATTCGAGGTAGATCTGACCGTCGGTGATGGAGATCACGTTGGTCGGGATGTAGGCCGAGACGTCGCCGAGCAGGGTCTCGATGATGGGCAGCGCAGTGAGCGATCCGCCCGTGCCTTTGACCTTGACGGCTTTGTAGTTGTCGCCATCCTGCATGTGCTTACGGGCTTCGTTGGCCTCATCCTTCGAGAGCGGACCGCGGTACACCTTGCCATCCACGGCATCGGACTCGGAAGCCTGGGCTTCCTTGAAGTCGTTCTTGACGATGACGTAGTTGTTGGCCAGGCGCGCGGCGCGTTCGAGCAGGCGGGAGTGCAGGTAGAACACGTCGCCAGGATAGGCTTCGCGTCCAGGCGGGCGGCGCAGGAGCAGGGAAACCTGGCGATAGGCCCAGGCATGCTTGGAAAGGTCGTCGTAGATGACCAGCGCATCGCGGCCCGTCTCCATGAACTCTTCGCCGATGGCGCAGCCCGCGTACGGGGCGATATATTGCAGCGCGGCCGACTCGTCCGCAGCGGCCACGACGATAATGGTATGTTCCATCGCGCCGTGACGCTCGAGGATGCCGACCGTACGGGCAATGGCGGCCTTCTTCTGGCCGATGGCCACGTAGATGCAGACCAGGTCCTTGCCCTTCTGGTTGATGATGGTGTCAATGGCGATGGCCGTCTTGCCGGTCTGGCGGTCGCCGATGATGAGCTCGCGCTGGCCACGGCCGACGGGGATCATCGCGTCGATGGACTTGATACCGGTCTGGACCGGGGTATCCACGTCCTGGCGCTGGACCACACCGGGGGCGATGCGTTCGATCGGGCGGAAACCGGTCGTGGCGATCGGCCCCTTGCCGTCAATCGGCTCGCCGAGGGCGTTGACCACGCGTCCCACCATCGCGTCGCCGACCGGCACCGAAGCGATGCGGCCCGTTCCGCGCACGCTCATGCCTTCCGTAATTTCAGCGTAATCGCCCATCACGATCACGCCGACGCTGTCCTTTTCAAGATTGAATGCGATGCCAATCACCCCATTGGCAAACTGCACAAGTTCCTGCGACTTCACGTTCGCCAGGCCCTGAACGCGAGCGATCCCATCGCCGGCCTCCAGTACCGTACCGATATCGCTGATACCGAATTCGGGCTTGAATCCCTCAATTTGCTTCTGAAAGTCGCCGGTGATTTGTTTGATCAGGTCCGTCATTTCGCCTCCACGCCGGGGTTTGGGAATATGCTGCCTTTGGCAGTCTTCATGAACACGGATTTTATGCGCAATAACCCGGATAAGCGTCTTATCCGGGTCCTGCTTTTTATGCATCTGCCGCTCTCGTGAGCGGGCGTACAAGCGTGCCAATGATACCTGAAACGATACCAGTTGTCCAGTTAGAAATATCACCGGCATAAAAGAACGGGCCGTCCGTTCTTCTAATCGACCTTTAACCCCTATTCTGGCCCGTTTCCCTTGAAATATGTTCGATTTGTACTATACTTTGCAGCGTTTTCATTCAAAAACACACAGGAGCAACCACCTATGCCAGACCCCGAACAGCCTCCCAGTCGTCGGATGAGACGATACTGGAAAGTGGCCGTCCTCGCCAACATCAAGGACGAAAACCAGCCCAAACCCGAAGGCGTTCCCCCCGACGCATTTGCCGATTTCGACCACATCGAAACCATCGACCACATCCGCGCGGCTCTCGAGACTGATGGACACGAGACCGTCTTTCTACAGGCGGATCGCACCCTCCCCTTCACCCTGCAAGAAACCCAACCCGACATCTGCTTCAACATTGCCGAGGGCCTTGGCGGTGACGCGCGCGAAGCCCAGGTGCCTGCCCTGCTGGAAATGTTCGGCATCCCCTACACGGGATCGCGCGTGCTGACCAACGGCATCTCCCTCGACAAGACCCTGACCAAGCGCATCTGGCGCGACCGACGCCTGCCCGTGGCTCCGTTTCAGGAGTTCAACGCCGGCGACGAGCCCCTGCGCCCCGAGCTGAAGTTCCCGCTCTTCGTCAAGCCTGCCCGCGAAGGGACGGGCATGGGCGTGGATATGAAAGCCATCGTCAACAACGAGAAGGAACTGCGCGAGCGCGCACAGTACATCATCAATGTGTACCAGCAACCCGCCCTGGTTGAGACCTTCCTGCCGGGCCGCGAGTTCACGGTCGGCATTTTGGGTCGCGCCGACGCCAGGCTCTATTCGCGCAACCCCGAATGGTACGAAAAGGACGGCTTCCATCGCTTCCCCGTCCTCGAACTGGACAGCAGCCGCTCGGTCACACCCTGGGTGTACAGCCAGGAGGCCAAATCGAAGGATGTAGGCGCGGATGGCGCGCCCGGGTATTTCTGTCCTGCCGAGATCGACCCCGAACTGGAAAAGAAACTCAAGCACTTCGCCCTGCGCGCTCACCTGCTGCTCAACGCCCTGGATGTCTCCCGTACCGACATCCGCCTGGACGAAGAGGGCAATCCGCGCCTGATGGAGATCAACACCCTGCCCGGGCTGACCCCCGATTACAGCGATTTGTGCCTGCAAGCCAAGGCTGAAGGCATCCGCTACGAGGACCTGATCCTCGACATCCTCTACCTCGGCGCGAGCCGCTGGGGGATGCTGGAGCCGCGCGAGGTCCCGCACACCAACGGGAAGAAGTAGTGCTCGACATCAAGACCGCCCCACATCCGTGGGGCGGTCTTGATTCAGGCAAGTAATTTGATCACGGGATTTGAAGGACCTGACCAGCCGTCAGCGTCGGGGAGGTCAAGCCATTCACCTGCATGATGACCTGCGGGTCCACATCCCCAAAATGACAGGCCACCTTGTTAACCGTCCACTGCGCAGATGGGACAGTGAACGAGGCAGGATGCGTGGTCAGCGCCCGCGGCGGCGGGAAGGGCTTGCCCGACTGCGGGATGTTCAACGTCATGCCTGCCTTGTAGACCGCGCCCGAGGCGGCGCTCAAATGATTCAGGGCGAGCAACTCGGTGGGGTCCACATTGAAGCGGCGGGCGATGCAATATGGGAACTCCCCCACTTGCAGCGTATAGGTCGTCGGCATGGGTGTCGGTGTGGCGGTGGGGATCAGGGCGGGATCCAGGGTGGCGGTGGGAAGCGGGGTGTTCGTAAAGACCGGCATGGCGGTGATCGCCACAGGGGTGGAAGCCATCAGGTTCATGGCCAGTTGGGTGGCGGCCACATTTGGGGTAGGTTGTGTATTGAGATTGCAGCCGCTCAACAGTCCCGCCAGCATGATCGAGAGGGTAATGAAAACATAGTTGACCTTGTTCATCCTCGCGCTCCTATCCTCATGAGAGGCCTGGAAATGAATTTCCGTGTCGTGGAATCCTGAGACGATTATACATGAATCTCCCTTCTTTCCAACCCGGCGGATTTCCGCTCAACCCGTGAAAACAATCACACAATCTCTCCACAATTTAACAACCCTTCCTTTACATCCCGCTCCTATACTGGCATCGTACTTCTTCACATCGATGACCCATGAAAGGGAATCCAATGTCCGTTCAAACACATTCGAATACAAAATTCGCCAAACTGAAATTCCCCGCCATCTTCTCCAAACTCTCGAAGAAGGCGCTGCTGGGAATTGGAATTGTCCTGCTCGCGGCCGCCGCCGCGGGCGGATTCGCGTACTACAAACTGGTCTACCTGCCCGCCCAAACCACCACCACGACCGCCAGCCTGCAGACCACCCGTGTCCGCCAGGGCGACCTGACCATCTACGCCAGCGGCACAGGCACGCTGACCTCGGCCAACGAGAACGACCTGGCTTTTAGCACAGGCGGCAAAGTGACCGAGATCAACGTCAGTGTGGGCGAGAAAGTGGAAGCGGGTCAACTGCTCGCCAAAGTGGACGACTCCAGCGCCCAAATCGCCTACACACAAGCCAAGCGCGCCCTGGCTGAACTGACTTCTCCGTCCGCCATTGCCGCCGCGCAGATCGCCGTGGCTGATGCGGACGAGGAAGTGGTCAGCGCTCAGAACCATCTCGAGTATGTACTCGGTCCGAACATCCTGTACTGGGAGAATGAAGTCGCCAAGGCCCAGGCCGCAGCGGATGAGGCCCAGGCCGCCGCCGACAAGGATGCGAACAACAAAGACTTGCAGACGGCGCTCCAAAAGGCAAAGGACACTCTCTCTTATATGAACGACAAACTCAAGGGCGCCTGGGTCAGCTATGAGGAAATCTACGTCCCCAACCACTTCACCATGAGTGATCGCTCGACGGGACAGAAATACATCGCCGCCCCCACCGACACGGAGATTCTCTCCGCCCGCGCGGACCTGGCTGCCGCCAAAGCCGCCGTCCAGGAGGCGCAGTACTACTACAACGCGCTGACGGGTGGCGAGGTCCCAGAAAACGCCACAGGCTCGAGCCTATCCACGCTCGAACAGGCCAAGCTCGATCTACAGTCCGCTCAGAACGATCTGGACGGAACCGAGATCTACGCTCCCTTTGCAGGCACCATCATGTCGGTCAACACCAGCGTCGGCGACAACGCCACCAGCGGCTCGACCATCATCACCATCGCAGACCTCGACCAGCCGTACCTCGAAGTCTATCTTGATGAATCTGATTGGGCCAATGTGGCTGTCGGCTACAACTGCAACATGGTCTTCGACATCCTGCCCGACAAGACCTACACAGGCGTCGTCACCCAGGTGGACCCGGGCCTTTACACGGAATCAGGTACCTCGGTCGTGCGGGCCATCGTCAAGCTGACCGACCTCAACAAAAGCAGCTTCAACCTACCGCTGGGCACCACCGCCTCGGTCGACGTGATCGGCGGCGAGGCCAAGAATGCCTTGCTCGTCCCGCTCGAGGCCCTGCACAAGGCGGGCGACACCTACACCGTTTTCGTCATGGAGAATGGCACTCCCACTTTGAAGGTCGTGGAAGTGGGCATCCAGGACCTGCTGTACGCCGAGATCAAATCAGGCCTCAACCCTGGCGACGTGGTTACCACTGGAACGACAGAGACAAAATGAGCGCAACCATCATCGAAACCGTTGACATCACCAAGATCTACGGCATGGGTGACATCAGCGTGGCGGCCCTGAACGGGATCAACCTGAAGATCGAAGCAGGCGAGTTCATCGCCATCATGGGACCGTCAGGGTCGGGCAAAAGTACGCTGATGCACATCCTCGGCTGCCTGTCCCAGCCTACCTCGGGACAATACATCCTGGACGGCGAAGACGTCAGCCACCTCGACAAGGCCCAACTGGCCGCCGTCCGCAACCGCAAGATCGGATTCATCTTCCAGGCCTATAACCTACTGGCACGCACCAGCGCCCTGCGCAACGTGACCCTGCCCCTGCTCTACAACCACGCTGATACCAAGGTTTCAGTGGAGGAAGGCGACCAGAAGGCGCGCGCCATGCTCGAACTGGTGGGACTCGGCGAACGGGTCAACCACCAGCCGCATGAACTGTCAGGCGGACAGCAGCAACGTGTGGCCATCGCCCGCGCGTTGATCAACGACCCCGTCATGGTCATCGCCGACGAGCCGACAGGCAACCTCGACAGCCGCTCGGGCGAAGAGATCATGAACCTGCTGCACAAACTGCATGGTCAGGGCACCACCATCGTAATGGTGACGCACGACCCGAAGATCGCCACTCATACCCAGCGCACCATCGTCCTCAAAGACGGT
>CAZGFR010000104.1:0-1321 GCA_964524485.1 uncultured Anaerolineaceae bacterium | reverse complement strand
TGAAGCCATCCGCATTGCATGGGAAGCCATTCTAAAGAATAAGGTCCGCTCGCTGCTGACCATGCTGGGCATCATCATCGGTGTGGCGGCGGTCATCATCATGGTCGCCATCAGCGCAGGGACGGAAGCCACCATCCAGGACCAGATCACCAGCCTCGGCTCGAACCTGGTCTTCGTCCAGGGTGCGATGACACGCGGCGGGCCAGGCCAGGCGCCGACAGGTGGACTCGTCTATGACGATGCAGCCGCCATCCAGGACGACGTCAGCGGCGTCAAGGCTGTGGTGGTGGAGCAGAACTCCAGCGAGACGGTCAAGGCTGGCGACGTGACGCTCGAAGATGTGGAGATCCTCGGCACGACCACGGGCTTCCCATCGGTGCGCGATATGGACATTGCCGAAGGCCGTTACTTTACCGAGCAGGAGATCGAACGCAAGACCAAGGTCGCCATCCTCGGGTACGATGTGGCCCAGGAACTCTTCGGAAATGCCAGCCCGATTGGCGAATATATCAAGGTCGGCAACACACAGATTGCGATCATCGGCGTCTTCAAGGAGAAGGGTCTGGTGGGTAACACCGACTTCGACTCGCGCATCTACATGCCGATCAGCGTGGTGTTCCAGAAGTTCACGCCCTCGATGTTCGCCCGCTTCATGGGTGACAGCGTGCGCATGATCTACGTGGAAGTGGAAGACGGCGTGGACCAGAACACGGTCATCGCGGGCATCGAACGCCTGCTCGTCAAGCGCCATGACGTGACCACCGACACCGAAGACTTCACCATCACCACCCAGCAGGACATCATCAGCACGCGTGAGTCCACCACGGCGGCCTTCCGCTCGCTGCTGGCCTGGGTGGCAGGCGTCTCGCTGATCGTGGGCGGCATCGGCATCATGAACATCATGCTGGTGTCAGTCACCGAACGCACGCGCGAGATCGGCATCCGCCAGGCCGTGGGCGCCACCCCCGCCGACATCCGCCTGCAATTCCTGACCGAGGCGCTCATGCTGAGCGTGGTCGGCGGATTGATCGGCACGCTGGTGGGCATCAGCGGCGCATACATCTTCGGCGCGCTGAGCGACATGCGCACCGTGATCCAGGCTTCATCCATCCTCTTGGCCTTCGGTTCCGCTGCGGCGGTGGGCGCCTTCTTCGGCTACTACCCCGCGGACCAGGCCGCCCAACTCGACCCGATCGAGGCCTTGAGATACGAATAGAAATCCGCGCTGAGCGGAGTGAGCCGCCAGGCGAACGCAGTCGAAGCGCAAGTGAGTTGGAAACTCGTCCTTCGACTGCGCCACGAAAAACACGCGGCCCCGTTC
>CAZGFR010000103.1:0-11214 GCA_964524485.1 uncultured Anaerolineaceae bacterium | reverse complement strand
AGGAAGGGCTGAGCGCGCCTTTCGTCGAGGCGGGATTCGAGGTGGAGATCCAGACGCGGTCCACTAGATCGGGCACCCTCCTGCTCGTGATTGCAGAAAAACCTGGCTGACGCTTCTATTTCAGGATCTGAAACAAATTGCTAAAGTCATCTGTCCATAAACGGAGGGGCGCGGCAGGGCCGTCGTACGGGGTGACATGGCTTTGCAGCGCGGGAATCGACTGGCTGACGGGCGTACGCGCCAGCAGGACCCAGATCGAGGGAAATCCGTCCGAGCCAGAAATGGGAGAGCGTTCCACCACTTGCATGCTTAGGCCGTATTCCTGGGTCAACCCCCACAGCACGGGCCGCAGGTCGAGGTGACGGTTGGAGATGTGCGCCGCCAGGATGCCGTCGGGCTTGAGGTGCTGGAGGTACACGGCGAAAGCCTCTTTCGTCACGAGGTGGACGGGGATCGAGTCGCTGCTGAAGGTATCCAGCACCAGCACGTCGAAATTCTGGGGCCGCCCCTCGGCCAGCTCGCGCTCGAGGGCCAGGCGCGCGTCGTCGGCCACCACGCTGACGTCCGCCCTGGAATCCTTCAGGAAGGAGAAATATCCGCCCTGCCCCTCGGCAATCTCCACCACGGTGGGATTGATCTCGTAAAAACGGTAGACGTCGCCAGGCTGGGCATAGGTCGCCAGCGTGCCCGCCCCAAGCCCGAGCACACCCACGCGCAGGCTCTGTCCGCGGCGGGGATGATTCAGCAGGACCAGGCCCGCGCCGCCGTCCTGCACGTAGTAGGTGGTCGGCTGGTCGCGCAGGTCGGGCGCAAGGTATTGGATGCCGTGCACCGTCGCGCCATGGATCATGGCGTAGCCGCCGCCGAATCCGTTGGGGGAGGTCCAGGCTTTCACGCGCAGGATGCCGTAGAAATTCCGATGTACAAAGAGCGCATCCGAATACCCGTTCATGCCGAGCATGATCCCCGCAATAGCTGCAAGCGAGACGCCCCACAACACCCCTGCGCGGACGGAGGCGCGGCCCATCCAACGCGGCAGCAGCGAGACGATCACGATGACGGCGGTCAGCAGCCAGGCCAGGTAGAACTCCCAGTAGCCCGTGAAAATGTAAGGCGCGATCAGGTTGACGAAGATCCCGCCCAGCGCGCCGCCCACCGAGACCATCAGGTAGAAGGTGGTCAGGTGTTCCGCCGAAGGCCGCAGCAGATACAACTCGCCGTGCGCGATCATACAGGCCAGAAAGAGCAACAGGCTGTAGGCGGCGACTTGCACAACGACACTCAACGTGCCAGCATGGGTCAGCACCCACAGCACCGTCAGGCTGGCCAGGGCGAAGAGCAGGGCGTAGAGTCGGCGCTGCACCCAGGGGCCGTCGGAAAAGGTCAGGATGAACGAGAGCAGGTATAACGCCAGCGGCAGGATCCACAGGAACGGGATGACCGCCACCTCCTGTGTGATCTGGCTGGTGACCGCCAGCAGGAAGATGGACGGCGTCGCGCCAAGGATGATCCACAGCCCCAGCATGGACAGCGTCGGCTTGGGCGTCCGCTCCACAACGGGACCCGCCGCCTGGGCGGCCGTTTCGGGGCGCTTCCCCACCCTCAGGGCCAATCCGCCCACCAGGACGGCGAACAGCACAAAGCCCAGGGCCCACGTCCAGCCCTGGGCGCGCAGCGTCAGCCACGGCTCGGTCAGGAAGGGGTAGCATAGCAGTCCCAGCAGCGAGCCGACGTTCGAAAGCGAGTACAGCCGCGCGTAGGATTTCTCGGGGAATAGGCGGCTGAACCAGGCCTGCATCAGCGGTCCGTTCGAGGCCAGCACGAAGTAAGGCAGCCCGACCGAGACCGTCAACAGCAGAAAGAGTTGCAGGATGGGTGTCTCCGCACCGATACTGGGTTTCCACGCCGCGGATGGGGTGATGGGCGATGGCCAGAACAGTCCCAACGCCAGCACGACCAGGGCAGCGACTCCCAGCAGAACGGCGTGGAGCCTGCCCTGCCTCTCCGCGCGGATGCGGCCAATCAGCCAATAGGCGTAGGCGTAGCCGCCTGTCAGCAGGGCCTGGAAGAACAGCATGGCCGTCGACCAGACCGCGGGCGTCCCGCCGAACCAGGGCAGCAGAAACTTGCCGATCATCGGCTGGATCTGGAAGAGCAGGAAGGCAGAAAGAAAAATGCTCAGGGCGAATTGAAACATGCAGCCTCCGCGCTCGATTGTATCGCAGGGAGGCGGTTCCCTGCCCCACAAACCTGTCAGGGAGGAGGAATGGGCCTGGGTTCTTTGATGACTCTCCAGAAGCCTTGTCTGCATTTAACCGATAAGCAAAAAAACTACAGAACGGTTAAAATCGAACGGATTGATACAATAACCATCACTCCCTACTACGACACTGCGCAAAGGCTGCCCTGCTAAAGAAGGGAACACGCGGTTCCGCCCAGGGTGAAAACCAAAACACCGAGGTCATCCATGATGAACAACTTGCAAGCCACGCTGCTCTTCCCCGTCCGCGATGCGGACGCCCGCAAACAATGGCTGATCGCCTCCGCCATCACGCTGGCGGGCTTTATCATCCCCATCCTGCCGACATTGGTGGTGATGGGCTACAGCGTCAAGATCATGCGCCAGGTCATCCACGAGGGTCGTGAGCCCTCCATGCCCGAATGGCAAAGCAATGACCTGGGCGCGCTGCTACAGGATGGGTTTCGCCTGTGGGCCGTGCAACTGGTCTACACTCTGCCCCTGATGCTGCTGATGGGCTGCGGGTTTATTGCCATGTTCTCGGGGACAGGGTTGCTCGCCGCCTCCTCGGATAGCAATATTCCCGCTGCCTTGGGCGGATTGGCCATGGTCGCGGGAATGGGATTTATCATGCTAATCGGCATTCTGGCCCTACCGCTGGGCATCCTCCTCGGCGCAGTGGAATCGCATGCTGTGGCGCAAGGGACTTTCCAGGCGGCCTTCGATGTCAAGGGTTGGTGGCAGATCTTCCGCAAGAGCCTGGCGCAGTTTCTGCTGTCCTACCTGTTGGTGATGGCCGCCAGCATGGTCCTGACTTTCGTGATGCAGATCGCCATGCTGACCATCGTGCTGATGTGTCTGTTCCCCTTCCTGATGGCGGGTTATGCCGCCTACCTCATGCTGGTGATGAACACCCTGTTCGCGCAGGCTTACGCGGCGGGACGCGCGGCCATACAGGCGGAGTCCCATGCGTCCGCTTGAGATTCTCATCGCCGCCATGCTGGCCGTCTACCTGGCCTGGCCGTTCAGCCGCAGACCGCGCCCCATGTGGGTCACGTCCCTGCCTGCGCTGGCGTTGATCGTCACGCTGGTCCACTTTGGGGTGGAAGGCTACCGCTGGCAGATGATTCCGCTGTATGGGTTGACTCCGCTCCTCGCGTTGGCGGGACTGCTCGGACTGAACCAGCCGCGGGCGGGGAGTTTCCCCTCGTCGGCGCTCGGTTCCGCCCTGACCTTGATCCTGCTGGCCGTTTCGACGGCGCTGCCCATCCTGCTGCCTGTCCCGCGCCTGCCGAAGATGAGCGGACCCTATCAGGTGGGCACTCGAACCTTCTATATGGAAGACGCGTCGCGCAAAGAACTCTACTCGGGTGAGGACGGCCCGCGCCGCTTCATGATCCAGGTCTGGTATCCTGCCGACCCACGCCCTACAGATAAGCAGGGTCCGTGGATGAACCACGCCGAGATCTACGCGCCCTCCATCTCCGACTATCTGCGCCTGCCGCATTTCTTTCTCGACCATCTCACGCTGGTCAAGTCGCCCGCCTACGTGGACGCGCCGCTGCATCCCGCGCCCGCGGGCGGATATCCGCTGATCTCCTTCTCGCACGGCTGGAACGGTTTCGCCGCCCAGAACACGGGCCAGATGGTGGAACTGGCCAGCCACGGCTACGTGGTGGTCAGCATCGAGCATACCTACGGCGCGCGCATCACGGTCTTCCCCGATGGGACGGTGGCTCTGAACAACCCCAACGCCCTGCCTGAGGGTAAGCCTGAGGCGGAGTATGACGCTGCCGCGCGTCAATTGGTGAACCAGTGGGCAGGCGACATTTCCTTTACACTAGATTTCCTGGCCTCCCAAAACGCGGACGCGGCCAGCCCCTTCAGCGGCGCGCTCGACCTGAACCGCATCGGCGTCTATGGGCATTCCACAGGCGGCGGCGCGGCCATTCAATTCTGTGGCAGCGACCCGCGCTGTAAGGCCGTGCTCGGCCTCGACCCGTTTATGACGCCCGTCTCGCTCTCCGTGCTGGACAATGGACTCAAACAGCCTGCCTTCTTCATGTTCAGCCAGGCCTGGGCCGACGACGCGGACAGCAAGAACGCACGCCTGTTCCGCGGCTTCATCGCGCACGCTCCCAATGCGTTGGGCACGGTCTCCATCGACGGCACGCGCCACTACGATTTCAGCGACCTGCCCCTGCTCTCGCCCATCGCCCCGCAGCTCGGACTCAAGGGTCCGCTGGACGGAAAGCAGGTGGTCAAGATCGTGGATACCTACCTGCTGGCCTTCTTCAACTCCACGCTGCAAGGCTTGTTCGACGGCAAGTTTGACGCATTTAAAGAAGTACATCCGTTGAAATAAGGACCTCCATGAAATCCAGACTCCGCACTCTTTCCCCTATCCTGCTCCTGATCGGCATCATATTACTTGCCATCGGCATGTACACCAGTAACACCACGTATAGCTGGGCCAGCGCCGTCCTGATCCTGCTCTCCCTGTTCACAGGCGGACGCTGGATGAGGCCGCGCAGGAAATGAATCCCATCTCCACGTCCAACGCGGATCACTACACTTGGGGCGGCGACTGCGACGGCTGGCAAGAGTCTGCGGTCTAGCCAGCACGTGAAGTTGATCTACACGCGGGGGCAGGTCCGCGCGAGATGGGTCTGGAGCGGTATGCGAGGCTGCTGGTGCGGGCGGGGGAGACGGTGTTGGGGCCGTTCGTGACCCCCTCCGCCCCTGACGGGGCACCTACCACTCGCTCCGCTCGGGTACAGTGTCTCCCAAATGCGGGAAGTGCGCCGAATTTGGGGGAGGAATTGCTGAGGCTGCCAGGACGCAATGTCAGCGTTCGATCAACACGATCTCGGACTGGTGCTTTCCCAAATATTCTGCGCCTGCTTCGGTGAGGACCACGTCCTCTTCGAGGCCGAGGTAGCCGTAGCCAGGGACGGCCAGCCCGGGTTCGATGGTGAAGACCTGGCCGACTTCCAGTTTTAGGTTGGGGGAGTCGCCGTATTTTTCCCATAGCGGACCCAGCAAGGCGCCGCCATCATGAGCCACGCGACCGAGCTGATGGCCGAGCGCGTAGGGGTAGCTGGGATAGCCCGCGCCCGTGACAATCTCGCGGGCGATGACATCGATGACATTGCCTGTGACGCCCGCCCGCATGGCGGCGCGCGCCTTTTCGACCGCGGTGCGGATGGTGAGGAATCCGCGCTGAACCTCGACGGGCGCTTCTGTCTCGCCTTCGCGCAGCAGATAGACCACGCGCTGGATGTCGGAACAGTAGTCCTCGTATTTGACGCCGAAGTCGAAGTGCAGGAGGTGCCCGCGTTCGAGACGGATGTCGGTGGGGCCGCTGTGGCCGACGGGGGAGTTGGGTCCGCTGTTGACGGCGGGACAATTCTCGGCGGGCCAGGCCAATTCTAGCCCACGCGCGCGAACCTGGGCTTGCATGAAGTCGGCCACCTCCAATTCGGTCATGCCGATTTGAAGATAGTCAAAGGTCTGTTGGAAGATCTCGTCGGTGATGCGCACGGCCTCGCGGATGCGGGCCAACTCTGCGGGGGTCTTGCGTCCGCGCAGGGCGTTGATGATCGGCTCGGCGCTGACCAGGCGGTCGGCATAGGGCGTGCCCGCCAGGTGTTCGCGCAGCATCTCGTACATGGCGTGGGTCAACCCGTCCGCATGGACGTTGTTGCGCGAGGTGTTGACGGCGATGGTCTGCGGGTCGAGGCGGGTGATGGTCTCGCGCAGCAGGTCGCGCACGGCGGTGTCGTAGCCGAGGATGGGGTCGTATACCCCCAGGCGCTCGAGCGATTCTTTTTCGAGGTTGCCGATGATGGCGAGCTTCCCGCCTTGACGGGTGAGCATCAGGGCGGAGGGCCAGGTCAGGTCAGCGGGGCCCACCAACAGGTCCAGGGCGGGGTCGCGCACGCCGCTGGTTTCACGGACGAAGGTCAGCCACAGGTCGATCTGCTGCTGCTGGAGGATGTGGATGGCTTGCTGGACTTTTTCCTGAATGAGGGTCATGGCTGCTCCTTGCGCAGTGCGCGCGGGTCTTTGACGAAGATCAACAGAGTGGCGAACAGGCCCACCGAAAGCGCGGCCGAGATGACGAAGGTGGGCTGGAAGCCCGCCAGGTCGGCGATCCAGCCGCCGAGGATGGGGGCGAAGATGGTGGCGGGGGCGGTGAGGGTTTGCGAGAGGCCGATGTACATCGGGCGGTCGGCCTCGGTGCCGAAGTCGACGGTCATCGACAGGCTGTTGGTCCAGATGGCGACGTTGGCCAAGCCGGTCAGCACGAAGATGGGATAGAACCAGGACAGGCTGGGGGCGTTCCAGGCCAGCACGGAACTGGCGAAGGCGGCCACGGCCCCCGCGATGAGCATGGCGCGATGGCCGATACGGTCGCCAAGCATGCCCATGCCCGCGTTGGCCACCGTCTGCGAGAGGGTGAGGGTGGCGGTCAGGAAGCCCGCGGTGATAGGGTCCATGCTGAAACGGCGCAGGGCGTAGATGATGTAGAACGAGAAGCCCATCACGGCAAATTGCGAGAGGAAGCGTGCGCCGAGGAACCAGCGGAAGTTGGCGTCGCGGGCGAGGACGGCGCGGGCCTCGTGCCAGAAGTGCGGCTGGGTCTCGGGGATGACCTTTTCCGTATCTTCAGGCTCACGGGTGAGCGAGAGCGCGTACCAGGAAAAGAAGAAGAAGGCAAAGGCGATCAGGAAGCAGGCCACGAAATCGAGCGGGGAAGCGAAGGCGTCGAGCAGGTAGCCTGCCAGGATGGCGGCCCCGCTCAGGGTCAGGTTGGCGAGGGCGCTCTGGAAGCCGAAGAAGGTACCGCGCGAGTCGGGCGGGATGATCTTGGAGATCATGGAGGTCCAGGTGTTGGCGGTGAAGCCGCCGCCCAGTCCCTGCCAGATGAGCAGCAGGAAGGTCAGCACGAGGGCGGCCTGGGTCCCGATGAGCGGAATCAGCAGGGCGACCAGGGCCAGACCGAGGAAGGGAAAGCGCTCGTGAAGGGTGGTCAGCAGGACCGTGCGTTTGTACTTGCGCAGGCGCGCGACGCGCTGGGCCATGAACAGCTGCGGGAACTGCCAGCCGACGGCGTGGATGGCGGGGACGAGGCCGATCAGCAGGGCGGAATCGGTCATCGTGGCGACGAAGAGGGGCAGGATGGTGCCGAAGGAGGCGAACCCAAGCGCCACGCCGAACAGACCGCCATCCCACAAATTGACGGTGAGGTTGTGCTTGAGGCTTTGCCTGACTTGTTTTTCGAGGGTGGTAAGCATGCACGGATTGTAACTGAAAGCGCTCCCAACGTGAAAAAATGTCATGTTTTTGCCTTGACAGGGTGCGCAAGTTGCGTAAAATAAAAACGAACGTTCGTTCATTTTTAGGAGAACTCATGTCCGATGAAACCCTGAGCAAAGGCGAACTGACGCGGTTGTCCATCGAAGATGCCGCCATTGAACTGTTCATGGAACAGGGCTATCATGCCACATCCATGCGACAGATCGCGGAGCGCGCGAACCTGGCCCTGGGGGGCATCTACAACCATTTCAAGAGCAAGGAAGAGATCTTCGAGGCCATCATCGTGGACAAGCATCCGTACAAGCGGGTGCTGCCGCTGGTCCTCGAGGTGGAGGGCGCGACCACCGAGGAATTCCTGAAGAACGCCGTCCGCATCGTCCTCGATGAAATGTCGAGGGAGCCTTACTATCTCAAGTTGATGATGATCGAGTTCGTGGAATTCGAGGGCGGCCACGGAGCGGCCATGTTGAAGGAAGTGGCGCCGAAGATCCTGCCCGTCTTTGAGCAGATCGTCCAGAAGCGCAAGGACCTGCGCGTGACCAACCCCGTGGTGTTGATGCGTTCATTCCTGGGCATGGTCATCTCGTACATCATCACCGACATGATCATGTCCAATTCGGTCATCAGCCCGCTGCTGCCCAAAAACATGACGGACGCCTACGTGGACCTCTTCCTCCACGGCGTCCTGAAGGAGTCCGCATGAACTCGCGTTTAATGTCCATCATCCGCAAGGAATTCATCCAGATCTTCCGCGATACGCGCACGCTCATCATGGTGCTGATCATCCCGATCATGCAACTGTTCCTGCTGGGATATTCGGCCACCAACGACGTGCGCAACGTGCCATTGGCCGTGCTCGACCAGAGCCGCAGCCCCGAGTCGCGCGCCCTATTGGATTCCTACCGCGCCGCCGATTACTTCCGCATCGCCTATTCGGTCGACTCGCAGGCTGAGATCCGTTACCTGATCGAGGCGGGCCAGGCGCGGGCGGCGGTCATCATCCCGCCCGATTACGCCCAGCGTTTGAGCGAGGGCAAAGCCACCGTGGCCTTCATTCTGGATGGCTCGGACCCCACCAGCGCGTCCACGGCGCTCTCAGCGGCCAAACTCATCAGCCAGGCGCACGCCACCGAGATCCTGTCCGAGCGTTTCGCGCGCACGGGCATGAACCTGCGCGTCCAGCCGCCGGTCGAGGTGCGGACGACCGTCTGGTACAACCCCGACCTGATCAGCGCCTACTTCATGATCCCCGGTGTGATCGGCATGATCCTGTACGCCATCGCCGCCATCCTCACCGCCACCTCGGTGGTGCGCGAGCGCGAGCGCGGCACCATCGAGCAGCTGATCGTCACGCCCATCCGCCCGTGGGAGTTGATCGTCGGCAAGCTGATGCCCTACGTCATCCTCGGCTTCTTCAACACGCTGGAGGTGCTGGCTGTCGGTCACTGGTGGTTCGGTATGCCCATCCGCGGCGACCTGGGGCTGATCATCCTGCTCTCGATCATTTTCCTCATCACAGGGCTGGGCATCGGCCTGTTCGCCTCCACGGTGGCCAACACCCAGCAGGAGGCCATGTTGACGGTGTGGATGACCCTGCTGCCGAGCATCTTCCTCTCGGGCTTCTTCTTCCCCCTGGAAGCCATGCCCGCCGTCCTGCGCTGGATCTCGTACCTGATGCCGCTGCGCTATTACCTGGTCATCATCCGCGCGCTGCTGCTCAAGGACGTCAGCCTGGCCATGATCCAGACCGACGTCATCGCCATGACCCTCTTCGCGGTCGGCATCATGACCGCCGCCGCGCTGCGCTTCCGCAAGAGACTCGATTAGTTGAAATTACCCTACCTCACCCCCGGCCCCTCTCCTAAAGGAGAGGGGAGGCAAAGGAGTATTCCATGAACCACAAACGTCCCCCGCTTCCCGCCATCATCGTCCTCGGCCTGCTGGTCGTCATCGGCGGGTATTTCATCGTCACCCAGGCCCTCGGCAAGGAGAGCGGACAGTTGACCGCCTCGGGCACCATCGAGGCCGTGCAGATCAACCTTGCGCCTGAGATGGCCGGCAAGGTGACCGAGGTGCTGGTCGACGAAGGCCAGTCCGTCAAAACGGGCGACCCGCTCCTGCGCCTGGACCCGAGCCTGCTGACCGCGCAACGGAATGCCGCCGCCGCCGCGCTCACCACCGCCAACTCCGCCGCCCAGACGGCCCAGGCGGGCTATGAGGTGGCCCAGGCCCAATACGATGTCACCCTGACCAACGCCCGCGCGGCGGGGGCCAAATCGCGCCTCGCCGACTGGAGCGCCCGCACGCCGAACTACTTCGACCAGCCGCAGTGGTATTTCACCCGTGACGAGCAGATCGCCGCCGCCCAGGCGGGCATCCTCTCGGCCGCGCAGGAAGTGGACGCCGCCCAGGCCAACCTCGATACGGTGGTCAAGGACTTGAAGAACGCGGACTTCGTCCAGGCTGAGACGCGCCTTGCCAATGCCCGCATCGCTTTCCTGTCCGCGCTGGACGTGTACAGCCGTTCCCAGGCCAGCGGCGGCACCATCGACCCGACCACCCTGCCGCTCTCTCTGCCTGCCGCGGCCCCAGGCTATCGCACCCGCGTCGGGATCGCCAAGCAGCTCTCGGGCACCGATGACCTGATCAACGCGGCCGAGGATGTCTACGACGCCGCCAAGGCCGAACTCGACGATGCCCAGGCCGCCTACGACGACCTGCTCAACACCGACCAGGCGGATGCGGTCCTGAAGGCGCGCGCCGAACTCTCGGTGGCGCTGGAGCGTTACCAGGCTGCCCAGACTCGTCTGTCCACGCTGGAGACGGGCGAAAACTCCCTGGGCGTCAAAGTGGCCCAGGCCGCCCTCGACCAGGCCAAGGCCGCCGTGGAACAGGCCTTGAACGCCGCCAAACAGGCGGAGGCCAACCTGGCCCTGATCGACACCCAGATCTCCAAGCTGACCATCTCCGCTCCCACGAACGCCGTGGTGCTGACCCGAAACATCGAGCCGGGCGAATTCGTCCAGCCGGGCGCGACAGCCTTCGTCCTCGGCAAACTGAGCGACCTGACCATCACGGTCTACATCCCCGAGGATCGCTACGGCGAGATTCGCCTCGGCCAGGAAGCCACCGTCCGCGTGGACTCCTTCCCTGGCGTGACCTTCCAGGCCACCGTCATCCAGATCGCGGACCAGGCCGAGTTCACCCCGCGCAACGTCCAGACCATGGAGGGCCGTTCCAGCACCGTCTTCGCCATCAAACTCAGTGTGCAGGATCCCGACGGCAAATTGAAGATCGGCATGCCCGCGGATGTGGTCTTCAAGTAGAAACAGGTGGCCCCATGGCGCCGATCGACTGGACCCGCATCAAGAACGTTCAGAAGATCCATCGTTTGTTGTATGCGATGGGATTGGGACCCGTCATCGGCAGGTTCATCCTCCTGTTGACCACCACGGGACGCAAGTCCGGGCTGCAGCGGGTGACGCCGCTCCAGTATGAGAAGATCGACGCGGACTACTACGTTGGCGCGGCGCGCGGCCTCAAAGCGGACTGGGTGCGGAACCTCCAGTCGCATCCATGTGTGGAAGTGCGTGTGGGCGCCAGGCGCCTGCAGGCCACAGCGGAGGTCGTCACCGATCCAGGCCGCTTCGCCG
>CAZGFR010000102.1:3727-11479 GCA_964524485.1 uncultured Anaerolineaceae bacterium | reverse complement strand
AGGCTGGCGCCGTGCACGCCGCCGCCGATGATGATGATGTCGAATGTGTTGGACATGGGGCGATTATACCCATCCCAAAGTACTAGTTGACTTTTGATAATGGTATGAATAAAATCTAAATAGTCTGAATTCGTATTCTCTTGAAAGGTGATCATGGGCGTCTTTCTTTTTCTCCCTATTTACCGTCGCGTGTCTGCGCATTCGCCCATGCTGGCAGACATGAAGATTCTTATGGGTAAGGAGCATTCGCATGAAGAATGACCCGTTCCTCCAACGGAGCAGAGCACACCCTAGGGCGTTTCTGCTCCGTTTTATTTCGGCGATCCTCGCACTGACCTTATTGATTGCGCCGATGGAAGCTTTTGCCTCGTCTACCACGGGGCCAAGGCAGGACAGGCACGAACGTGACGATGAGACCTCCGTCATCTTCTTTGCCTCCGATGGCATGCGCCAGGACCTGGTGGAATCCTTCGCCGGCCAGGGCATGATGCCCGCCATGAAGAAGTTACTCAACTCGGGCGCGCGCGCCGCCGACGGCGGCCTGCTGACCCAGGCGCCCACCAATACCGGCGCAGGCTGGTACAGCCTTTCCACGGGCGCTTGGTCGGGTGTGCATGGGTCCACCAACAATACATTTGCCATCAACGGAGCCGCGTTTGGAAATCGAACCGGCTCCTTTGATTCTGGCGTGCTGCAGGCCGAGTCCCTGGCCCAGGCGGCTGAGCGCGGCGGCAAGAAAGTGGTCCAGATCGAGTGGGCAGGCGGGCGCAACGGCCTGATCAACGGGCCGACCCTGGACTTCCATTCCTTCTTCTCCGGGCGCGGTGTGGCGACCAACTACATCTCCCCGACGGATGATGCCAATTTCACGGCCTCCTTTGGCCTGCAATTCGATCACCCGGCGGGTTTCGCGGGACAGGCTCCGTTCCCAGGCGCGGCTCCCGCCGACGCCACGGGCTGGACCAACACCCCCAAGTCCTTCAGCCCGGCCAAGGAAATGCGCCTGCGCGTGCTCGATGGCGGCGTGGATAAGTATGGCTTGAACGCCTACATCTTCGACTCCACCAACGACAAAAAGGTCAACTACGACCGCGTCTGGTTCTCCTTCAGCAAGGATGCAGGCGCGGCGGTGGCCAAACTGAAACGCGGCGAGTGGGCCGACATCAAGGTCATAATCTCCGGCGGCGCGCTGGACGGTCAGACGGCTGGCATGCTGGTCAAGGTCGAGGAATTGAGCAAGGACCTCTCGCAGGTACGCCTGTATCACACCTCGGTCAGCCGCGCGAACGCCACCTGGCCCACCTGGACTCCTCCCAACGGTTTCGGCGGCAGCTTCGAAGAGTTCGTGGCGCAGCGTTTCCCCACCTCCATGTCGGCAGATTTTGCTATTCTGGAGGCAGGCATCGTCAGCGAAGAGACCTACGTCGAGCAGGGTCTGTATTGGGAAACGGCTTATCGGCCGATCATCAAATACGTGCTGGAGAAGTACCAGCCCGACCTGGCGATGATCGGCTACCCGACCACGGACGAGTTCCAGCACCAATTCCTCGGGTTGATCACACCCACGCTGCCCAATGGAGCGCCCAATCCTGCCTACGACGACGTGCAGGTCAATGGCACGCCCGATGGACGGGTGGCTCAACGCACAGCCTTCATCCAGCGGGCCTACAAGGGCGCAGACTCGACCCTGGCTTTGGTCCAATCTTTGATGGATGGAGATACCACCACCTTCGTCGCATCCGATCATGGCTTTGCGCCGCAGTTCCTGGCTATCGATGCCAGCAAGGTGCTGGTGGACCTCGGCCTGTTGTCCAAGCCGCAGACCTCCAACTGCCGACCCGCCACAGGTGAGACCATCGGCAAGGCCAAGGCCTGTTGGGCAGGCGGTACAGTACAAATCTACCTGAACCTGGCGGGACGCGACCCCGCAGGCGGCGGGTTCACCCAGATCCCTGCCAACCAGGAAGCTGCCACGGTGGAGATGATCCGCAATGCCTTCCTGGCCTTGAGCGACCCGAACGACTGGACCAACGACGGCCAGCCCGAGGGTTGGATGATGATCGACCGCGCCTATTCCCGCGCTGAAGCCCGCTACATCCCGAACGGCCCGGACAGCACGGCCGATATGGCGCATCCCACCCGCACGGGTGACCTGGTCGTATTTGCATATCCGCCCTACCAGTTCGATGCGGCCACGCCTGGCACGCTGGTGGCTCGCTCGGCCTTCTTTGGTCAACATGGATACGTGCCCGACGTGCAGAATCTTGCGGCTAACGTCAACGTGCGCGCCACGTTCATCGCGGGCGGCAATAACATCAAGCGCAATAAGTCGGTGACCGGTCTGCGCACCATCGACCTTGCGCCGACCATCGCCTACCTGCTCGGCGTCCCTGAACCGCAGCATTCACAAGGTGTGGTACGTCTCGACCTCTTCAAGGATAACAACAAGAATGTGCTGATCCCGGTCATCGGCCTGACCGACTTCCACGGTCAACTTGAGCCGACCTCCTACAGCCTGGACGGGCGCAACGTCTCGGTGGGTGGTGCGTCCCAACTGGCCACCATGTTCGATCAGGAAGCCGCGCAGTTCAACGGTCCGTCCTTCCTCTTCGCCTCTGGCGATAACGTCGGGGCCAGCCCGGCCAATTCGGGCCTGCTCGAGGATCGTCCCGCCATCGACGTGGAAAACGCCTGGGGCCTGCACGCCACTTCCTACGGCAACCACGAGTTCGACTATGGCATCGCCCGCCTGCAGCAACATCAGGCGCGCGCCAACTTCCCCTTCCTCGGCGCGAACATCGTGGATGAACTCACGATGCAGAACCCGGATTGGGTCCAGGGAACGCACGTCTTCGATTACAACGGCTGGAAGGTCGGCGTGATCGGCATCGAGCTGGAGACCACGCCCGAACTGGTCAGCGCGGGAGCCACGGCCGGACTCAAGTTCCTGCCCGCCATCGAGACCATTCAGGCCGAATCTGAAAAGCTGAGCGAGCAGGACGTCAACATCCAGATCGTCCTGATCCACGAAGGCAGCGCCGTCGGCAGCAACGCCGTGGACGGCATCCCCGCCGTCCCGTGGGATGGCCCCATCGTGACCATCGCGCAGGGCATTCAGAATACCAGCGTGGACGTGATCCTGGCAGGCCACACGCACCGCATCTCCAATATGATGGTTGGAGACATTTTAGTGGCGGAAGGCCTGAATGCCGGCGGCAGCTACTCGGTTGTGCAGATGGTCGTCAACAAGAAGGAAGGCGATGTCGAATGGGCTGGCGCGGCGACACGCGTGTCCAAGAACATCG
This sequence comes from uncultured Anaerolineaceae bacterium, assembly GCA_964524485.1. GTDB lineage: Bacteria > Chloroflexota > Anaerolineae > Anaerolineales > Villigracilaceae > JACPVF01. The sequence goes on along the minus strand of CAZGFR010000102.1, from coordinate 8,174 downwards.
GCGTCCCGAAACGCGCGGACGTGCAGGCCATCGTCGACGATGCCAACGCCCAAACCGCCATCCTGCGCAACCAGGTGATCGGCACCCAGGCCTTCGATATTAAACGCGCCCCGACACGGTTGTTCGAGTCCGCCATGGGCAACATGGTGGCGGATGCCATGCGCCTGAAATATCCCGGCGTGGACGCGGCTTATACCAACTCTGGCGGTCTGCGCGCGGACCTGCTGTGCGCTCCGCCCAGCGCGGGCGAACAGAACTGCGAGATCACCTGGGGTGAGATGTTTGCCGTGTTGCCCTTTGGCAACCGCACGGTCATCGAGACCCTGACCGGGGCGCAACTGGAGCAGGCCTTCCTGAACGGCTTCTCGCCCAAGTGCAATCCAGCCATCGCCACCGGTCGCTTCCCGCAGATCTCGGGCCTGGTGGTCAATTTCACTTGTAACGGGACCACGCCGGTCGTGACCGGTATGTGGAAGGCTCCCGATGGGGTGAGCGGCACGCTGACACCCATCGGCCCCTCCGATACAATCCGCATCGTCACCAACGACTTCATGTTCACCGGCGGTGACGGATATACCATCTTCACCCAGGGTACGAACGTGCTGCAGCCTGGCGACGACCTGCTGCAGATTGCAATCGACTACGTCAGTGCCAACTCGCCCGTTGCGCCCGTCGTGGATGGACGCATTACGGGTCCATAATATAAAATTCCGATCAGAATCGAGCGACAGGCCGCCGAAATGGGCGGCCTGTCCGTTTTTGTACCCATCCCTCCCTGTAACTCAATTTTGCCTCTTGAATCGCAGAACCATTTCCTCTACAATATTCCTATATTTCTCACAAAAAATTAAGGTTGTGGGAATTTTTATATCCCCCCTTCATCCATCCCAAACAGGAGGTCGATATCACCGAGTTACGTCCTTGCTCCACCCCGCAAGCCGGACTGTCGTACGAATCACTCTTGTTTTGGAGGATTGCACTGTATGGCAAACAAAAAGACGCGCGAGGAACTCATTCAGCAGGATGTGCGCGACCTGCATAAGCTGGGATATGCCCAGCAGCTATTCCGCGAGATGGGCGGGTTTTCCAACTTCGCCATCTCGTTTTCTATTATTTCCATCCTCACTGGCGCGATGCTGCTGTTCGGCTACGGCCTCAAGTTCGCCGGGCCGATCATCAATACCGTGGGCTGGCCTGTCATCAGCGTCTTCACCCTGATCATCGCCGCCTCGATGGCGGAGATCGCCTCCTCCTACCCGACGGCGGGCGGCCTGTACTTCTGGGCCTCCAAGCTGGGCGGAGTCAGCTGGGGCTGGTGGACGGCCTGGATGAACATGATCGGGCAGATCACCATCACGGCAGGCATCAACATCGGCGCGGCCATCTATGGTGTGGGCCTGGTGACCCGCATGTTCGACCTGGACCCGAATGCCCCCGCCCTGGGCGGACTCTTCGGCTGGACCCTGAGCAGCTGGGGTTTCTACATCTTCGTCATGGTCGTGATCATGATCCCGCAGGTGTTGATCAACATCTTCGGCATCAAACTGACGGCCCTGCTGAACGACTTCAGCGTGTACTGGCATATCGGCGGCGTGATCATCATTGCCCTGCTGCTGGCCTTCTTCGGCAAGAATCACCAACCCTTCTCCTTTGCCATGCAGGCGGTCAACACGGTCAACCCACTGGACGCCTCCTCGGCCACCTTCGCAGACGGCACCACGGGGCCCGCGTTGGTGGTGGGGAGTCTCGTGTTGAAGTCTCCGTTCTTCGCCATGTTTCCCGCCTTCGCCGACCTGTACAAGCTGGCTCCCTTCGGTTTCGTGTTCGTTCTGGCCTTCCTGCAGGGCCAGTGGACCTACACCGGCTATGACGCTTCCGCTCACGTGGCGGAAGAGACCGTCATGGCCCGCCTGAACAGCGCCTGGGGTGTGTTCCTCTCCGTGGCGGTCTCGGCTGTGGTCGGCTACATCGTGTTGATGGCCTTCACCCTCAACATTCCAGACATCGCCGCCACTGCCAGCGATCCCTATCCCGTGCTGTACATCGCCTATCAGGGCCTGGCCAGCTACTTCGCGGATACCGTGGCGATCATCGTCTTTGGAGGCATGTGGCTGTGCGGACTCTCGACCGTCACCAGCATGAGCCGCATGTTCTTCGCCTTCGCGCGCGATGACGGCATGCCCTTCTCGCCCGCCTTCCGCGAGATCCACCCGACCCTGCGCACGCCCGTCAAGTCGATCCTGATCACCAGCGCCCTGGCGGTCCTGGTCTGCATGTACTCGGCTGCCTATTTCGTGGTGACCTCCATCTCCACCATCGCGCTGTACGTGGCCTACAACATCCCTGTGTTCCTGAACGTGCGCAACAAACTGGCAAAGAAGGGAAATTTCACCACGCCCGAGAACGCCCCCTGGAACCTCGGAGCCTGGGGCCCGCTGCTGAATGTGATCGCGGTGGTCTACACAGTCTTCATCTGCATCCTGTTCGTGCTGCCGCCGAATGAACTGGTGCTGTGGACGATGGTGGCGTTCGTCATCATTCTGGCCATCGCCTGGTTCGGTTATTCCAAGACCCACTTCAAGGGTCCGAAGGCTGCCGACGAAGCGGAATTGCGCCGCATCGAAGCGGAAATGGCCGCCGCCGCCAAGGGCAAGGGCGACGATTAGCGTCCTGAACTGAACACCACCAGGATGGGTGAATTGGGATAAAATTCACCCATCCTGGTTTTCAACGAGGCACCCATGCGAATCGCACTCGTGATCGGTTCGACCATCTCGACCATCAAGGACGCCGCCATCAGCGGGCGGAAACTGCTGATCGTGCGGAACACGGACACAGCGGGCAAGGTGACAGGCGAACCGTACGTGGCGGTGGACACCGTCAGCGCGGGGACGGGCGACCTGGTGCTCGTCACCGACGGCTCCTCGGCCCGCTACACCAGCCAGACGGGCAACGCCCCCGTGGACGCCGTCATCGTGGGCGTGATCGACTCGCTCGAACTGGGCGGCAAGGTGACCTACAGGAAAGAGTAGAATGTTGCTGCGAGTGGCAGAACGTCGCCCTCGCAATGACATACATGCCTTATGAGCGACTCTCGCGCCCTCCTCTCTGTCGGCGTGGATGTGGGGACCACGACCACGCAAATCATCTTTTCGCGCCTCGGCCTGACCGACGTGGCGCGGCCTGGACAGATTCCGCGCATCAACATCTCCAGCCGCGAAGTGCTGTATCAAAGCCCCATTGTCTTTACCCCGCTCAAAAATTATGAAACCGTGGACGCCGATAGGCTCCACGAGATCGTGCGTCGCGAGTATGCCGCCGCCAACGTGGACCCGAAGCAGGTCGAGACGGGTGCGGTCATCATCACGGGCGAGACGGCCAAGAAGAAGAACGCCGACGAGATCCTGCGCGCGCTTTCCGGGCTGGCAGGCGAGTTCGTGGTCAGCGTGGCAGGACCGAACGTGGAGAGTCTCATCTCGGGGAAGGGGGCAGGGGCGGCCCAGTATTCGCAGACCCACTACACCTCCGTCACCAATGTGGATATCGGCGGCGGCAGCGCCAACAGCGCCACCTTCCAAAGCGGGACCTTTGTCGGCGCGGCAGCCATGAACTATGGTGGGCGCATCCTCGAGGTCGAGCATGCCAGCGGACGGGTGCGCCACATCGCTGACCCCGCCAAGTACATCCTGGCCGACATCGGGGTTCAACTGGAGGTCGGGTCGACGCCGACGCTCGAGCAGTTGCGCCGTTTCACCGACCGCATGGCCGATATGACCCTTGAACTAGTCGAAGGCGCATCCTCGCCGCTGGCGCAAAAACTGTACCTCACCCCGCCTACGGGCGTTTCGGGACGCGGCACGGTGCTGATGTTCTCGGGCGGCATCGGGCATTATTATTTCAATCCTATTCAAATCAACTCGGTGGCTGATGCGACCCGTCACGATGACGTGGGTCCGCTGCTGGCCGAGTCGCTGCGGCGCCATCCCGCCTTGAGCGTCTATGAGGTAGTGCAACCCGCGGAGACGCTGCGCGCCACCGTGCTGGGCGCCAGCACACAAACGGTGACCCTCTCGGGGTCGACGATCTGGGCCGAGCGGCAGATCCTGCCGATGAAGAATGTGCCCGTCATCCGCCCCATGCTCCCCGCGGACCTGGAGCCTGCTTCCGTTACCTCGGCCATTTCCGCCGCCGTGCGCCGCTGGGACGTGAACCTCGCCACCGATCTGTTCGCGGTTGCGCTTGAACTCAATCAACCTTTGGACTATACTTCGCTCACTCAACTGGCGAACGGCTTACGGGAATTTTCGGGCAGCATGCCCTCCGACAGGCCGCTCGTCATTATTATCGAAAGGGACTACGCTCAGGCGTTGGGACAGACCGTCAAAGGACTCGCGCCGCAGCGCTCCCTGCTCGTGATCGACCAGGTTGGTTTATCGGAAGGCGACTA
>CAZGFR010000102.1:0-3627 GCA_964524485.1 uncultured Anaerolineaceae bacterium | reverse complement strand
CGCCGCAGCGCTCCCTGCTCGTGATCGACCAGGTTGGTTTATCGGAAGGCGACTACATCGACGTGGGCACCCCGCTGATGGATGGCCGCGTAGTTCCGCTGAGCGTCAAGACGTTGATCTTTTATCATTGAGTTATTCATGACCTATTTCATTTACGAAAACTGGCGCGCCAAAGGCCATCGCACAATGGTGCATCGATCAGATTGTCGCTTTTGTAATAATGGCAGTGGTCTGTCTGGTGGAACACGTGCGGATAATGGAGTATGGCATGGCCCTTTTGCAAGTATTGAAAATGCAGAATCTTTTATCAGAGAACTAAATTGCCGCCTGGAATTTTGCAGCCATTGCATCAAAGATAATTAATCAAGGAGCACTCATGCTTCTCCGCGCGAAACTACACGGCAAGACCTACGAATTTCCTGACATCCGTCTCCTGATGGGCAAAGCCAACGAGGAGAAGTCGGGAGATCGCCTCGCGGGCGTCGGCGCGGAAACGGCCGCCGAGCGCGTGGCCGCGCGTCTCGTGCTGGCGGAAGTGCCCCTGCGCGTGTTGCGCGAGACTCCCGCCGTGCCGTACGACCAGGACGAGGTCACGCGTGTGATCCAGGACGGCGTGAACGAAGCGGTCTACGCCGAGATCAAAGACATGACCGTCGGCGATTTCCGCGAGTGGATCCTGGCCGACACCACCACGCCCGACATGATCCGCCGCATCTCCGACGGCCTGACCGCCGAAATGGTCGCGGGCGTCACCAAGCTCATGTCCAACCTGGACCTGATGTACGCCGCCAAGAAGATCCCTGTCACGGCGCATTGCAACAACACCATCGGCGCACCTGGGACCCTCTCCAGCCGCCTGCAGCCCAACCATCCCACCGACTCGCCCGAGGGCATCCGCGCCGAGATTTACGAAGGCCTGTCCTACGGCTCGGGCGACTCGGTCATCGGCATCAATCCCGTGGACGACTCGTACGGCTCGGTCTCGCGCCTGCTCGACATGACCTATGATGTCATCAAGACCTGGAATATCCCCACCCAGAACTGTGTGCTGGCCCACGTCACCACGCAGATGAAATGCATGCAATCGGGTTCGCCCGTCGGGCTGGTATTCCAATCCATTTCAGGATCACAAAAAGGCAACGAATCCTTCGGCATCTCGGTTGGCATGCTGGACGAGGCCTATGAACTGGCCAAGAAGCATTGCTTCCCCAAAGGCCCCAACTTCATGTACTTCGAAACAGGCCAGGGGTCCGCGCTTTCGGCCGAGGCCCACAACGGCTGGGACCAGCTCACGCTCGAAGCCCGTAACTACGGGCTGGCCAAACGCTATCATCCCTTCCAGGTCAACACCGTGGTCGGTTTCATCGGCCCCGAATACCTGTACGACGCCCGTCAGATCCAGCGCGCAGGTCTCGAAGACCACTTCATGGGCAAGCTGACGGGTATCCCGATGGGTGTGGACGCCTGCTACACCAACCACGCCCGCGCCGACCAGAACGCCATCGAGAACCTGGCGGTCATGCTCACAGCCGCAGGCTGCAACTATTTCATGGGCGTGCCGATGGGCGACGACTCGATGCTCTCGTATCAATGCACCTCCTACCATGACGCGCCCACCCTGCGCCAGCTCTTCAAACTGCGTCCTGCCGCCGAGTTCGAAAAATGGATGGAAGACCTCGGCCTGATGCGCAACGGCGTGTTGACGGAAAAAGCGGGCGACCCGTCCTTCTTCCTCAAGAGGTAACCATGGATGATGCCAAACTGAATGCGATCGTGGAAGCCATCGTCCGTGAGCTGAAAGCCTCGGGAGCCGTCCAACCGTCTGCGCCGACGGCTGCTTCCGCCTCGTGGACTCCGTCCACCCCCCAAACTTTTCCCGCCAGACCCTCCACTTCTGGCGCTTCCCTGACCATCGACCTGCCTGACCCGACCACGCCCGAGGCGCGCCTGACTCCGCGCGTGACCAATGCCAAAGACTCCAACGGCGTGCGCGCGCTGATGGCTTCCACCTCGGCCCGCATCGGCGTGGGACGCGCGGGTCCGCGCTATCGTACCGCCTCGCTGCTGCTCTTCCAGGGCGATCACGCCGTCACCCAGGATGCGCTCTACCGCGACGTCGACCAGCGCCTGCTGGATGAATTCAACCTGTTCACCGTGCAGACCAAGGTCAGCAACAAGCAGGAATATCTGCTACGCCCCGACCTGGGCCGCCTGCTCAACGACGAGGCCAAGCGCACCCTCAACGAGAAATGCCAGAAGAACGTCAACGTGCAGGTGGTGGTGGGGGATGGGTTGTCGGCGGCGGCAGTCGAGGCCAATCTGCGGCAGATGTTTCCCGTTGTTCGACAAGGTGTGCAGTCCGCTGGCCTGACCTTCGGCACGCCGTTCTTCGTCAAGTACGCGCGCGTGGGCGTGATGAACGACATCGGCGAGGCGATCAAGCCCGATGTGGTCATCCTGCTGATCGGCGAGCGACCTGGCCTGGGCCGCGCCGAGTCGATGAGCGCCTACATGGGCTATAAGCCCAAGTACGGCGACACCGATGCCGACCGCGACGTCGTTTGTAACATCTTCGAAAATGGCGGCACCAATCCGCTCGAAGCGGGCGCGTTTGTGGTACAAATTGCCCAGAAGATGCGTCAGCATCAGGCTTCTGGTGTCAAGCTGAAAATGGCGAAATAGGCAAAGTAACTTTGCTGGTCGAGTAGCCCTGAGCGTTCTTCGAAGGGCGTATCGTGATCAGCTTGTCAATAAGAAACGCGGAGTTGTGGTCTCGATACGGCGGAAGAACACCGCCTACTCGACCACCAGGTAAAGCGAGAATATATGGCCATCCTCGACCCGATCTACGGTACGCCCCTGTCCGTCCAACTGATTCCCCAGGTGGAGCGGAACTTTGCCGAGCAGCTCAAGCTTCGACCCGAGCAACGCTCCATCGGCCTGTTGACCGTCGACAACGATGACGCGACCTACACCGCCATCGACGAAGCCACCAAGATGGCCGACGTGGAAGTGGTGTACGCGCACTCGTTCTATGCGGGCGCGAAGCATTCCTCGGGGTTGATCTCAGGCGAGATCATGGCCATTTTGGCGGGACCCGACCCCGCCGAAGTCCGCGCAGGGCTGAACGCCGCGGTGGATTACATCCAGACGAAGGCCATTTGGTATTCGGCCAACGAGGATGCGTCCATTGCCTTCTTCCCGCACCTGATCTCGCGCACGGGCACGTACCTCTCGAAGGTGTGTAACATCCCCGTCGGCTCGCCGATCGCGTACCTGGTCGCGCCACCGATGGAAGGTCTGGTGGCGCTGGATGCCGCGCTCAAGGCCGCTGCCGTGGAGATCTGCGCGTTGACCATGCCGCCCTCCGAGACCAACTACATGGGCGTCATGCTGACGGGCGACCAACCCGCCTGCCGCGCCGCAGTGATGGCATTCCAGAACAAAGTGCTAGAGGTTGCGAACCAACCGTTCAATTATTGATCTCATACGCGTTGAGCGGAGACCCGAGTGTTCGTCGAGGACTGCATGCGCTTCGACTACGCTCCGCTCAGCGCGAGGATAAATAAACCATGACCGAACTCGACAGTGATCTGCTCTCCATTCAGGAAGCCCGCACCCTGGCCA
>CAZGFR010000101.1:0-11689 GCA_964524485.1 uncultured Anaerolineaceae bacterium | reverse complement strand
AAGACGGATGGAGGGAGCCAGGTGGTGGTGAGGTAGGAGGATGGTAAGTGGAAAGGACCTCGATAGACACGACCTCAAAGTTATCGAGCGAGCGGGCACAGTTGAAAAAATGTTTGACATTACCCAAGAAGGTATATCAAAAGCGTTTTGGGCAGATGTATCTTACGATGCTGAATTAGGTTTTCCTCAAAATATCGAACTTGATTGGGATAAGAATATAATAGATGATGAGAGTACTTACAAAGTCAGCGAGTTCGAAGTTTTGCCCTAAATTGGCCATACAGAAAGTGAACCAAACACGTAATGGATGTTACGGGGTAGTCGTCTTCATTTCATGCTCCCGCTCATCATTTCCACTCTCGTCTTTTTAATTGGCATTGCCATTATTTTCTGGCTGCACAATCAATACCACCTCGACGTCATCGTCGAGCCTGTCCCTTCGACTTCGCTCAGGGGGGAGGCATCGGTTCCACTGATCTCGGTCTGCATCCCCGCGCGGAATGAGGAGCGCAACATCGGCCGATGCGTGCAGGCAGTGCTGGCGCAGGATTATCCCAACTTCGAGGTCATCGTCCTGGACGACCGTTCGACGGACTCCACGCCTGAGATTCTTCGTGGCACTCGCCGTTTGAGGCTCGCCGCTCAGGACGACAAGCTAAAAATAATCCACGGCGTGGACCTGCCCACAGGTTGGGCGGGCAAGCCGCACGCGTTATATCAAACGACAAAAGTGGCAAGCGGCGAGTGGCTGTGCTTCATCGATGCGGATACCTTCCTCGCGCCGCAAGCCCTGTCCGCGACGTATACCAAGGCCATCGAGACCCGCGCCGACATGCTGACCCTGATGACCTTCCAGATCCTCGGCTCGTTCTGGGAGAAGACGGTCATGCCGCTGGTGATGACGGCGCTCTCGGTGGGCTTCTCGCCGCGCAAGGTCAATGACCCGTCCACGCGGGATGCCATCGCCAACGGGCAGTTCATCTTCATCAAGCGGACCGTCTACGACGCCATCGGCGGACATGAGCGCGTCAAGGATCAGATCGTGGAGGACAAGGCCATCTCCGAACAGGTCAAGTGGAACGGCTATCGACTGGTGGTGGCCGACGGGATGCAGATGGCCAGCACACGCATGTACACCTCCCTGCCCGAGATGTGGGAGGGCTGGACCAAGAACATCTACCTCGGCCTGTCGGACCATCCATCCCTGCTGCTACTGGGAGCCTTCGGCGCGACCCTAGCCGTGGTGGCGGCGCTGGCCCTGCCCGCCTGGCCCCTGCTCGGGCTGACGTGGCTGCTCCAGGGCGGCGGGTGGCAGGCGGCGGCCGTGATGGCGGAATCGGCCCTGTTGTGGGCGTACCTGCTCAGGGTCCGCGCGGGGGTGGCGCAAAAGATGAAAATCTCGGGATGGTGGGCGTTATCCACGCCGCTGGGGGCAGGCGTCTTCGCCGCCATGATGCTCACCTCCGCGTGGAAGGTTTTATCGGGCCAGGGGGTGACGTGGAAGGGCCGCGTATATTCCAAAAAGTGACAAAACTCCCTTCGCTGAGCCAGCAAAGGAAGTTTCTTGCTTGACAATCTTTACCGCCTTTGTTATATTTTGATTCATTCTGATAAATATAACAAAAGGTAACAATGCCCCACTCCGCCAGTCGTGAACAAAAAATCCTCGAAATCCTGAAAAACCAAGGCAGTGTATCCATCCAGGAACTGACCGAAGCGCTGGGCGTGTCGGCGATGACCGTGCACCGCGACTTGAACCGCATGGCGGCGGCGGGAGCGATCCAAAAGACGCACGGCGGCGCATCGCTGGCGACAGGTTCGACGAGTGGGTGTGCCATGTGCGGCAAACCCATTCATGAACGGACCGTTTTCCTATTTCACATACCCAGCGGCGAACAACGCCGCGCCTGCTGCGCCCACTGCGGCCTGATGCTGCAAGGAGGCACCCCAGGCGCCAGCCACGCCATGACCGCTGATTTTCTCCACGGACACATGGTCAGCGCGGGACAGGCGGTCTTTTTGCTCGGCAGCGAGTTGACGGTCTGCTGTGTGCCGAGTGTGCTGAGTTTCGGTTCCCCCGCCGAGGCGGAACGTTTCCAAAAGGGATTCGGCGGACGGCTGGCAAATTTGCAGGAAACCATGCATTTCCTGCATGAAAGCATGCAAGCCAATCCCTCTGCATAAGCTTCCAAAATAACCAAAGGAGAGAGTGAAATGAAGAAGTTTTTGATGTTTGCCCTGGTAGGGGCATTCCTGTTGAGCGCCTGCGGGGCGGGCGAGGTGATCGAGGTCCACGACCCGTGGGCGCGTCCCGCCATGACGGGCGAGAACAGCGCCGTGTACCTGTTGCTCCACAACCACACCGCCGAGGACGATGAACTGGTCAGCGTTTCGAGCGACGTAGCGACCAGTGTGGAACTGCACGAAAGCAAAATGGTGGACGGGACCGACCTGATGGAGATGACGCCCGTGGCGTCGGTGCCCCTGCCCTCCGACGGCGAGGTGGAATTCAAACCAGGCGGCCTGCACATCATGTTGGTCAGCCTGACCCGTGACCTGAAGGTGGGCGACCAGTTCGACGTCACCCTGACCTTCAAAAGCGGCCTGACGCTCAAGGTGACGGTCCCCGTCATGGAAAGCATGGACGACAGTCACATGGACGGCATGTAGCCGCGCCTGTTCCTCACCAATCCTCATCTTCACAAGAAGATGAGGATTTTTTATCCCAAGTTTTGTGACTTTAGTCACAACAAATGCGACAATTTCTGTATAAAATAAGAGCAGGATTAATACCCACTTTCACAAAGGTGCCGCATGTCCAAACTCCCAATCTTCATCGCCCTGGCAGCCGCAGCGATCGCCCTGGGGACCTTTGTCCTGGTGACGGACGCGCCCGCCTACGCGGGCACAGCCTCTGAGACCTGCAACAACTGCCACGTGATGGACCCCATGTACGAAAACTACTATCACGCCGCCCATCACAAAGCCGCCGAGTGCGCCGACTGTCACCTGCCCCACCAGAACGTCATCGCCTATTACATCGAAAAGGGACGCCAGGGTGCGCACGACGTGTACGTCTTCAGCCTCGGCAAGACGCCCGAGGTGATCCGCGCCAACGAGCACTCGCGGGAGATCATCCAATCGAACTGCATCCGCTGCCACCAACAGACGGTCGAGTCCATTGTGATGGGCGCCCAGCCCTTCGATCGTCAGTGTTGGGATTGTCACCGCAACGTGGCCCATGGTCCGCGCGGATTGTCGAATACCCCCTACCAGGACTCCACCCTGTATCCCATCAAATAGGAGAATGCATCCATGAAACGCTACACCACCTTGATCCTTGTCGGAATCATCGTCCTGCTGGCCGCCGTGCTGACTGGGGTGCTGGTCTTCATGAAGAACCAGCCCACCCAGGAGCGCGCCGTGGCCCCCATCGTCGAGATCAAGCCGATGGAGCCCGATTCTTCGAAGTGGGGTATCAACTTCCCCAACCAGTGGAACTCGCTCCAGAAGACCGCCACCAACAACATCGACACCACCTACGGCGGCTCGTCCAAGTTCTCGTGGCTGGACCGCGATCCGCGCCAGTTGATCCTGTTTGCGGGCTACCCATTCAGCAAAGAATACAACGACGACCGCGGCCACATGAACGCGCTGGAGGACGTCCGCAACACCAAGCGTCTGAACCTGAACGACGAGGACCCCAAACACACCCCCGCCACCTGTTATTCCTGCAAGAGTTCCAACAACCCTGGCTTGTGGGCCGACATGGGAATGGCAGCCTTCGACGCCATGACGTTCAATGAGATGACGCCCAACATCCAGGAACCCATCGGCTGCGCCAACTGCCACGAGGCGGGCACCATGCGCCTGATCGTCACCAACCCTGCGCTGGACGAGGCGCTCAAGGCCCAGGGCAAGGACTGGCACGACTTCACCCGCCAGGAGATGCGCTCGGTAGTGTGCGCCAACTGCCACGTCGAGTATTATTTCGCGGGCGATAAGAAGTACCTGACCTTCCCGTGGGAGAAGGGCACGCGCATCGACCAGATCATCGCCTACTACGAGGAGATCGGCTTCAAGGATTGGGACTATCCCGAAACGGGTACGCCCATGCTCAAGGCCCAGCATCCCGATTACGAGACCTTCACCGCGGGCTCCACGCACTACAACGCGGGCGTGGCCTGCGCCGACTGTCACATGCCCTACGTGCGCGATGGCGCTTCGAAGTACTCCATGCACGATGTCCACTCGCCGCTGCTCAACCCCGAGCTGGCCTGCGGACAGTGCCACAGCGACACCGAAGCCGTGGTGCGCCGCGTCAACCTGATCCAGCAGCAGGTGTTCACCACCAAGCAATCCACCGAGGATGCCATCATCGACGCCATCACCGCCATCAAGGCTGCTGCCGCCAACCCCAACTCCGACCAGGACCTGCTCAACCAGGCCCGCAACCTGCACCGCAAGGCCCAGTTCATGTGGGACTTCGTCTCCGCCGAAAACAGCATGGGCTTCCACAACCCCGAGTACACGCTCAAGATGCTGGCCGACGCCACCAACATGGCCCGCCAGGCCCAAATGCTGGCCTCGCAGGCGGCCAACGACCCGAGCCTGCTCGCCACGGGCACCTACTACACGCAGACGGGCGCTCCCCTGCCCACCCCCATCCCGTAAGCGCTCCGCACGTTCCCAAACTGGCGAAGACCAAGGTCTTCGCCAGTTTTTTTTCAAAAGCGGGGAACATTATGACGAAGCTTGTCGTCCTGCCCGCATAGGAGATTCGCCATGAGAAAAATCATCTTTATCGTTTTAGCCATCGCCCTCACCGCTTGCGCCATCGGCGCGAAGAACGACCTCGCCGCCAACCAGCAAAAATGGCAGAGCAGCGGCGTGACCCACTACCGATTCGACCTCGACGTCATCTGCTTCTGCGCTTTCCGAGACAGGATGCCGCTGCACATCGAGGTCAAGGACGGGCAGGTCGTCTCGATGACCTACGCTGACGGGACCCTCATCCCCACCGACGACCCGATCCGCGAGACCTTCAACCGCTACGCCACCGTCGACGCCCTTTTCGCGGACCTCCAGTCTGGTCCCGCTTCCCAGGCCGAAGAGGTCACGATCCAGTACGACTCCACCTACGGCTTCCCCAGCGATGTCAACATCGACCAGATCAAGGCCGCTATGGACGACGAACTGCATTTGACGGTGTCAAACTTCGAGGTCTTGAAGTAACCCCCATATGTCCTGAGCACAGTCGAAGGACATCCATGAAATTGTCCTCCGCTCAGGGCGGAATACCACCCAACAAAAAAGGTCGCGCCGATCAGCGCGACCTTTTGTCATTTATTCCTTCGGCGCATCGCGGACAATGTAGAGCGGCCTGCCTTTGGCCTCGTCGTACAAGCGGCCGATGTACTCGCCCAGAATGCCCAGCGAGATCAACTGCACACCGCCGAGGAAGAGCACCGAGATCAGGGTGGTAGCCTGTCCCTCGAAGAAGTGCGAGCCGATCAAGCGCATGACCGCCACCACGGGAATGGCCAGGATGGACACGCCCGCCGAGAGGAAGCCGAAGAAGGTGGCCACCTGCAGCGGGAAATATGAGAAACTGGTGATGGCATTCAACGCCAGACGCAGCATCTTCTTGAACGGATATTTGGTCACGCCCGCATGACGGGCGGCGCGCTTGTACTCCACGCCGATCTGCTTGAATCCCACCCAGGCCGACATGCCGCGCGGGAAGCGATGACGTTCCTTCATCTGCTTGAGCACTTCCACCACCTTGCGGTCCATCAGGCGGAAATCACCCGTGTCGACGGGAATCTTCACGTCGGTGATGCGGTAGATGAGGCGGTAGAACATCGAAGCGGTGAACGTCTTGAACCAGGTTTCGCCCTCGCGTTCGGCGCGCACGGCATAGACCACCTCGTAGCCTTCCTGCCATTTCTTCGCCAGATCGAGGATGACCTCGGGCGGATCTTGCAGGTCGGCGTCAATGATGACGACGGCGTCGCCGCGCGCGTAGTCCCAGCCCGCGGTGATGGCGATCTGATGCCCAAAGTTGCGGGCGAAGATGACAGGGCGGATGCGCTTGTCGGCGGCGGCCAACTCGCGGATCTTGTCGGTCGAGCCGTCGGTCGAACCATCATCCACAAGGATCAGTTCCCAGGGCTGACCCGTCGACTCCATCACGTCAGTGACGCGGCGGTACAGCAGGGGCAGGTTCTCGATTTCGTTGTAGATGGGCGCGATGATCGAATAAACGACATTCATTGGCTTTTTTCCTGTTTCTCGATTGGTTTTCTCTTCAAAGCGCGCAGGCGGGGCGGCGGTTGTTCCCCGTCGGGCGAGACAAATTGTTGCTCGCCATCGTCGGCAAACGGCGGCAGGTCGAGCACGCGGCGGCGCAGATATTCCAATAGGACGATGGCGGAGGCCAGCACGGGTACCACCAGAAGGGCACCCATGATCCCCTCCAGGATGGTGGCAATCATGATGGCGATGAAGACTACGGCCTCATTCATATGGACACTACGTCCCATCACGAATGGGCGCAGGAAGAAATTCTTCAGGTTGATCAGGACCAGGTACACGAGCAGGACGATGCCCGCCACCGCCACGTTGGGCAGGTCGATCCAGTTCGAGCCTTCCAGCAGAGCCACAGCGATGGCCAGCACGGCCGCCAGGAAGGGACCTACGTCTGGCACCAGGGTGAACAACCCCGCCACCACGCCCAACACCAGCGCGCCGGGGATACCCAGAATGAGCCAGGCAATGGTGAACACTACACCGACAATCAGCATCAACACGATCTGTCCACGCAGGTAGGCCATCCAGATACGGCGCACGCGGCGATACAGTTCACGCATATCGTCTTGATGAGGGGGCGGTGCAAGTTCGATCAACCAGTCGCGCATGCGCGGCCACTCGGTCATGAAGATGTGGATGCTGACTACGATGACCAACACCCACAACGCGCCCACCGAGGTGGTCTCCAGCCAGGCCAGAACCTGCTCGGGCAGGGGACTCAGCACCGCATCTTGCAGGTGGGCGAAGTTGGAGGCCAGGTTTTCCAGGTGGAATTCCATGCCCATGAACACAACCGGCTTGGACAGGATCGCGCCGAACTGCTGGTTGAGGTCGAGCACGTCACGGACGACGAACTGCAACTCGTCGAAGAAAATCGGCGTGAGGGTGGCGGGCACGCCCACCAGCAGGATCAACGCTGAAAAGTAGACAATGTTCACCGCGGCGGCGCGGGAGAGTTTCGTCCGCTGGGCGAGCAGGATGACCACGGGGTTGATCAGGTAGGCTACGAATCCCGCAATGACCAACGCCCGCACGGCATCGCGGGCGTAGATCATGAAGGCGATCAGACCGAAGAAGAGGATTCCGCCCGTGACGTATCGAAAGGGAAGACTCCAGGATTCAGGCCGCTTCATAACACTTTCTTGACAGCGTCGAGGGTCGGTTCAATGATTGGCGCTTGCGGGACGACCTGCATGGCGGCGCGCACGTCCTTGAGGCCGCTGCCCGTGTTCAGCACGAGGACGGGGTCCTCGCCACTGACCAGGCCCGAGGTCGCCGCATGGACCAGGCCCGCATAGGCCGCGGCGCCCGCAGGTTCGGCGAAGATGCCCATCTTGCCGAGGTCAGCAATGGCCTGGAGAATGTCCGCATCCTTGACCGTGAGGTAGGTGCCGCTTGTGTCGCGCGCAGCGCGGACAGCGCGTACGCCGTCGCGCGGCAGGTCGACGGAGATGCTGTCAGCCAGGGTGGTGGCGGAAACGGGGACGATGGTCTCGGTCCCCGCACGGAAGGCGTTGGCGATGGCGGCCGACCCTTCGGCCTGCACGCCGACGATGCGCGGCATGCGCGCGATCCAGCCGAGGTTGTAGAGGTCCTTGAAGCCCTTGTGGATGCCCGAGATGATGTTGCCGTCGCCGACCGAAACGAAGACCGTCAGCGGGGCGTGGTCCGAATCAGGACCAATCTTCTCGTGCCATTCACGGTGGACGGTCTCCCACCACTCCCAGATCTCGTAAGCGGCGGTCTTCTTGCCCTCGGCAGTGAAGGGATTGTAGCCCGTGTTGCGGCAATACCAGCCGAATTCCTGCGAGGCCTTGATGGTCAGGTCGAAGGCGTCGTCGTAGGTGCCGTCTACCAGGATGACCTTCGCGCCGAAGACGAGCAGCTGCGCCACCTTGGCGGGCGGCGCAGACTTGGGCGCAAAGATGACGGACTTCTGTCCCACCGCAGCGGACATGCAGGCCAGGGCTGCGCCCGCGTTGCCCGTCGAGGCGGTCACCACCACATCGGCTTTGATCTCGCGGGCACGCGCCACCAGGATGGCGCTGGCGCGGTCCTTGAAGGAGGCCGAGGGGTTGCGCGATTCGTCCTTGAGCCACAGGTGCTTGAGCCCGAGGCGCTCCGCCAGGCGCGGCAAGGCAAAGACGGGAGTCCAGCCCGCGGCGTGGAGGGGAGTCCCTTCGCCGGGGGGCTCAGGGACAGGCAACAGCGGCAGATAGCGCCACAGGGACGGGTCCGTGCGGGAGGTGATGTCCTCGGGCTGGTACTTGGCGCGCAGGGCGTCGAAATCAAGCACCACGTCGAGGTTGCCGCCATCGTGCGGGCAGGTGTAGGTGACCTGGCCCGGGAGGAACTCGCGGCCGCAGATCGAGCAACGATAGCCAGTGAATTTGTTCATGGGCATCCTTTTGTTGGCTTGATTTTACTCGAATAGAACGAACCCGAGTGTCGAAAAAGGACTCTCAGCCTGAGCCAAGAGTCCTTTTGATCTTCGCTTTTCCTTTTACTTTGCGCCTTCCCGCTCCCACAACTCTTTAGCGATCATCTCCTGGTCAACGGGAGTCTTGAAGATGCGCACACCGACGGCATTGTAGATGGCGTTGGTGATGGCGGGGGTGGTGGGGATGCTGCAAATCTCGCCGACACCCTTCGCGCCGTAGGGTCCGCTGGAGATGGGATGCTCGACGATGATCGAGGTGATCTCGGGCGTGAGCATGATGCCAGGCACGCGATAGCGCGCCAGATGGTCGGTGACCACGTTGCCGTTGTCCATGATGAACTCTTCGGTGAGGCAGTTGCCGAGGCCCATCATCACACCGCCTTCGATCTGTCCCTGCAGGCCGAGCGGATTGACGGCCATGCCGACATCATTGGCCGAGATAACCTTGAGCACGCGCACTTCGCCCGTTAGTTTGTTGACTTCCACTTCGGCGGCCTGCACTCCGAACGAGAAGGCGAAGTGCATATCGCCGCCTTCGCCAAGAGGCATGGTCTTGGGCGCTTCATACTCATAGCGGACCTTCGGCTGCTGGCCGATGGCGGTCATTTCCTTGTAGATTTCGGCATATGTCATCGAATGGCCGTTGACGTGGACGACGCCGTCCTCGTAGCGGATCTGCTCGGGGCGCACGTCGAACTTCTCGGCCATCGTGGCAGTAATCTGGTCGCGCAGGGTCTTGGCCGCATAGCGCGAGGCATTGCCCGTCACGAAGGTCTGACGCGAGGCGGTGGTTGGACCGCCGTTTGGGGTCAGGTCGGTATCCATGACCAGCACGCGCACTTGCTCGGGTGCAACGGCCATTTCCTCGGCCACGGTCAGGCGCATCACGGTGACCAGTCCCTGGCCGAGTTCGGCGGCGGAGCTGCGCACCTGGAAGGTGCCGTCTTCGTACAATTCCACGTCTGCGCCAGAGATGTCGGGCGCGCCGCCGCCCAGACCCGTGTTCTTGTACGCGGAGGCAAAGCCCCAGGCGCGCACCAGGTTCGAATTGGCGGAGTCCGCCCGCGGCTTGAACGGGTCGGGCGTGTGCTTGCGCATCTCGGCATCGACACGGTCAATGCATTCCGTCAGGCCGACCGATTCGTTCAGGACCTGTCCCGTGTTGGTGATACTGCCGACGTGCAGCGCGTTCATGCGGCGCAGTTCGACGCGGTCCACGCCGACGGTCTCGGCCAGCATGTCCATCATCGACTCGACCGCAAACGCGGACTGGGTCACGCCGAAGCCGCGGAACGCGCCCGCGGGCGGGTTGTTGGTATACATGGCGTAGCAATCGGCGCGGACGTGCTCGATGTCGTACGGGCCCGCCGAGTGCGTGGTGGCGCGGGTCATGACCTTCTCGCCGAGCGAGGCATACGCGCCCGTGTCACCGTAGAGTTCGGTCTCCATCGCCACGATGCGGCCATCCTTCTTTGCGCCAAGCTTGACGCGGATCTGCGTGGCGTGGCGCTTGGGATGCACGAGCAGACTCTCATGGCGGTCGAACAGCAGCTTGACAGGCCGCTGCGTGACATTCGCCAGCATGGCGACGTGGATCTGGCCCATCACATCTTCCTTGCCGCCGAAGCCGCCGCCCATCAACTGGCCGACGATGCGCACGCGCTCCTCGGGCCAGCCCATCACGCGCGCCACCTGGGTGCGGTCCTGATAGGGGATCTGCGAGCCGACATAAATTTCCATGCGGCCATCAGGCAGCGGCACGCCGATCGAGCATTCGGGCTCGATGAAGGCGTGGTCGGTGGTGGGCGTGTGGAAGGTATGTTCGAGGATCACATCCGCCGAGGCGAAGCCAGCATCCATGTTACCCTTGCGGACCTTGATGTGCTTGAGCAGGTTGCCGTTGGCGTGGATCTGCGGGACGTCTGCCTGCCGCGCCTGGACGGGATTCGTGATCACGGGCTGGAGGTCGTACTCGGCCTCGATCAAGGCCGCGGCCTGTTCGGCGATATCCTGAGTCTCCGCCGCGACGATGGCGACCGCATCGCCCACGTAGCGGACGCGCTCACCGATGCCGACCAGCACGGGCCAGTCGTAGATGACCAGGCCGTGATTCTTCTCCGCGGGGATGTCTTCGGCTGTCAGCACAGCCACCACCCCAGGCAGCGCTTTGGCTTTGGAAATATCCAGCTTCTTCAGGAAGCCATGGGGGATCATGGCGCGCTTGGCCTTGGCATACAACATACTGTCGAACTTCAGGTCATCGGTGTAGATGGCCTCGCCCGTCACCTTCTCAACCGCCTCGGGTCGAAGGAATTTATGCCCGACGGTTTTGTGCTCGTGGATCGAGTCGGGGATGTGGGTCGGCTTCTGGACGGGTTCGCCCGTACGCAAGGCCTGAGCCGCGGCGAGGATGGCGTTCTCGATGGACGGATAACCCGCACAGCGGCACAACGTGTCCTTGAGTGCAAAACGGATGTCTGCGCTGTCAGGGTTGGGATTGCGCTTGAGCAGCGCATACGCGGTCAGGATCTGGCCAGGGATGCAGAATCCGCACTGGACAGCGCCATGCTCGATGAAGGCCTCCTGCAACGGGTGCAGCTTCATCTCTTCGTGGACACGCTGGGCCAGTCCCTCGATGGTGACGATGGTCTTGCCGTGCGCACGCTCGGCAGGATAGACGCAGGACATCATCGGCTCGCCATCTACGAGAACAGTGCACGCGCCACACTCGGCTTCTTCACAGCCGATCTTGGTGCCCGTCAAGCGCAGGCGCTCACGCAGCAGGGTGGAGAGGGTTTCGCCTGGGATGGCTTCCAGTGAATATTGCTTGCCATTAACAGAAAGATTGATAGTTGACATAACAGTAATCCTATTCAGCGCGTTTCCACGCAGTATCCAACACGTCTTTCAACAAGCCGCCGACGATGTGCTGCCGAT
>CAZGFR010000100.1:0-11872 GCA_964524485.1 uncultured Anaerolineaceae bacterium | reverse complement strand
GTGAGAAGCTGGGTCCCGTGGGCCTGGATGCGCGCCTGCGTCTCGGGGAAGGCATCGGGATAGATGCCCGTCCCGTTGATAACCAGGATGTTGGCCGCCGTCGGCTCGGACGGCGCCACCTCGACGATCTGGAATTTGCCGAAGACGGCGGGGTCCACCCAGGCGGGATTGACCAGCAGGGTGTCCGAGTCCAGGCGGGTGACGGCGCTCTTCAGGTGCAGGAAGTCCCCGACCTGCACGCCGTGGACCTGGTAGCCGAATCTCTCCAGCATGGACTGCAACTGTCGAACCGCCTCGGCGTTACTGCGCGAGGACAGGCCGATGAAGATGGACTTGTCCAGCACGAGCACATCGCCGCCGTCCAACGTGGCGGGCTCGCGCACGAAGAACAGGTCACGGTGCGGACGCAGCGTGTCTGCGATGGAGGCGGTCTCGGGTTTGCGGGAGTCGGCCCCAGGTCGGGTGATGACGGCCGCCTCGGGCAGGATGAAGGCCGTGTCCTCGACAAAGACCGAATCGGGCAGGTCATCCTCGGCGGGCAATTCCACCACGTGACATCCCAGGCTCTTCAACGCGCGGACGTAGTCTGCATGTTGGGCGCGGGCTTTGACCACGTCGATCGGCTCGCGCTGGAGATGAGTCAACTCGCACTCGGCGAACCGCGCGCTGACCTGTCGGACGACGGCGAGGGACATCAGTTGCTTCCCGAGCGGTAGCGGTCGATCAGGGCGCGGGTGCGCGGGTCCTTCGGGTTCTCGAACAGTTCTTCGGGCGGGGCCTGCTCGATGATCTCGCCATCGGCCATGACCACCACGCGGTCGGCGACCTCTTTGGCGAAGCCCATCTCGTGCGTGACGATCAGCATGGTCATGCCTTCCTGGGCAACCTTCTTCATGACGTTGAGCACCTCGCCGATCAACTCGGGGTCGAGGGCGGAGGTGGGCTCGTCGAAGAGCATCACACGCGGCTCCATGGTCAGGGCGCGGGCGATGGCCACGCGCTGCTTCTGTCCGCCCGAGAGGCGGTTGGGATACTCGTCCTTTTTCCAGAGCATGTCCACGTTGTTGAGGTTCTTCTCGGCCAGTTCGATGGCCCTGGCGCGATCCATCTTCTTGACGGTGACGGGGCCTTCGATGACGTTCTCGAGCACGCTCATGTGCGGGAAGAGATTGAAGTCCTGGAAGACCATGCCTGTGCGCAGGCGCAGATCATGAATCAACTGACGATGTTCCTTGCCTTTTTCTCCGCCTTCCACGACCAGACCATCCACTTCGATGGTGCCGTGGGAAGGCTCTTCGAGGAAGTTGATGCAGCGCAGGAAGGTGCTCTTGCCCGAGCCGCTGCGCCCGATGATGCAGACCACTTCACGCGGCTGAACTTCGAGCGAGACGTCCTTCAGCACGTGCAGGCGGCCGAAGTATTTATCAAGGTTGGAGACTTTGACGATGGGGGGCATATTAGCGGTCTCCCTTCGACATGCGGACTTCGAGCCGATTCTGGAAATAAGTCAGGATCAGGGTCAGGCCCCAGTAGAACACAGCGGCGACGATGAGCGCCTCCAGGTTATTGAATTGCGCGCGTCCGACCTTGGTGGCGCGCCACATCAATTCGTGGACGAAACCCGTGGCCGAGACCAGGGCCGAGTCCTTGGTCATAGAGATAAAATCGTTACCCATAGGCGGAATGGCGAAACGCAGCGCCTGCGGGATGACGATGCGGCGCATGGTCTGGCCTGGATTCATGCCAAGGGCAATGGCGGCCTCGCGTTGTCCCTTGCTGACCGAGGCGATTCCTGCACGGAAGGTCTCGCTCATGTACGCACCGTAGTTCAAGCCAAGCGCCAGCACGCCCGCCCAGAGACCTGGAACGGCGGCCCAGGCAGGAATGATTTGGGGTAGCGCAAGGAAAAAGAAAAAAATCTGCAGATACAGAGGTGTGCCGCGGATGAGCGAAACGTAGAAAGTGCTCAGAGCATAGAAGGGCGGGAAGGTGGAGAGGCGTCCGAGCGCAGCCAGCAGGGCAAGAAGGATGGCTAGCAGAATGGACAATATCGAAATGCGGATCGTTTCCCCCAGGCCGCCCGCAATGAAGGATAGGTTCCTCGAAATGAAGTCGGTATCCAATGAAATGGTTTTGATGCCGAGGAAATTCTGCCCGCTGAAGAAGAAGATAATGATCAGCAGCAGAACCACCCACGTTATTCCTACATGCAAGCGAAAGATGCGAACTTTACGTAATTGCGCCTGGTAGAGTAATTCCGCTTGCGATGTAGGCGCTCCCTGGTCGGCGATGGATGCCATCTTTGCCTCCGTATCTATGAAAAAAAATAAAGGAAAGCGGTAAGGACTACCGCTTTCCTTTGGTCAAATGTCCCGATCAGGGATTCGCAACTTTCACTGCAATAACGGCAGGCGTAAAGTAGTACGGGATGCTGAAATCCAGAATCTTCTGACGCTCGGTCGTGATGGTCATGGAACCAATGCTGATGTCCCATTTGTTCGCCCAGTTGCCCGCAGTGATGGTGTCCCATGAGGGCGTCGCGAAGCAGGTTTCCACACCAATCGCCTCACCAACAGACTTGGCGACATCCACATCGAAGCCCTGCATTTCGGCGGTGGTCAGGGCGTCGGCGGGACATTTGCTATCGGACGGGCGCTTGCCTTCGGTGTTCAGGAAGGACTGCGGTTCGTAGTTCGGATCAGTGGAAACGAGGATGTAACCGCGCTGTTTGATGGTCGAAAGCAGGTCGCCATCCATGGGGGCGGCTTCAGAAGCCGTAAACGCGGCTCCGCTGGGGGATTGCGTCAGATCGGTCTTGAACCACTGGTTCGAAAGCGCCGACAGCGAGCCATCGGAGTGCATCTTGGCAAAGACCTTGTCCACTTCGGCGCGCAGGGAGGCGGTATCGAGCGTGGAGGATTTGTCGAATGCGGCCGCCAGATCTTCGGAGTAGACGGGTTTGCCGAGTTTCTTAACGGGCATGCCCGCCGCAATATTCGCATCCACGACAGTCTCGGAAGTGACGTAGCCCACGAAGTCCTGGCGTCCCGCTACCAAAGCCTGGGCGCATTCCTGGTCAGTGTCCAGAGTGACCACCTTCACATTGGCGGGGACTTTTGCATAGATGGACGACTCCGGCAAGCCGAGGCCAGCCATGTCGTTGTTGAGCCAGTAGTCATAAGTGGTAGCGGTGCCTGCGCACAGCGCATACCCAGACAGATCTTCCAGCGAGTTGAACTCGGGAGTCTTGCTTTGTGATCCGCAGGCGGTGAGGGCGAGTGAGGCCACCACGACCAGGCTGATCAGAGTAAACAGTTTTTTCATGTTCTCCTCCAGAGAAGTTGATTCGAGAGTTTGGGCGATTGCCTGTTGAAACAGATATCCTTTGGCGAGTGGCAACTCTCTCCTTTCGGCGTTGGTTCATCCAAGCTTACGCTTGTACCGCATAAGCATAGACCATTTTGGGCATTTGTCAAGATTTTCATTCCTTAAGATTCGATTCGAACAGAATTCGTTAAGATGGAACCTGCTCTGATCCAAGCGGCGCTTAACAGCCCAGAAGGTCCTGGGCAAAATGGTACAATCGCTTCATCATCATCTGTGGAGGTTCCCATGACTGCTATGTTCCCCAGCCCGGAATGGCTGGCAGGCTTGAAGGAAAAGTTGAACGCCGACGAGCGTTATCGTGAAATTGCAAGGAATTGGGAGGGCGACCTATTCTTCTTCATCGAGCCCGAGGGGAATCTCAAGGACCCGTTGACCTTCTATCTGGACCTGTGGCATGGTACCTGCCGCGCCGCCGAGTATGCCGCTGACCCCGCCAAGTACCCCAGCCCGGTCTTTACGCTGCGGGCGCGTTATAACGATATCACGAGCGTGCTGCTCGGAAAGATGAATCCCATGACTGCCATGATGACCAGCAAACTCAAGGTCTCGGGTAATATGGGGTACATGATGCGCAATGTGCCGACCGTGCTGGATTTCGTGCGCTGCGCGAATGAAGTAACCAAAGAAATCGTCTAATTTCCACACACTGAACGGAGCAGGCATCCTTTGCGAACGTTTTCGAAGTGCAAGCCACATCCACCCTACACTGCGCCGCAGAGAACACGTAGTTCCGCCCAGGGTGAGCGATTATGCAACCCATCTTAAAGTTCGACCTTTCCACCGGGGCTTACGCGGCATTTCATATTCCTGAAACCTGGGAAAAATTATTCCTGGGCGGCGCGTCGCTGGCGGCGCGTCTGCTGTACGAGTCCCTGACCCCCAGCCTGGACCCGTTCTCACCCGAAGCGCCGCTGCTCTTCATGACAGGCCCGCTGACGGGTACTTCGGGCCCCACCACGGGGCGTTTCGTCATCTGCGGGCTTTCGCCTGCGACTGGACTTTGGGCCGAGTCGCATATCGGCGGCTTCTGGGGGCCCGAATTACGCTCCGCAGGCTACGATGGCCTTTGGTTGACGGGCAAGGCTGATCGTCCCGTCTACCTTTGGATCGATGACGACAAGATCGAGGTCCGCGAGGCGGGACATCTGTGGGGCAGGGAAACCTACGAGACGCAGGACCAGGTCAAGGCGGAGGTGGGGGTGAAAGGGTCACGGGTTTGCGTCATCGGACCCGCGGGCGAGAAACAAGTCCTGTTCGCGTCGATCCTCTCCGACCACGGACGTCTGGCAGGCCGCACGGGACTCGGCGCGGTGATGGGCTCGAAGAATCTCAAGGCCGTGGCCGTACACGGCACGAACAAGATCCCCGTCTTCGACCTGTCCGCTTACGCGCCCCTGCGCTCGGAGGCCAACCGCACCCTGAAGCAGGATAACGAGGCCCGCATCCTGCACGAACTGGGTTCGGCGGGCGCAGCCAATTACGCGGAATACCTCGGGCAGATGCCCGCCAAATATTACAGCCAGGGCGCTTTCCCCGATGTGGACAAGGTCTCGGGCTCGATGATGACCGAAACCATCCTGGCGGGGACCAGCGCCTGCCAGGGCTGTGTCATTGCCTGCGGACGGGTGGTCAAGCTGGACGACGGGAACAAACGCAAGGGTCCTGAATATGAAACGACCGTGGCCTTCGGCGCGAACCTGCTGAACAACGACCTGTCTGCCGTGGTGCGGCTGGGTGAGCTGTGTGACCGTTATGGCATGGACACCATCAGCACGGGCAACACGCTTGGGCTGGCCTTCACGCTCTTCGAGCAAGGCGTACTGACTACCTCTGATACCGATCATCTCGAATTAACCTGGGGTGATGTGGTGGTCATCGAGCAACTCATCCACAAGATTGGGCGGCGCGAAGGCATCGGCGACCTGCTCGCGTTGGGATCGAAGCGCTTTGGAGCGCACTTCAAATCGGAGGAAAAGGCCGTGCAGGTCAACGGCCTGGAGGTTGCCTATCACGATCCGCGCGGGGTGTCTGGCATGGCGCTTTCCTATGCCACCTCGCCGCGCGGCGCATGTCATAATCAGTCGGATTATTTCTTCGTGGAATGGGGCCACATCTATCCCGAGGTGGGAATCGACTTTTACGAGCGCCAGGCGGGCGCGGAAAAGGCAGCCAACGTGGCGCGCCATCAGGATTGGCGCACGATCTTCAACGCGCTGACCATCTGCATTTTTGCCAACGTCGAACCGCAGATGCAGGTCAATCTGATCAACGCCGCCTGTGGATTGAACTGGACGGTCGAGGATATGATGCGGGCAGGCGAGCGCGCCTGGAACCTAAAGCGCGCCATCAACAACCGCCTTGGCCTGACGCGCGCCAACGATAAGCTGCCCAAGCCGTTGCTGCAACCGCTGGCGGAAGGCGGCTCGGCGGGCTTTGTCCCCGACCTGCCCGCCATGCTGGAGGCTTACTATGCCGTGCGTGGCTGGGACCCCGAGTCGGGCCGCCCGACGAGGGAGCGATTGCTGTCCCTGGGGCTGGAGGATATTGCCGTAGATCTGTGGGGATGAATCTGGTTGATCGGGATAGAAGAGACAGTCAGCGATAAGGCGGCTGTCTCTTTTCTCATCCCTTCACGTAGGATAACTTCTCGCAGATCAGACCGTCCTTGAACTTGAAGATGTCCACCCCGCGGACGTGTCCCTGTGCGCCTGTTGAATCCACCCAGGCGTAGGTCCAGCGCATGACGCAGTGGAATCCCAGCCCGAAGAGCTCCTCGATCTCGATATGAGCCTGCGGCGACTCGCGGAAGAAATCCTGCCAGAACTGCGTCACGGCTTCCTTTCCCGAGTAGGTGGTCCCGTCGGGGGCGGGGGCTGTGTTCTCGAAGATGCAGTCCTCGCTCATCCATTGCATCATCCCCGCCACGTCGTGACGGTTGAAGGCCTCATTGAAGGCCAATACAGTGCGGACCCCTGATTCGACTTTGGACATGCGGGCGGGACTCATGGAATCACCTCTTTCTGGGGGAAAGGTCGAGACTTGGAATATTATGCCATATTCCAAAACGCATATAAAACTTTTATCATTCTTGTGTACAATGCCTGCATCTGTGAGGAAGCCGAAGCCTGGTGGCTTTGGATTCCCGCCAAAAATTGGAGGAACTCCCCATGAAACTGGTCTCTGTCGCGCAGATGCGCGAGATCGAAAAGGAAGCCGACGCCAACGGCCTGTCCTATGACGATATGATGGAAAATGCGGGCCGCGAGTTGGCCTATGCCGTGGCCGACCTGCCGTATTTCTTCGAGGAAGAGGAAGACGTCGAGATCCTCGGCCTGGTCGGGCCAGGCAACAACGGCGGCGACACGCTGGTGGCGCTGACCCATCTGGCTGCCGACGGCTGGACCGCGCGCGCCTACCTGATCAAGCGCAAGGCCAAGGGCGACGAGCTGGTCGAGCAATTCCTCGAAATGGGCGGCGAGGTGGTCGAGGCCGCCAAAGACAAGGAGTTCGCCTCCCTGTATGCCTCGCTCGACACCGCCCATGTGCTGCTCGACGGCGTACTCGGCACAGGCATCAAGCTGCCTTTGAAGGCGGATGTGGCCGAGGCGCTGGAAGCCGTCGGCGCTGCGTTGGACGAGATGGAAGAGCCGCCTTTCGTCGTGGCGGTGGATTGCCCTTCGGGCGTGGATTGTGACTCAGGTGAGGCCGCCGACGAGACCATCCCCGCCGACCTGACCGTGACGATGGCCGCCGTCAAAATGGGTTTGCTCAAATCCCCCACCGCTGACCTGACGGGCGACCTGGTGGTGGCCGACATCGGCCTGGACGAAAAGGTCAAGTCCTGGATGGGCATCAAGCGCGAGGTAGCCGACGAGGATACCATCGCGGCCATCCTGCCTGAGCGTCCCTCCGAGGCGCACAAGGGCACCTTCGGCACCGCGCTGATCGCAGCGGGCTCGGTCAATTACACGGGCGCGGCGCTACTGGCGGGACTTTCCGCCTATCGCGTGGGCGCGGGACTGGTCACGATGGCCGTCCCCGCTCCGCTGCACGTGGCCCTGGCGGGACAATTCCCCGAAGCGACCTGGGTCCTGCTCCCGCACGAGATGGGCGTCATCTCGGCAGGCGCGGCGGACGTGCTGGCCAAGAATTTCGAGCGCGCCACGGCCCTGCTGATCGGCCCTGGTTTTGGCACCGAAGACACGACCAGGGAATTCATCGAGAACCTGCTGACAGGCAAAGCCGTCTCGAAGAAATCGGCGGCGCGCATCGGTTTCGTGCATAATGAAGTTGAGAAGAAGGAAGAAAAGAATGGCAGCCTGCCCGCGCTGGTTTTCGATGCGGACGGGCTGAAACTGCTGGCGAAGATTCCCGACTGGTCGAAGCAGCTGCCCGCGCCTGCCGTGCTGACCCCGCATCCTGGAGAGATGTCCGTGCTGACAGGCCTCTCGAAGGAAGAGATCCAGGCGGACCGCGCGGGCGTAGCCGTGCGCTTCGCGCAGGAGTGGGGTCACGTGGTGGTGCTGAAGGGCGCTTTCACGGTGATCGCCTCGCCCGACGGCCGTTCGACGGTCATCCCTGTGGCCTCTCCCGCGCTGGCGCGGGCTGGGACGGGCGACGTGCTGGCGGGCCTGATCGTGGGCCTGCGCGCCCAGGGCGTGGACGCCTACGACGCCGCTGTAGCGGGCGCCTGGATCCACGCGCGGGCGGGGTTGGAAGCCGCCGAGGCGCTCGGCACCACAGCCTCGGTCCTGGCGGGCGACGTGCTCGCCGCCGTGCCCGATGTCATATCCGAGTTGGAATAGGTAAAGTTCCCGTTTTGATGACGGGGCGAAGGGCATCGGCCCTCCGCTCCACACGAAGGATAAAAAAAGAGTCTGGCATATCGCCAGACTCTTTTTTGTTTTAAGACTTGCACTATCCCTTGAGGAAGGCGTCCAACGCTTCCTTGCTGATGCGGTAGGCGCTGCCGAGCTTCTTGGCCTTGAGGTCGCCCGCGGTGATGGCGGCGATGACATCCTCCTCGGAGACGCGCATGTAGGCCGCCGCTTCGGCGGGGGTCATCACGTCGGGGACGGAGGCCTTGGCGGCGCCGCCGTTGTTGTTGGCGGCCTGCTGCTGGGCCATTGCACCCGAGGTGGCCTGCTGCATCAGGTTGCCGATGCCCATGCCCGCGCCGATGCCCGCTGTCAGGCCTGCGCCGCCACTGGGATTCTGGGCGGCGTCACGCATCGCGTCCGCGGCCTGCAGCTGGGTGTAGGTGGCCATGTCGAGCATGCCCATGTCGCGCAGTTCCTGGGCCGACTTCTCGCTCGGCTTAAGGTTGCCGATGTAGAAGGTCTTGAGCACCAGACCAATGGCCTCGAAATCGTCCTGCACCTTGGCGCGGACGGCGGCCCCGATCTCCTCGGTCAGGCCGATCATCTCGGGTACGGAACTCTTTGCGCCCGTCTCGCCGAGCACATCCTGCAGCTTGGAGAGCAGCATGGTGCGCAGGCGCTCCTCGATGTCGGTGGTGCGATAGGCGTGCTGGGCGCCGACAATCTGGGTGACAAACTGTTGCGGGTCCTTCACCTGGAAGGAGTAGGTGCCGAAGCCCTGCAGGAGCGCCACGCCCAGGCCCATGCCCGGGTTGCGGACGATGATGGGCTGCGGGGTGCCCCACTTCTTGTTGGCGAATTCCTTCATCGAGACGAAGTAAACTTCGGCAGGGAAGGGGGTGCGGTCGTTGAAGGCCTTGCCGATCCAGTCGATCAACAGCGGGATGTTGGCAGTGGCGATGGTGTGACGGCCCGCGCCGAACACATCCAGGGCGTTGCCGTCGCGGAAGAAGACCGCGCGCTGGCTCTCACGCACGATGACCTGGGAACCGATGCGGAAATCGCCGATGCCTTCCTCGGGAAAGCGGTGAACGATTTCATCGGTCATTTCGCTCGGATATTCAATGACGTCAAAAATTCTGGCCATGTTTCTCTCCTTGAGTGTCTGAAGAACGGTTTGATTATAGTCTAAGCGACTGCCTCATACAAGAACCGTTTGTCTTATTTCCATACGGATTTTCCCCGACCGCGTTGCATGAAAAGAGCGCAGGCAGTCTGCGCTCTCTGGGTTTACAGGTCGAAATTGCCCGACGCTTCGGGCTGGAACAAGATCTTCATTACTTTGAATTTTCGCACCCCGTCGGGCACCTGCCATGAGAAGATGTCGCCCACGCGGTAACCGAGCATGGCCGTGCCGATCGGAGCCAGCACCGAGACCTTGCCCTGGGCGGGGTCGGCATCCTGCGGGAAGACGAGGGTATATTCCATCTCCTCGCCGCTTTCCGTGTCGGCCAGCAGGACGCGCGAGTTCATGGTCACCACATCGGCGGGGACGTCCTGCGGGCGGACGACCTGTCCACGGTGGAGCTCCTCGTCCAGTTGTTTCAGGTACGGGCTGTGACGGTAGTCGGTGCTGCCCGCATCCGCAATCAACTCGCGCAGGCGCTTCAGGTCAAATTTGGTGATGAAAATGATTCGTTCGCTCATGATCCCTTCACTTTCATGGGTGTGATGACCGAGAGTGTACCAGATTTTTCTAGAATCAGGCCTTCATCATCTTTCCCGTGCCCTTATCGCGCAACATCAGGATCTCGGCCAGGATGCTGACCGCGATCTCCTCGGGCGTCTCGGCGTTCAGTTCCAGCCCCATCGGCGAGTGGACGCGGGCGATCTTCCCTGCGTCCACGCCCTTTTCCTTGAGCGCCTTGACCGTGGTGGCCCAGCGGCGCCTCGAGCCGATCACGCCGATGTAGGCCGCGGGCGACTCGAGCAGGCTGGGCAGCCCGACCGAATCCACATTGGACCCGCGGGTGGTCAACACGAAAAAGGTCCGACGGTTGACTTTGAAGGCCTCCGTCAATTTTTCGATTGGGACGGGGTAATATGCATCCGCGCCAGGGACAGCCTCGGGCGTGCAGAATTCTTCGCGGTCGTCGCTGACGGCCACGCGGAACCCGAGCCACTTCGCCAGATGGACGACGGCCTTGCCCACGTGTCCCGCGCCGACCACCACCACCAGCGGGGCGGGCAGAATCGGTTCCACGAACACCTCCACGGTCCCGCCGCATACGCCCACGTCGCCGCGGCTGGGATCCACCATGCTGTATTTGATCATTTGCGCCTGGCCCTCGACCATGGCGATCATGGCCTCATCGAGCACGCGGTGTTCCATGTCCCCGCCGCCAATGGTGCCGATGAAACGCCCGTCGGAATAGACGAGCATCTTGCTGCCCACATGGCGCGGCGTGGAGCCTTGGCTGGTCACCACCGTGCAGAGCGCGGCGGTCTCATTATTCTTTTCGATCTCGGTGAGCGCTTGGTAAATGGTTGGCATGTATCTTCATCCAGGTTTGATGATCGATATTATACCTTTTCAAGCCTCCCGCCCGCAATTTGCCCCCGTTCATCCCGCCACACGCGCGTATAATACATCCACATTTTTGATCCTGCGCGGGAAAGAATTCATGGTTCATCATCCGATCGAATTGACCCACCCCCTGACCGCCGCCGACAAGTTGACGGGGCTGCCGCTCCGCCGCGCCTTCCTGGAACAGGCCGCCGAGATGTTCGCGCGCTCGTCCGAGTCGCGCCTGGGCGTGGCGGCCATTCTGCTCGACCTCGACCGCATCCGACGGCTCAACCGAACCTACGGCCGCGCCGTGGGCGACGAGGCCCTGCGGACTGTGGCCGACATCCTGCGCGAGACCGTCCGCCCGCAAGACTTATGTGGACGCTACCGCAGCGCGAAGTTTGCCGTGCTGCTGCAATGTCCCGCCCTGGCCGACGCCTGCCGCCTGGGGGAACGGGTGCGGGCCAGGGTCCAGGCGCAGCCACTTATGGTGGAGGGGCAGTCGGTCCCGTTATCGATCAGCCTGGGGGTATTCTTCACGCGCGGCGAGCTGCCCAGCGTGGATGCGTTGCTGGTGCGCGCCCACCTGGCGCTGCTGCGCGCGAAACGCAATGGCCGAGATTGTTGGGTGTGTGAGGAAGAACCGTAGGTATATCCGCCGCCGAGGATGGCGGCTAAAGCGATTTTTGAGAAGTGAGTCAATCTATGAAGTCAGATAGTCTGCGTTTCGAGGTGACAAAATTGGTTTTTGAATACATGAAAGATAAAAATCCTTTGGCTGCTTCTATACCACGGGACGCATCTTTGTCTTTATGTAAAAGTTTACGGCAACGGTTAAACGCAAGTGAAACCAGGTTAGATTTTTCACCAGCTAGCTTGAAGGAAATAGAGGCGTTGCTGATCGAATATAAAATCAACCATGTGGAAAGCATGACTGACTTAGAGACTCTAATTTTGATTAGAGAACTTGCCGCATATATTGGTGAAGTGTTAGTCAGATATTCCGATGGACAATGGGTCCTTCTGGATGATTCTATTTGGGGGACTCGTTTGAAATATGACAGTCAATGGTCATTGTTGAAAGAGAATAAAAAAC
>CAZGFR010000099.1:0-12260 GCA_964524485.1 uncultured Anaerolineaceae bacterium | reverse complement strand
TTTCCTTCAACCAGGCCTTTCGGTCTGCCGTCGCCTCCTCACACAGACCATGCCCTGCCTTATAGATGCGCTTTTCCTTCGGCTGGCTGGCCGCTGCGAAGAATTCCTCAGCGCGATCTAGTGAGACGTGAAAATCGTCATCGCCGAACTGGAAGAGGACGGGAGCAGGCGCAAGGTCCGCGATGTGGGTGATCGGGTCGATGGGCTGCATCGCGCGGATAAAGTCCTCGCGAGCTTCGCCCTCCAGGCTGGGAAGGTACAAATACCAGTGCGGAAAACGCGGCGTGGCAGCCATGATGACGTAGTGACTGGGACGTCGGTCTAGAGCGCCCGCCAAAGCGCCGTACATGCCGCCGAAATCGTGGCCGACCAGCGCAAAGCGGCTGGGGTCCACGCCTGGCTGGCAAAGCAGGAAGTCCATGAAGCGCCGCAGGTTGACCACTTCCTCGATGGAATTGCGCTCGTCATCGGCCTGGGTGCGCTTGAAGAAGAAATCACGGTCCGACCAAAGCGTCTCCACCGCCAGGCATACCGCGCCCAGCTTCGCGAACTCGATGGCCTCCGCCTCGAACTGCGAGCGATTCGAGTCGGGCGCCTGCGGCTCATACCAGTGCAGATATAAAATCGCGGGATACAGCCCATCCCCCACGGGACGATACAACTCCGCGACACGTTGATAGCCAAAGGGGGTTCGGAACACATAAAGCGAATCTTCCAACCCATCCCGCACGCCGCCTGCCACTAAACGGGTATCCGCTGCGAGGTCAAGGCGGGGATAATTTTTCATCGCGGTCAACATGTCTCTCTCCTCATCATTGAACTCTTCTGTTTGATTATACAGATTTCGTCCTTCTTGACACCCCCCTCAAGATGGGTATAATCCCACCATCGACAGCGCGAAGATAAGTAACTTCTTCAACCGTGCAGAGAGCCGTCGGGCAGTGCGAGACGGTCGGTGCAGAAAGTGAAATCCACTTCGCCAGGTTTTCTTCGCAGGGACGGTTCGCAAGATGTTATCTTGCGCCGCCGTAAGGAGAACGGTCTCGCCCGTTACAGCGCAATGAGAGGCCCCCACCCGGCCTCCCCCATTTTCCATGAAAATGGGGGAGGTGCTCCAAAGGAGCGGAGGGGGTAAAGCAGGTGGCACCACGAGACACGCCCCCCGAAGGTGTCGGATGAACTTCCGACGCTCGTCCTGCAAACGGACCGGGGGCGTATTCTATTCCCGCACGGAGGTGCATCATGCTCGACATCAATCTGATCCGCGAAACCCCAGACGTGGTCCGCAAGGCCATGCAAGACCGCCAGATGGACCCCAGCCCGGTCGACTCCATCCTGCAACTGGACGAGAAACGCCGCAGCCTGCTCTCGGAAGTGGAGAAACTCAAGGCCGAACGCAACGCCGTCTCGAAGGAGATCGGCCGCATGAAGGACCCCGCCGAACGTGAGGCCAAGGTGGCCGCCATGCGCGTGGTCGGCGACCAGATTGCCGCGTTGGATAAGGAACTGGCCGAAGTGGAGTCCAGCCTCAGCGGGCTGACCGCCACCCTGCCCAACATCCCCGACCCGCGCACACCCTACGGCAAGGACGACAGCGAAAACATCGTCATCAAGACGGTCGGCCAGCCGCGCCAGTTCGACTTCACCCCCAAGCCGCACTGGGACCTCGGGCCTGCCCTCGGCATCATCGACTTCGAGCGCGGCACCAAGCTGACGGGCTCCCGCTTCTACGTGTTGAGCGGCGCGGGCGCCCGCCTGCAGCGCGCGCTGATCGCCTGGATGCTCGACCTGCACACCCGCCAGGGTTACCGCGAACAATACCTGCCCTTTATGGTCAAGACCGCCACGGTCTTCGGCGCGGGCCAACTGCCCAAGTTCGCTGACAATCTCTATCGCGATCACGAAGAGGATTACTACTTCGTGCCGACCGCCGAGGTCCCGTTGACCGGCCTGCACATGGACGAGATCCTCGACGAGGCTTCTCTGCCGCGCATGTACACTGCCTACACGCCGTGCTTCCGCCGCGAAAAGATGAGCGCGGGCCGCGACGTGCGCGGCATCAAGCGCGGACATCAGTTCGATAAGGTCGAGATGTACATCTACTGCAAGCCCGAGGAATCGGAGGCCATGCACCAGAAGATGCTGGTCGATGCCGAGGAGACCTGCGCCCAGTTGGGTATCCCCTACCGCGTCAAACAGCTCTGCACGGGAGACATCGGCTTCGGTTCGACCATGACCTACGACCTCGAACTGTGGGCGCCCGGCTGCGACGAGTGGCTCGAAGTCTCTTCAGTCTCGAACGTGACCGACTTCCAGTCGCGGCGCGCCAACATCAAGTATCGTCCCAGCGAGGGCGGCAAGATCAAATTGCTGCACACGCTCAACGGCTCGGGGCTGGGACTTCCGCGCACGCTGATCGCCGTCATGGAAAACTACCAGCAGGCCGACGGCTCGATCGTGGTGCCCGAGGTGTTGCGTCCGTGGATGGGCGGCGTGGACGTCATCAAGCCATAAGGTAAAATAAGGGGCAGCCGCAGAATGGGCTGCCTCTTATTCATCATGACCGAATTCGACCTCTTCCTGCAAACCTTCCTGCAAGTGCTGATCCTGCTCTTCATGCTGGTCGGCCTATTCGGGCTGGTTGTCCCCGTCTTTCCCGGGCTGATCATCATCTGGCTGTCGTCCCTGGTGTACGCATTGATCGAGGCGGGCCTGGGCCGCATGTCCTGGATCGACTGGACCTTGTTCGGGCTGATCACCTTGCTCATGCTGGGCGGCAGCGTGGTGGACAATATCATCATCGCCTACCGAATGCGCGACAAACAGATCCCCTGGCGGTCCATCGGCTTGAGTTACCTGGCCGCAATCCTCGGGAGCATCTTCCTGACCCCGCTGGTGGGGCTGCTGGCCGCGCCGCTGGCGCTGGTCGGCGCAGAGTATCTGCGCTTCCGCGACTGGCGTCAGGCCTTCGATTCCGCGAAAACTTACATGATTGCCTGGGGCTGGTCCTTCCTGGCCCTGTTCGGCATTGGAGTGCTCATGATCATCCTGTGGATGCTGTGGGCCTGGTTGTAATCACCCAAATTCCAACGAAAGGATTTTGACATGCCTGTTCTGCTCACTGACGTCATTGATTTGTTCGGATATCTGTTGCGCGCCGTTGGCTTCCTCGTCATCGGTCTGGCACTCGGGCGCTTCCTGCTGGATGCCTACAAGAAGGCCATCTGGCAATTGCAGATCGCGCTCGCTTTGGGTTTCTTCGGCCTGCTGATCGCGTTGACCGACTTCGCCAGCGCAGGCTCGGCGGGGGCCTTCGCGCTTGGCGCCGGCATCTCCATGCTGATGCCCAATAAACCGAAAGATGAGGGGACGGAAGGCCAGTCGTAAGACTGGGTTCGCCGAATAAAAAAGTCCAGCGTCATGCTGGACTTTTTGTTTACTTTTTGGCTTCCTGCACGGCGCGGATGAGCGTCTCTTTGAACTTCTCGCCCGCCGCATCCTTGCCCAGACCGATGAAACTGGTGCCGCCTTCGGTCGCACCAGTGGCCTGACCTGTGATATTCACACCGGTATCGGGGATCATCTTGTAGAACGAGCTTTTCTCGTAATCTTCGACCACGACATCA
This sequence comes from uncultured Anaerolineaceae bacterium, assembly GCA_964524485.1. Taxonomy (GTDB): domain Bacteria; phylum Chloroflexota; class Anaerolineae; order Anaerolineales; family Villigracilaceae; genus JACPVF01. Next base: position 8,634 of record CAZGFR010000099.1, on the reverse strand, counting down.
GCCAGGCGCAGGGACCGTGCGTAGGGCGTCTCGTTATCTGCGGCGCGAATTTCGAACAGCCAGCGCTTGGTCAGCACCACACCCATCTTCATAACCTTCGGGCCTGGACCAGCGAACAATCCCTTCTTGATCTTCTCGGACGTCGCCTCGATGCATATCAGCACATCGGACAGCACATCGCCAAGTTCGTATTGCTCGATGTGCGCCTTGAGCACAGCAGACATGGCCGCAGGCAGGATCTCCAGTGTCAACTCGCGGGTGGAACGGTTGTAATCTCCCATGGGGCTCTCCAAAACAGGGTTGAATTTTTCGGCATTCTACCCGATGGGCAAGCCATCCCCACTCACCCATTGGTTACTTCAACGATTCCACCGACTCTTTCGCCACAACCTCGGGCGCTTCCCCGTTCAAGATGCGCCCCAACGCCGTCTGGAAGACAGGCCCCACGGTGAGGACCAGGTCGTTGGAAGGCATGACCTGCGCCGACTGCGAGACGGCGTCCAGCGCGCCGCGCGGGTCGAGCGTCTTGAGCGCGTTGGGGCGCGGCGGCAGATAGCCCAGGGCCTGGTCCCATTTGGCGAGGAAGTCGCCTGCGGTGAGCCATTCTGCCAATTCAGCGGCCAGCGGGTCGGTTTGCGGATTCGAACCCGCCAGCGCCCAGGTCCAGCCCGTAGCGAGGGTAAACGGAGTCCCGTCGAGGCTGGGCAACGGCATCAAAGCGGAATCAGGCCGAGGGTCCAGCAGGGAACGCGAAGACCAGGCCACGGTCAAGTCGGCGCGGCCGTCCTCGAAGGCGTTCCAGGCGGCGTCCGCCGATCCCACCGCGGTCAGGTCGCCCGCCTTCAGGGCTTGCAGCACGCGCAGCAGGGCGGACTCGTCCAGGGTGGGATGGTTGGCAGCGTCGACCAGGGGCGCGCCCGTGGACAGGTACAGGCTGAGCAAGACCAGGCCATTCGAATCGCTGGTGTCGATGGACAGGGAGTGACGATCCACGAACAGGTCAGCCCAGGCGGAAGGAGGGGTTCCGAATTGGACGGGATGGTATGCCACGGCCAGCATGTCGCCCGCAAAGGGCAGGCCGTAGGCGGTCTTCTGGACCTGTCCCAACTGGCGGGCATAGGGGTACCAGTCGGGGTCGGCCAGTTGGTTCGTGAGACCTTCGAGCGGGTGGACCATGCCTTTGAGGGCGGCGGCCTCCAGGTCGGCGCGGGAAAGGGCCACCAGATCGGGCAGGGCGCTGGGCGCGGCGGAACGGGTGAGGGACAGCGCTTCGAGCAAGCCGACCTCATCCTTCGAGCCTTTGATGCGGACTTCGAGCGCCAGGCCTGGGTGCGCGGCAGTGAACGCATCCAGCCGCGCCCTGAGCAGGGACGCGGCGGGAGTATCGGCGTTGGGATCGAATTGCGGGGGGAGCCAGATGCGCAGGGAGTGGACGGCGGGTTGGGTGGCCGTCGACGGCGCGGAGGGCGGCTGCGTCTCGGTGGCGGGAGCAGGCGCGGGGGTGGCGGATGGGGTCAACGTGCTGCAGGCGGCGAGGGCCGCCAGCAGGAGCAATCCCAGAAGGCGGCGCATCAATCCAACTTGACAGGCGATTTGAGCAGGGCGGTCAGCAGTTTGACCGTGTTCTGCAAATCGTCCATGTCGATCATCTCGGACGGCGAGTGGACATAGCGCACAGGCACCGACAACGCGCCCGAAAGGTTGCCCGCGCGCGCAACCTGCATGGCGCGCGCATCGGTGGAGCCGATGGTGAGCACTTCGCGCTGATAAGGGATGCGCGTCTTCTCGGCGGCGCGAGTCATCCAGCGCACCACCGACGGGTCAGCCAGCATGCCCGTATCGCGGATCTTGACAGCAGGGCCCTTTCCAAGAGTCACTTCGAGCTTGTGCGCGTCGGGGGTGTCGCCCGAGGGAGTGACATCCACAGCGATGGAGATCTCGGGATCGAGGCCAAAGGCGGCCGCGGCCGCGCCGATGGTGCCGACCTCCTCCTGCACGGTGAAGACGAAGTACACCTCATTGGGCGTGGACTTGAGGGCGCGCAGCGTTTCGATGGCGACCAGCACGCCCGCGCGGTTGTCCAGCGACTTGGCGACCACGCGCGAGCCGAGATCCTGGAAGGGACGGTCGAAGGCGGCCACGTCGCCGACTTTGACGGGGCAGTCCTTACGGCCCGTGGCGCCCACGTCGAGGAACATTTTGTCGGCGGAGGGGATTTCGGTCACCTTTTCGAGACGGTCATAACCGATCAGGCCCGCTGTGCCGTTCAGGAAGCGCACGCGTCCGCTGAGCAGGTAACGGCCAAAGACGCCGCCGATGGGCGCAAAGCGCACAAAGCCGCGCTCGTCCACATGGCTGACAATCAGGCCGATCTCGTCCATGTGGGCAGCGACCAGGATGCGTTTGCCGCCCGGGCTAAGCGTCCCTTTGCGGACGATGAGGTTGCCCAACGCGTCCACGCGGATTTCGTCGGCCAGCGGCTCAACCTCAGCGCGGATCACGGCGCGGATGGCGTCTTCGTAGCCCGACGGGCTGAAGGTTTCGGTGAGTTTTTGCAGGAGTTGTTTCATGATGTTCGCCTTCAAGATAGTTTGAGTAGCAGACCTCGGAAGTCTCAAGGGGTCATCCTGACATGATTGCATGCGGAAGACTTCCGAGGTCTTTTCGTCTACAACGAGACTTTTTCACCAGAGCGATAACTCTTTTCAGAATTATGCGACATAACGTGGACCTGGCTGGCGCCCAGCACCTGCCACTCCCCGCCCAGCCTGCCGACCAGGGCGGTATCCTCGTCCACACCGAGGGCGTATTCGCCGTCTTTGAGGGTCTTGCGCAAGGCAGTCACCATCGGCTTGAACATGGCGGGCATGGCGTCGAAGTGCGGGAGGACGTAGGACGCCGACACCACGCCGAAAGCCGAGTGCGTCCCGTTGCCGAACATGCGGAAGTTGGGCAGCTTCTTCCCGAGGATCATCGCGCCCGCCGAACAGCCCGCATAGATGGCTCCACGCGCCCAGGCCTTCTGTGCCGAGTTCCAGGCGCGGCTGCCGTTCAGGGTCTGGTACAGGTAGTTCGGGTCGCCGCCCGAGAAATAGATCAGGTCGGCAGCCTCCAGCGTGGACTCGAACTGCGGGTCGTCGGCCGAAGCGCGGTCGATGATGCGCAAGGCTGAGACGTCCGCGCCGAGTTTTTGAAAATGGTCGATGCCCATGTTCGACCAGCGGTTGATGCTGCCGTCGCCTTCCCTGCCCGCCGCCGTCGGCAGACAGACCACGCGCGGCTTGCGACCATCCAAGTTGAGACTATCAAGCAGGAAACGGTCGATGGGTTCGACCACGGGCAGGTATTCGCCTGCGCCATACAGGGCGATCAATCCGTTCATGGGTACCTCTAAATATATACTTTCGGAACGCAGACTTCCGTCTGCAATTCAAGCAGCGGACTGAAGTCCGCACTCCATGTTTATTGTCTTTCAGCGATCACGCTCTTCGTCACGCGTCCCAGCGCGGTGTGGATCAGGTTGAGCGTGTGCTTCCAATCGTCCACGCGTGAAATGCTGATGGGCGAATGGGTATAACGATGCGGCACCGAGATCGAGACGGTCGGGATGCCCGTGCGCGCCACCTGAATGGAGCCCGCATCCGTACCGCCGCCCCCAGGCTGGCGCAGTTGATATGGGATTCCCTCCGCCTCGGCCGTCTCTGTCAAAAAGCGGACCAGGCGCGGGTCGTGGACGGTGTGTCCGTCCACCGTGTAAATGGCAGGACCGAGTCCCAGCTTGGTGTTGTAGGACACGCTCTCGCTGCCGTCGTGCATGGGCAGGTCGTGGGCGGGAGTCGAGTCAATGGCGAAGGCCAGGTCGGGGTCGAAATAGTGAGCCGCCACCTTTGCGCCGCGCAGACCGATCTCCTCCTGCACGGAAAAGGCCAGACACAGGTCCACATTGGCGGGGGCATGCTTGAGCAGCTCGACCAGGATCGCCACGCCGATGCGGTCGTCGATGGACTTGGATAGGATCGACGGCCCCACGCGGCGGAACTGGGTGGCGAAGGTGGCGCGGTCACCGACCTTCGCCTTGCCGCTCGGACCGAGGTCGATGCGCATCGAGTCCACGCCCACCTTGCGGGTGCGCGAGTCGGACGAGAGCAAATGGATCGGCGCAGCGCCGATCACGCCAGGTGTGTGATCCCTGCCGACGATGACCTGCTTGCCCAGGAGGTGACGACTGTCGATGCTGCCGACATTTTCGAAGCGATACAGGCCATCGCCATCGTCCGCGACGATCATAAAGCCGATCTCGTCCATGTGCGCATCCAGCATCACACGCAGACGGTTGCGTCCCGTGCCACGTTTGGTGACCAGCACGCTGCCGAGTGCGTCCACTTTGACCTCGTTGGCGTACGGCTTGACCTCGTCCAGCACGATCTTGCGGACCTCGCCTTCGTCGCCAGAGACGCCCACAGCGTTGCAGAGTTTTTCGAGCAGTTTAAATTGGGCAGCGCCAAGTGTCAGCATGTTATTCCCAGACAATCTTTTCGATGAAGTCGGCTTCGAGCGCGCCGATGAATTCAGCCAGCAATCGTCCCACGCGCTGAATGTCTTTGAGGGTGACCAACTCGACAGGCGTGTGCATGTAGCGCAGCGGGATGCCCAGCACCATGGTGGGGACGCCTTGCGCGGTCAGTTGCATTGTCATCCCGTCGGTGCCCGAGGACTGCGGCATGGGCTCGATGGCATAGGGGATCTCCAGCCTGTCGGCCAGTTCCTTGAAACGGTTGTGCAGGAACGGATGGATGTTCGGGCCGAGACCGAGGGTCAGCCCCTTGCCAAGCGGGAAGGTCTCCCATCCGTTTGCGCCCGGGCCTTTGGCAAAAGTGACATCCACAGCGACGGCCAGGCTGGGATTCAACGCGAAGGCTGAAGTCCCTGCACCTTTGGCGCCGACTTCTTCCTGGGTAGAAGCAACAGCCCACACATCCCAGACATGGGACTTGCCCCGCAGCTCGTTCAGGGCTACCGTCAGCGCGGCGACCGAGGCGCGGTTGTCCAGCGAATGGCCGTTGAGGACTTCGCCCGCCATCTCGACGGGTGGCGTGTCGAACGAGATCAGGTCGCCGACCTGAACGCGTCGCTTCACCTCGGCAGGAGTCAGGCCCGTGTCCACCATGAGGTGCTCCAGCGTGAGGAAGCCGTCGTTCGCGCCCGCGGGCAGGAGTTTGCCCATCGGCATGGCGACCACGCCGGGCAGGTCGCCGCCCTCAGCGTGGACCAGCACGGGCGTGCCAGGCAGCACGCGCACGTCCACGCCGCCGACGCCCGCCGTGTAGAGGAACCCATCCACGACCTTCTTGACGATCAGGCCGATGGCGTCCATGTGGGTGGCGATCAATAGCGAGGGGCGCGGCTCGGGGCCGCTCCCCTTCTTGAGGGCGTGCAACGACCCGAGGCGGCTGTAGTGGACCTCGTCCACCAACGGTTTCCACTCCGCCTCGATCAGACGGGCGGCGGGGGTTTCATGGCCTGAAAGGCCCGAAACCGTGAGCAGGGATTTCAGGAAAGGCAGTAAGTCTGTCATGGTTATTGGAAGGCGGTCGGAGAGACGGTGGGGGTTCCTGTGGGGCTGGCCGTGGGAGGCGGGGTGTCCGTCGGGGAGGGCGTTAGGGACGGAGGCTGGGTCAGCGAGGGCGTCCAGGTGGGGGTGTCGCTGGGGATCAGGGTGGCGGACGGGGTCCAGGTGGGCGGCAGGAAGGGCGTCCACGAGGCGGTGACGCTCGGGGTGATGGACGGTGTCAACGACGGGGTGACCGTCACAATCCACGGGGTGACGCTGCCCGTCGGGGTGATGGGGGTGGGCGTCAGAGTGACGAGGGTGGGAGGCAGACCTGTGGCAGTCAGCGTGGGCGTGGGGGTCGGACTGCGGTCGGGCGCGATCAACAAGGCAAATCCCCCGATGCAATAGCATACGAGCGAAAACCCGATGATGGACACGAGAATCAGGCGCAGGCGGGCGCGGGCTTCGGTGGTTTCGCGCATAACGGTTCGATTATAATCCATCCAACATGATTCCCCTCAAACTGCGCATCGCTGGCTTCCTTTCGTATCGTGAACCCGTCGAACTGGACTTCACGGGCTTTGACCTGGCCTGCATCTCGGGCCACAACGGCGCGGGCAAATCGTCGCTGCTCGACGCCATCACGTGGGTCATCTTCGGGCAGGCGCGCAAACGCGACGACTCGCTGGTCAACCTACAATCCAAGGCCGCCGAGGTGGCGCTGACCTTCCACTATGAGAGCAACGTCTACCGCATCCAGCGCACGCTGCCGAGGGGCAAAACCACCATCCTCGAATTTCAGGTGGCCGACGGCGAGTCCTGGCGGCCGCTGACCGAAAAGACGCGCAGCGAAACCGAGGCGCGCATCCGCCAGACCCTGCGGTTGGATTACGATACCTTCGTCAATGCCTCGTTCTTTTTGCAGGGCAAGGCCGACGAGTTCACCCAGAAGAAGGCCAGCGAGCGCAAGGCCGTGCTGGGCTCGATCCTCGGCCTGGAGATGTGGGAGACCTACCGCGAGCGTACCGCCGAACGGCGCAAGTCCATCGAGCGCGAGGTGAGCGAGATCGAGGGCCGCATCGCCGAGATCGACGCCGAACTGGCCGAGGAAGAACCTCGCAAAGCGCGCCTGTCCGAACTCGATGCGCAATTGAAGACTCTGACCTCGCTGCGCGCCACGCAGGAAGCCGCGCTGGAAAACATCAAGCGGACCTCCGCTTCGCTGGCCGAACAACGCCGATTGGCGGACACCCTTTCAGCGGCCCTAGCCCGCTCCCAGAACGGCCTGTCTGGACTTCAAGCCCGTCTCGCCGCCAAAGAAGCGGATGCCGCCGCCTATGCGGATCTCGTCAAGCGCACCGAGCAGGTCGAGGCTGCGTACCAGGCCTGGCAGTCGGCCCGCGCCGAAGTCGCCCGCCTGGACGGGGTGGCGGCCCAATTCCGCGAGCATGACGAGAAACGTCAGCCGCTGCTGCGCGAGATCGAAGCGGAGAAGGCCAGGCTGGAACAGGAATTATCGTCGCTGACGGAGCAGTCCGAGGCGGTGAGTGGTCAGTGGAAAGTGGCGGATGAGTTGCGGGAAAAGATCGCCGCTGCCCAATCTGCGTTGGAAGAAATCACCTCCAATCTGGCTATGCGCAAGGAGATCGAATCCCAACTCCAGGCAGGCCGTGAGAGGCAGGCCGAGCTCAAGGCGGAGAACGAGGCGCTCAAGGTCCAGATGGACGAGATGAAGACGCGCATCGACCGTCTGGAAGAAACCGAAGGCGCGGAATGTCCGCTGTGCGGCCAGCCGCTGACCGCCGATCACCGCCTGCAAACCATCGAGCAGTTGCGTCAGGATGGCAAGGGTTCGGGCGACCGCTATCGCGCCAACCTGGCCGAGATTAAATCTCTCGGTGAGGCGCTGGCAGAATACACGTCGCAGATGGCGGCCCTGTCCAATGCAGAGCGCGAACAATTGACCGCGTCCAACAGCGTTTCGCAGTTGACGGAACGGTTGGAAGCGCTGGAGCGTCAATACCAGGAATGGGAAGGTGCGGGCGCGAAGCGCTTGAAGGAAGTGTCGAACCTTTTGGAAAGTAAAAAGTTTGCGACACAGGCGCAGAAATCGTTGAAGAAGCTGGATGCGGAACTGGCGCGGCTGGGCTATGACCCGTCGGCACACGAGGCGGCCCGTCAGGCGGAGGCGGCTCAACGCGAGGCTGAAGATCAACACTTAAACCTTGAAAAAGCCAAAGCCGCGTTGAAGCCCATCGAGGATGAGATCGCCAACCTGAAATCGGAAATCGGGAGTCGGGATGCGGAGATCGCCGCGCATCGGGCCGATTATGAGCGCGTCGCGTCGGCGCTGGCGGCGGCCGAGGCCCAATCTCCCAGCCTGGACCAGGCCGAGCGCGAGTACTTCCGCCTGCGCGAACAGGAGAACCAGGCCCGCGACGAGATGGTGGCCGCCCGCCAAAAAGTGGATGTGCTGGCCTCGCAGCGCGCTCGCAAAGCAGACCTGCTATCCCAGCGCGAGGAGCTTCAGCGGAACATCGTCCGCCACAAGACGCTCGAGCGCGCCTTTGGCAAGGACGGCGTCCCTGCCCTGCTGATCGAGCAGGCCCTGCCGCAGATCGAGGAGCGCGCCAACGACCTGCTCGACCGCCTGAGCGACGGCCAGATGAGCATCCGCTTTGTGACGCAGGCCGAGTACAAGGACAAGAAGCGCGAGGACCTGCGCGAGACGCTCGACATCCAGATCAGCGACGGGGCGGGCCTGCGCGATTATGAGATGTACTCGGGCGGCGAAGCCTTCCGCGTCAACTTCGCCATCCGCCTGGCGCTTTCCGAGGTGCTGGCCCAACGCAAAGGCGCGCGCCTACAAACACTGGTCATCGACGAAGGTTTCGGCTCGCAGGACGCCCAGGGACGTCAGCGCCTGATCGAGGCCATCAACACGGTCAAGCCCGATTTTGCGAAGATCCTGGTCATCACGCACCTGGATGAATTGAAGGATGCCTTCCCAACGCGCATCGAGATCGAGAAGACGGATGGAGGGAGCCAGGTGGTGGTGAGGTAGGAGGATGGTAAGTGGAAAG
>CAZGFR010000098.1:2890-12401 GCA_964524485.1 uncultured Anaerolineaceae bacterium | reverse complement strand
TCGTGCTGGCCAGCCTGGCGGCCTACGCGATGGGCGAGTTCAGCAACTCGTTCATTCTGGCAAAGATGAAAGTCCTCACGCAGGGACGCTGGCTGTGGACTCGTACTATCGGCAGCACCCTCGTCGGCGAGCTGATCGACTCGGCGACATTCATCGCTATTGCCTCGCTGTTCGGCGTCTTCCCGTGGAGTCTGTTCACGACGCTGGTCTTCACGAATTACCTGTTCAAGGTAGCCATCGAAGCCATCATGACCCCCGTCACCTATCTGGCCGTCGACCGCCTCAAGCGCGCCGAGAACGAAGATTATTACGACCGCGATACGAATTTCAATCCGTTTGCGGCGTGAACGTGTAAAATATAGATATGTCTGACATCTTGGTCATTGGATCTCTAAATGCCGACCTCGTCGTACGCGCGCCGCGTTTTCCTGCGCCAGGCGAAACCATCAGCGGCGGGGACCTCGCCACCATCCCAGGCGGAAAGGGCGCCAATCAAGCCGTCGCTGCCGCCCGTCAGGGCGTCCGCGTGTCCATGCTGGGGCGCGTGGGCAGGGACAACTTCGGGGACTTTCTGATCAACAATCTCCACGCCAATCAAGTCAATACAGCGCTCGTCCAGCGTGACGACGCGGCCACGGGCACGGCCATCATTGTGGTGGATGCAAACGGGCAGAACAGTATCGTGCTCTCGCCCGGGGCCAACGGTCAGGTCAAGCCAGCGGATGTAGACCCCGCCTCCCTTCCACGCCCGAAGCTGGTCCTGCTTCAGTTGGAGATTCCACTCGAAAGCGTGATCCACGCCGCAGCCGCCGCCCGAGGACTCGGCGCCCGCGTGCTGCTCAACCCCGCCCCCGCCTGTCCCCTGCCCGACGAACTCATCGCCCAGACCGATTTCCTGATCCCCAACGAGACCGAGCTCAGCCTGCTGACAGGTCAGCCCGTGACCGACGTCGCCTCGGCCGAATCCGCCGCGCGGATTCTGCTGGCCAAAGGCGCGCAGACCGTCATCGTCACGCTCGGCGCGAACGGTGCGCTGGTCGTCACACCCGAGCAGGCGACGCACGTCCCGCCCTTCCGCGTGGACGTGGTCGACACCACCGCGGCGGGCGACGCCTTCATCGGCGGATTCTCCGCCGCCCTGCTGCGCGGACTCTCGTTGGAGGAGGCCGTCCGCCACGGGAACGCCTGCGGCGCGCTGGCCGCCACCAAATTCGGCGCACAGCCGTCCCTGCCGACGGCGGAAGAAGTAGAAAGGTTTATGTCATTGCGAGGAGCGTAGCGACGACACGTGCACCGCACTGCGTTCGGTGCAGTGCAGGTGAGCAATCCCCATGTAACATGAGATTGCTTCGGGCCTGCGGCCCTCGCAACGACATACAAAATTATCATGCCCCACCGAATCATCATTGACACCGACCCTGGCATCGACGACGCGCTGGCCTTTCTGCTCGCGCTGTCTTCGCCTGAAGTTCAACTCGAAGCGCTGACCACCACGCAGGGCAACGTCGCCGTGGAAACCGCCACGCGCAACGCGCTCTCCGTGTTGGAACTGGCACACGCGGAGCACATCCCTGTGGCGCAGGGCAGCATGTTCCCGCTGGTGCAGCCGCTGTACGCGTCGGCCGCCGTCCATGGCGAGAGTGGACTTGGCAACGCAGTATTACCTGAACCCAAAACCCAGCCCATCTCGCAGCACGCCGTCGATTTTCTGATCGAAAAAGTGCTGGCCGAGCCTGGCAAGATCAGCGTTTTTCCAATTGGCCCATTGTCGAATATCGCGCTGGCCATCCGCAAGGAGCCACGCTTTGCCAAAGCCGTGAAGCAACTGGTCATCATGGGCGGCGCGATCCGCGAAGGCGGGAACATGAGTCCGCTGGCGGAGTTCAACATTTACGTGGACCCGCATGCGGCGCACATCGTCTTCCACTCGGGCATCCCGATCACGCTCATCCCGCTGGATGCGACTCACAAATGCCTGGTCACCCGCGCGGACGTAGAACGCATCAACGAGGTCAAGTCGCCGATTGCGCGCTTCATCAAGGACGTGCTCACACCCTACCTGGACTTCTACGAAGCCAACACCGACTTCGGCGGCTCGGCCCTGCACGATCCGCTCACGCTGGCGACGCTCATCGCGCCCGAACTGCTCACGCTCCAGGAACTGTACGTGGACGTGGACATCCACGGCGGCGTTTCGATGGGCAACACCTTCGCCGACTTCTACCAGATCGCCAAGAAACCCGCGAACATGAAAGTGGCGCTGGATGTGCAAGGGCGCAAGTTCATCGAGCTGTTCGTGGAGAGAATGATTCAACTCAGTAGAAAGGTGTCAGCCTGAGGGAACGCGTTCTTCGCGACCAAAGGATCTCTATGTAGTAATAAAGGTGCTTCGCTCCGCTCACACCGTCCCGAAGCGGTGTCCTTCGGGAGCACGACACACAAACCACCATGACAAAACGCATCATCATCGACACCGACCCTGGCATCGACGACTCGCTCGCCATCCTGCTGGCGCTGGCTTCGCCCGAAGTGAAGCTCGAAGGGTTGACCGTGGTCCACGGGAATTGTTCGGCGGAGCAAGGCACGATCAACGCGCTGAGCATCCTTGAACTGGCGAAAGCGGAGCATATCCCCGTGCTGACAGGCTGCGACCTGCCGCTGGTCCAGCCGTCGCTGCTGGCGCCCGAGACGCACGGCGGACAGGGCTTGGGCTACGCCAGCCTCCCCTCGCCGCGGAGTCAGCCCAAGGTCCAGCATGCGGTTGATTTCTTGATCGAGCAAATCATGTCCAACCCGGGCGAGATCACGCTGGTGGCGATCGGTCCGCTGACCAACGTAGCAATGGCGTTGAGGCTGGAACCGCGCATCGTGCAGAACGTCAAGGAAGTGGTCATCATGGGCGGGGCCATCCGCCACGAGGGCAACACCACACCGATGGCCGAGTTCAATACTTTCGTCGACCCGCACGCCGCACACATGGTCTACCACAGCGGGATGCCGATCACGCTGGTGCCGCTGGACGTGACCTATCAGGTCGTGTTGAACCATGCCGACGTGGACCACCTGAAGGGACTGCCGTCGGGCATCCCGCAATTCATCGAGGATGCCACGCGCTTCTACATGGAATTCCACGACGAGTACCAGCAGATCGACGGCTGTGTCATCAACGATCCACTGGCGCTGGCCTTGACTTTTGCCCCCGAATTGTGCGATTATGAAGAACATTATGTGGACGTTGACATTAACGGCGGCGTGTCTATGGGCAACACCTTCGCGGACTTCTACAAGGCACTGAACCAACCCGCGAACATGCAAGTGGCCCTGGGTGTCCGTCCGCGCCAGTTTTTGGATTCATTTCTCGAGCGGATGGAGGAGTTGAGCAAGCGGGTTGGGTCGTGACCACCGCGCCGAGGCGGTGTTAAACAGGGTGTAAGGTTTCTTCACCCATCATTTTCTGGAGGATGCCATGCTCGACAAGATCAAGAAAGACTTCAATACCATGACGTGGGTGCTCATCCCCGTCGCCATCGCCATCAACGTGGTGATGGGAGAGATCGTGGTGCAGTTGAAACTGCCCGTCTATCTGGATTCGATCGGCACGGTGCTGGTCGGCGCGCTCTGCGGCCCCTGGGCAGGTGCGTTGACGGGCACGCTCTCGAACATCATCTGGGGCCTGGCCATTGACCCGAACGCCTTCCCGTGGTGGCCCGTGGCCTTCTTCATCGGCTACATGTCTGGCCGCATGGCGAATTGGGGCTTCTTCAAGTCCTGGTGGAAGGTGGTTGTGACAGGCTTCGTCGTGGCCCTGACGGCTGCCATCGTCTCGACCCCGATCTCGGTCTACCTCTACGGCGGAATCACCGCCAGCGGCTCCTCGTTCATCACGGCCTACCTGCTCCAGACGGGACAGGGCATGATCAGCGCCGTGTTGAGCACGGGCTTCCTGGTCGAGCCTGTCGACAAGATCACGACCTCCATGCTGGCGTTCGCCATCGTGCAGGGACTCTCGACCCGCTTCCTGGCCCGCTTCCCGCGCCCCGAGAACGTCTCCACCGAAAAGGGCGGCAAGACCGAACTGTTCATTGCCGTGGCCGTGGTGGTCGTCCTCGTGCTGTTCGCGGCCTTCATGCTGCGCAACCTTATGGGCGGCTAAGCCCTGCCTGAACCCAAGGCCAGGCTTCTGAGGAGGTCTGGCCTTTTTTTGTCTCGAACCCCGTTTATAATCGGCCTCATCTCACCCCTCAGATTCGAGGACAAAGGAATCGTATGCACGAACGCCTGTCCTTCTACGTCCATCGCGACAGTCCGCTCCACCGCCTGAATCCGCTGACCAAGCTGACGATGGTCTTCGCGTTCATCCTGCTCTCGTTCGGCAGCCCGTGGTATTGGACTCCGCACATCCTGATCGTGCTGGTCATCCTCCCGTTGAGTTTCATCGGGCGGGTCCAGCGCGAGTACCTGCTGACCGCCGCCCGACTGATCTTCCCTGCGGCGGGATTCCTGTTCCTCATGCAATCCTTGTTCCAGCCCATCGGCCAGACGGTCTGGTTCCGCTGGTGGGTGCTGGAGGTGACCCGCGAGGCGGTGGCCTTCGCCTTCGTCAACGCCGCGCGCATCATCGTGATGGTTTCGTCGTTCACGCTGCTGCTGCTCACCACCCATCCCAGCGAGTTGATGAGCGACTTGACTCGCCGCGGACTGCCCAGCCAGTTCGCCTACGTCATCATCTCCACGCTGCAGATCATCCCGCAGATGCAGGCCAAGGCCCAGACCATCATCGCCGCCCAGCGCTCGCGCGGACTCGACACCCAAAGCAGTTTTGCCAAACGCGTTGGCGCACTGGTTCCGCTGGTGGGTCCGCTGGTGTTCGGCTCGCTGGTCGAGGTCGAGGAACGCGCCATCGCCATCGAGGCGCGCGGATTCACATCCTCGCACGCCAAAACCTCCCTGCGCGAAATCCCCGACTCCCGCTTCGATCAAATCCTGCGCGGGGCTCTTATCGTATCAATTATCCTTGCTTTCGTGTCCCGACTATGGCTATCGTAACCCTGCAAAACGTCACCTACAAATATCCGCTCACCGAAACGCCCGTCCTGCAGAACGTGAACCTGCAAATCAACGAAGGCGAGTTCGTGGCCGTCATCGGACCGAACGGCGCAGGAAAGTCCACCCTGTGCTATACGCTGGCGGGATTCGTCCCGCATTTCTTCAAGGGCGAGCTGACGGGCACCGTCGAAGTGGCGGGCGTCGAGACGCATCAGTCCTCGCTCAACGAGTGGGTGTTGAACGTCGGCCTGGCCTTCCAGAATCCGTTCAACCAGATCAGCGGCGCAAAGTACACCGTCTTCGAAGAGATTGCCTTCGGGCTGGAAAACATTGGTGTACCGCGCGAGGAAATGAAACCCCGTGTGGAAAAGGCTCTGGCCCTGACGGGCATCTCTGATTTGGCTGACCGCTCCCCCTATTCCCTCTCGGGCGGACAGCAACAGCGCGTGGCCCTGACCTCAATCCTGGTCATGGAACCCAAGGTGCTCGTCCTCGACGAGCCGACCTCGCAGATGGACCCGATCGGCACGCGCGAAGTCTTCGGCGTGATCCGCACGATGGCCGAGCGCGGCATGACCGTGGTGCTGGCCGAACACAAGGTGGAATGGATCGCCGCCTTCGCCGACCGCGTGGTGGCGCTCAAAGACGGGCAGGTGCTGCTGGATGGCAAGCCAGGCGAGGTGCTGACCTCACCCCTGCTGGAGGAGGCGGGCTTCGGCATTTCGCGCTACACGTCCACGGCGCGCAAGGCAAAGGAAATGGGGCTGTGGAAGAAGGACCAACTCCCTGTCACGCTGGAAGAGGCGGTGGAAGGATTCCGCTCATGAACATCGTCATCAAAGACCTTCGTTTCACCTATCCCACGGGCCTGGAAGCCCTGCGCGGTATCTCGCTGACCATCGCCCCGGGCGAACAAGTCGCCATCGTCGGGCAGAACGGCGCAGGCAAGACCACCCTGGTCAAGCACCTGAATGGACTGCTGCAACCCACCCAGGGGTTAGTCCACATCGGCGATTGGGACACGAGTCAGCATCCCGTCTCGAAATTGGCGGCGCGCGTCGGCTACGTCTTCCAGAATCCCGACGAGCAGTTGTTCTCGCGCAACGTCGGCATGGAGGTCGCCTTCGGGCCGAAGAATCTCGGCTACCCTGCCGAGAAAGTGGACGCGCTGGTTAAGGACGCATTGGCGTTGACCGAACTGAGCGACAAGACCGAAACCAACCCCTACGACCTTTCGTCCACCTGGCGCAAGATGGTGGCGCTGGCCTCGATCATTTCGATGGACACGGACATCGTCATCTTCGATGAGCCGACCACGGGCCAGGACGCCGTCAACGTGCGGCGCATCGCCCACGTGATCGCGGCCCTGCGCGAACGCGGCAAGACCGTCATCACCATCACGCACGACATCGACTTCTGCGCCGAGAACTTCGAGCGCGTCATTGCCATGGCGCAGGGACAGATCCTGCTGGATGGTCCCGCCAACGAGGTGCTAGGGCAGGAAGCCGTCCTTGCCACCACCTACGTCGACCCGCCACAATTGACCCGTCTCGGCCTGCGGCTGGGATTAAAAGAAACCGTCAGAAACCAGGATGAGTTTCTGACGGCGATCCGAAAATGATCTGTAGGGGCGAGCGAGACGCTCACCCCTACTTTTTATATACGACCAATTCCTCGTAGCCTGAATCGACGGCGAATTCCCGTTTGTAAACCACATCCTCGAAGACGGCCAGCACCATCTCGGCGGTGGTGTAGATCTTGCAGCCCGAGACGAGGTGCCCGCCTGTCGTCACACCGTCGCCATCGGAAATGGCGATATGCAGGTGCGAGCCGTGGACCGAGACTGTGCCCGTCATCGAGACGATCTCGAAATGGCCGTCATATTTGTTGTAATGGTCGCGGTTCGCCAGGCGTAACGTGGCATGTGTCAGGCTGCCCACAGCGGACAGGATGCAGCCCGCTTCGATGTGTTTCTCGTGGACGAAGGTCTCGATCTCATCGAAAAGATCCAGGTCTGGCTTGAGACGGAAGGTGTGGATTTGCATTTGGTCTCCATCAGGTGGACGGTTGTCCGCCCCTACAATGTTAATCGTAATAATACGAGCAGGAGAAATCTGCGCCTGACGGGGTGGTGACCGTGGCGGGATAATCGGCCTTGTTCAATTTGAACTTGTCGAGCGAGGATTTGACGGAGGCCAGCGCCTGGTCTGCGTAGAAGCGCGAGAGGTGGAATCCCTGCCAGGGAAGGTCGCGACTGTCGGTGTGGCGTTCATAACGGATACAGGCCAGGGCGGCGCCCAGCTTCTCTTTGACGGGAGCAGGCGTGGACGAGGCTCGGTAGGCATCCACCAGCGCGGGCACGGCATCGTCGGAGAGGTCCAGGAAGTAGGACGAGTCCAATTCGACGCGGCTGAAATCGTCCTGGGCCTTCGTCTGCCCGCGCAACTCGCGCTGGACGTTCTGTTTCACGATGAAGGCGTCCACATTGAGCAGGCTGAGCGAGACGGCGAATCCCAGCGCGGCGATGACGGCGGCCAGCGCGAAGGCGCGCTCACGGCGCAGGATTTCCAGCACGAGGGTGACCACCAGCAGCAGGCCGATCCAGATCAGGAAGATGTGGGTGTAGGTGCGCAGACGGGAGAAACCGTAGGCCGATTCGTACAGGACCAGGCGCTGATACGCCGACACCAGCATGACCAGCACGAGGATCACCAGCCCAGCCCCCAGCCCCGAGAAGGCTCGCCGTTGTCCCTCGCTCTCGCGGCGGGTGACCCCGCTCAGACTGAGCAGCATCAACAGGGTGAAGAAGGCCACGGTGCACAACTCGCCGAATCCGCGCACGGCGTACTCCGAGTAGGTGTACCCGTCGATGTGGATGTTGGCGTTCCCGCCGAAGAAATATTGGAACTGAACAATCACGAAGGAAAGGAACAGGGCAAAGACGCTGCCCAACACGATGGCCGCTTCGGTGAAACCGAGGAAAGGCGTGAAAAGGGGCTTGTCCTCGCCGACAAGTTTCTCGTCGGTGGAACGGGTCGCGGCATGCAGGAAGGTCCCTGCCAACAGATAGGCTCCGATCCCGATGTAGATGGCGCGGAAGATGTACTCGGGCAGTTTCTCGAGCCTGAACAACTCGACGAACTTTTGAAGCTGGTTCCCGAAGACCACGTCCGCCGAGGCCAGCAGGGAGGCAAAGATCGCCACGATGGGCAGGGCGATCAGCAGTCCGCGCAGGATGGGCCAGATGGGCGTGGACTTCTTCGCCACGCCGCTCTCCGCCTGGGCCTTGCGGACCTCCGCCATGAAGGCAATCGGCTTCGACAGTTGGCTGGCGATCAGCAAGAAGGCGTTCTTGAAGTAGTCGCCCAGGCTGTACTGCATCCAGCGCCCGCCCAGGTAGGTCACCGCAAAGACGCTCATCGCGGTCAGGGTCAGGGTGTAGGCGAGGAAGGCGGTCAGCGGTTCCCGCCGCACGAAGGAAATGACGGCAAAAAAGGCCAGCGGCGCCAGCAGCCACAGACTGCGCGGCGCGGGACGAAGTCCGTTCGAAAGCAGCAGGTACAGCCCGCCGACCATACACAGGGTCACAAAAATGGCGAAGTTGATTCCCGCGGGCTTCATCCAGAACAGGAAGTCGAAGGCCCAGCCAAGCGCCAGGGCCACGATCCACAAACGGTTGGGATGTTGGTTCATGATGCATCTCCTCGAAGGATTTCAAACAGGATAGGCCCGCAGGACTTGCGGAGACTCTCAAAAGGTATCAAAAATTGAGGATTTCTGGCAGCTTTTCGAGCCGCAAGGTTACAAAAAGATTAGAGTTTAATCTACCTATTGACATCCAATTTGAAATATGACATACTACCCTCACTGCTCACGGGGGGAACCACAACTCAATTGCCATCCTATGAAAGGAGGAGGTGATGTCTAACATGGATAGTAGTATGCAACCCAGCGCTGTGGCATCCCTCCTCAAGTAAGAAGGAAGCCACAGCGCCCACGAATGCCATCCGCAAGGATGGCATTCTGGTTTAATCTCCGAAAGAAATCCCCATCCCGCGCGCGGTGACCACCGCGTCGCCATGTACGTCCACCCGCTTGGGCACCGCCAAGGCTTCAGCCAGGGGCATGTCCGTGATCTGCGAGCGGACCAGCGCCACCATGCGGTCGAAGCCGCCCGCAGCCGCCAGCCGCACCGCCGCCGCTCCATAACGGGTGGCCAGCCAACGGTCGAAGGCGGTGGGCGTCCCGCCGCGCTGGACGTGTCCCAGCACGGTCACGCGTGATTCGACGCCCTGTTTTTCGAGATACTCCCCCACCGTCTGCCCGATTCCGCCCAGGCGCGGGACGTAGATCTCGTCCCCACCTCGCGAAAAGACCTGACTCCCGCCCTCAGGTTTGGCTCCCTCAGACACGGCCAGGATGCTGAAGTAACTGCCGCGCTCCACCCGCTGGTGGACCTTGGCCA
>CAZGFR010000098.1:0-2790 GCA_964524485.1 uncultured Anaerolineaceae bacterium | reverse complement strand
TGCAGACGGTCGATGGCTTCGGTGGCGATGTTCAGGGCGGTGTCGAAACCGAAGGTGACCTCTGTGCCACCGATGTCGTTGTCGATGGTCTTGGGCACGCCGATGACAGGCACACCGCGCTCATACAACTCATGTGCGATGTGCAGGGTGCCGTCGCCTCCCAGGACGATCAGCGCATCGAGCCCCAGACGCTGGATGCCCTTGACGATCTCTTCGGATACATCGATGGTGACTTCTTTGCCGTCGCGGATGACCTTGCGCGCGTAGGGATTGCCCCGATTGGCCGCGCCGAGGATGGTCCCGCCGCGCGGAAGGATTCCGCGCACGTCGTCCAAGCCCAGGGGAAGGATTCCGTTATCCCCCAGGAAGCCGTCGTATCCGTCGCGGATGCCGAACACCTCACAGCCATATTGCAGGATGGCCGTCTTTGTCACCGCGCGGATGACCGCATTCAACCCCGGAGCGTCCCCGCCACCCGTCAAAACACCGATTCTTTTCATGGTTCGACCTCCATAGGGTAAGTTAGTCCTATCATACCCCAATCGCGTCATGCTTTCTTGCGTTCCCACTTCAATGCCCATATAATGTGACTAATGCAGTCCCAATCCAACCCTCCCCGTTTTAATGCCGTACTGCGCTGGATCATCCCGCTGGCGGCGACCCTGGCGCTGGCGGCCTGGTTCTACATCGCCCCGCCAGGCCTGCTCGGCAAGGCGGACGCCGTCGGGTACGCCGTCTGTCACCGTATCGACGAGCGCTCCTTCCACGTCTTCGGGCGGCAGCTTCCGCTGTGCGCGCGCTGCACGGGCGAGTTCAATGCCGCAGCCCTCGCGCTGATCTTCCAGGGCTTCGTCAGCCGCAGGCGGAACAAACTCCCCTCGCGCGGAATCCTGGCTGTGATGGTGGTCTTCTTCCTGGCCTTCGCCATGGACGGCTCCAACTCATACCTGTACCTGCTCAAGCAGAGTTCCCCGGGCATCCTGGACGCCATCCCCAACCTGTACGTCCCCAACAACACGCTGCGCCTGTTCACGGGCAGCGGCATGGGCATTGCGCTGGCGGCGGTGCTCTACCCCGTCGTCCAGCAGACGGTCTGGCGCGAGAGCGACGAGCGTCCCGCCCTGGGATGGAAAACCTTCGGCATCCTGACCGCCATCGTCTTCCTCGTGGACCTGTTGGTGCTGACCGACAGCCCGATCGTGCTCTACCCCGTGGCCATCCTGAGCACGCTCGGCGTGCTGGGCCTGCTGACGATGGTCTTCAGCATCCTGTGGATGATCATCATGCGGACCGAAAACTCCTTCAACACCTTCGGCCAGCTCTGGCTGTCGGGCGCGGCGGGCCTGACCCTGGCCTTGCTGCTCATCGTGGGCATCGACCTGCTCCGATTCTCATTCACGGGCACGTGGAGCGGATTCCCTGGACTCGGATAGGAGACTCCCATGGAACTGTTACTGAACATCTTCTCGGCCTTCGGGCTTTCGGCCAGCGCGGGATTGAACGCTTACATTCCGCTCTTCATCGTCGGCCTGCTGGCCCATTACACCGACCTGATCAAACTCCAATCCCCCTGGGATACGCTCGCCAACCCGTGGATCCTGATCCTGCTGGGCGTGCTGCTCATCATCGAGATGCTGGCCGACAAGGTCCCCGCCGTCAACCACATCAACGACCTGATCCAGACCATCGTCCGCCCTGTGGCGGGGGCCATCGCCTTCGCCGCCTCGGCCAACGTCATCACCGACGTGCATCCCGTGCTGGCGCTGGCCTGCGGACTGCTGGTGGCGGGCAGCGTCCACGCCGCCAAGGCGCTGGCCGTGCGTCCCGCTGTGACGGCCACCACGGGCGGGGCGGGCAACGTGCCCGTCAGCATCCTGGAAGACATCGTCTCGACGGTGGTGTCCTTCCTGTCGATCTTGCTGCCCGTTATCGTCGGCACCCTGCTGATCGTCGTGCTGGCCCTGGTCATCTGGTGGCTGTGGCGGCGGATGACCAGGGAGCCTGCCTGACCCCCCCATTGTTCCTTGTATGCTTAACTTGACGTATAATTGCGCCAGTTAGCCAATGCCATTTTCAGTTCAAAAGGAGATGAGAAATGAACGACCCCATGGGAACCCCAATGCCTGATGCTCCAAAGAAGAACAACACGCCGCTGATCATCGGGATCGTGGTCGCTGTCGTCCTTTGTTGCTGCTGTCTCGTCATCGCCGGCGGCTGGTTCTTCGGCGACAGCATTGTCCAGAGCCTCGGCATCTACTAGAACTCATGTAATCGGAATCAAAAATCTCCGGGCTAATCCGGAGATTTTTGATTCCGAAACCGATCTCGCAATTCCGCCAGTCCTCGCCGCGCGGACTGGCGCAAGTCCTCGGGCAAGTCAGCGGCGGCGAACTCGTCCTCATCTAACACGGTCTGGGTTCCGTCCGCGCTAACCCACAGGTCGAGGAACAGGTCCACGTATTCGACGCGGCCATCGGTCCACGCGGCAGGCTGGGTGATGTTGCAATACCAACCCTTCAACGCGCCGTCGTCGCGGTCGTAGATGGCAAAAATGTTATACCAGCGCGCCGAGTAATACGTCTCCACAAAACGGTCACCGCGTTTGAGGGTCGTCCCCATGAAGGGACGGTCATCGCGGTCGAACAGCGCTTCAAGCGTCAACGAGTCGGGCGTGCGCTCGAGCACGTCGCCTTCGTAGCGCCACATTTCCCTGCCTTGCGGATTTAGCTTCAAAACCAGTACGCGCTCAGACATTCGATAAACACTCCACATCAAAATGGACTTGGATTG
>CAZGFR010000097.1:0-12435 GCA_964524485.1 uncultured Anaerolineaceae bacterium | reverse complement strand
CCCGCATCGATGACTTCCTGCGGGGTGCCTTCGGAGAATTTGGCAAAGTTGTCGATGAAGCGCTGGGCCAGGTCTTTGTAGCGCTTGTCGTACTCGGCGCGGCTTGGCCAAGAGGACCACGGTTGGAGCACGGAATCGGGCACGTCGGGGCAGGTCTTGGGAACCTCGAAACCGAAGACGGGGTCGCGGTAATATTCCACGCCCGCCAGTTTGCCGCTCAGGGCGGCGTTGAGCAGGGCGCGCGTATGCTTGATGCTGATGCGCTTGCCCACGCCGTACGGTCCACCCACCCAGCCCGTGTTGACCAGCCAGCAGGTCACGCCATAACGCTCGATCTTGCGCTTGAGCAGTTCCGCGTATTTGTAGGGATGATGCACCATGAACGGTCCGCCGAAGCAGGCGCTGAAGGTGATCTCAGGCTCGTCGCGCAGACCGATCTCGGTCCCGCCGACCTTGGCGGTGTAGCCCGAAATGAACTGGTACAACGCCTGATTGGGAGTCAGTCGCGCGATGGGCGGCATCACGCCGCTGGCGTCACAGGTCAGCATGATGACGTTCTTCGGGTGGCCTGCCTTCTTCTCGGGCACGGCGTTGTCGATGAACTCCAGCGGATACGAGGCGCGTGTGTTCTCGGTCAGCGAGTCGTCGTCGAGGTCGATGTAACGCGTGATGGGGTCGAAGGGCACGTTTTCGAGGATGGTGCCGAAGCGTTTGGTGGTGGCGTAGATCTCAGGCTCGGCCGATTCCGACAGGCCGATGACCTTGGCGTAGCATCCGCCCTCGAAGTTGAAGACGCCGTCGTCGCTCCAGCCGTGCTCGTCGTCGCCGATCAGGCGGCGGGTCGGGTCGGCGGAGAGGGTCGTCTTGCCCGTTCCGCTCAGGCCGAAGAACAGCGCCACGTCGTTCGGGTCATTGGGGCTGACGTTGGCCGAGCAGTGCATCGAGAGCACGCCTTCCAACGGCAGCAGGTAGTTCAAGATGGTGAAGACCGATTTCTTGATCTCGCCCGCGTAAGCCGTGTTGCCGATGATGGCCAGCTTCTTGGCGAATGACAGGCAGATGAAGGTCTCGCTGGCGGTGTTGTCCACGGCGGGCGCGGCCTTGAAGGACGGCATGGCGATGATCGTAAAGTCGGGCACGAAGCGCTTGTATTCCTCCAGCGACTGCGGCAGGAGGAACATGTTGCGCACGAAGTGACTGTGCCAGGCCAGCTCGGTGACGATGCGCACGGGCAGGCGGTATTTCTCGTCCGCGCCGCCGTACACATCCTGGACGAAGACATCGCGCCCTTGCAGGAATCCCAGCATGCGGTCGTACAGGACCTCGAACTTGTCCGCTGCAATCGGACGGTTGTACACGCCCCACCAGACGTTGCCTTCCGAGTCGGTCTCGCGCACCACAAACTTGTCGTTGGCCGAGCGCGCGGTGTGCTTGCCCGTGTTGGCTACGAACGGACCACCCGCCACGGTCGCGCCCTCGCCGCGGAAGACGGCTTCCTCATACAGGGCTTCGGTGGTCAGATTCCAGTAGGCCAGGCGCAGGTTGCCCACGCCCTGGTTGGACAGGTTGTAATCCGCCTTGCGAAGTTGGGCGATGCTTTCAGCGGGGGTTTTGATGTTGAGTAGGTTATTCATATATTATTCTCCGTAGGGGCACGGCATGCGTTTGAGAGGCTTGACGATCCCTCGCCACGCCGTGCCCCTACCAGTGATTACATCCAATCGCGGATCATCTTTTTGTCGCCGATGTAGATCTCGTTGGGGCTGGTCGGGTCGAGCGCCCACTTGATGCGCGCGATTCCTTCGGTCACATCCTTGACCGTGCCCGAGATCGAGAGGCGGATATGGCCTTCCATGCCAAACTCCTTGCCAGGCACGGTCACCACCAGCGCCTTCTTGAGCAGGAACTTCGACAGTTCCACCGAGTTGCCGTTGAAGGCTCGCAGGTCGGGCAGCGCGTAGAAGGTCCCATCGGGCGTAATAAGGCGCGCGCCGTTGAAGGTTTTCATCTCCTGCAGCAGGACGGCGCGATTGTTCTCGATCTGCAAGCGGATGGCTTCCACCACCGACTGCAAGCCGTTCAACGCGCCCTCGGCCGCCGCCTGGCTGACGGAGGACACGCCCGAGGTGGTCTGCGCGGTGACGTTGGTCATCACCCGCACCAACTCGCGCGGACCCACCACCCAGCCGACGCGGAACCCCGTCATGCCGTAGACCTTGGCCACGCCATTGACCACGATGATGTGCGAGTCTTCGATGTCCCTGCTGGTGAAGCGATAAGCGGGTACCGCCACTTTGCGGTCGAAGACCAGCTTGTGGTAGATGTCATCGCAGACCATGTAGATGCCCTTGCGTTCGCACAGGGCCACAATCTTCTCGATCAGTTCAGGCGGATAGACCGCGCCCGAGGGGTTGTTCGGGCTATTGACGATGATGGCGCGCGTGTAGCTGGTGACGGCCTTTTCGATGTCCTCGAAGCGCGGGGTAAAGGTCCCGTCTTCAGGGGTGACGATCACGGGCTTGCCATAGCACATCTTAATGATCTCGGGATACGAAACCCAGTATGGCGCCAGTACGATGACCTCATCCTGTGGGTTGAGGATCGAGTAGAAAATATTGAAGAGCGACTGCTTCGCGCCGTTGGTGGCGATCACGTTCTCGGGCGCCGCCAGGCGGTCGTAGTTCTCTTCCGTGTAGCGGATGATGGCCTTCTTGAGCGCAGGCGTCCCGTCAGCGGGCGTGTACTTGACCTCGCCGCTGGTCAGCTTGGCCGCCGAAGCCAGGATGGCCGCGATGGGCGTCTTGTTCTTCGGCTCGCCGATCCCGAGGTGGATGACCGCCTCGCCGCGTTCGCGCAACTGTCGGGCTTCTTCATTCAAAGCCAGCGTTGGCGACTCGGCAATGTCTGATGCAAGTTTGCTGAGTTTCATGATTCTCCTTGGCCGCCCCTCCCTGCGGGAGAGGACTGGGGTGAGGGTGTTAAAAAAATCTGGTCAGGCATCACCTGACCAGATACACTTCCATAACCGCGGGCAGCGGCGCTGACAATCGGATTGTCAGACAAGACCGTCATGCCGACATTATACCGCAGCGATACGGACAGGCTGTCACAACCCGCCCATTACAAACATCGCCCTCGAACGCAGATTTGGGCCTGCGTCGCGCACATCAAGCCTTTTGCAACGTCTCGACATCGGCAGGATTGCCGAATGGAAGGCCTGTGACCGACTCGTCGATACGGCGGATCAGCCCGAGCAGCACCACCCCGCTGCCCATCTCGACGAAGGTCTGGATACCCTGCCCGATCAGATACTGCACTGACTCGGTCCAGCGCACACGCGAGGTGAGCTGCGCCACCACGTCGGTGCGGAATTGGTCGGCAGTGGTCATCGGCTCGGCCTTGACGTTACCGGTGACAGGCGTCCTGGCGCGGTGGAACGGCGTCGCCTTGACCGCCTCCTCGAACTCAGCCTGGATGGGCGCCATCAACGGAGAATGCGCCGCGATGCTGACCGCCAGCGGGATGGCGCGCTTGGCGCCTGCCGCCTTGGCCCCCGCGATGGCCCGCTCCACGGCGGCCTTCGCGCCCGAGATGACCACCTGTCCTGGACAGTTGTCGTTGGCCACCTGGACGATCTCGCCCTCCGTGCTGGCCTCGGCGCAGACCTTGTCCAGCGCGGGGATATCGAGGTTGAGCACAGCCGCCATGCCGCCCGGGGACATCTCGCCCGCGCGTTTCATCAACTCGCCGCGCAAACGCACCAGCTTGATGCCATCCTCGAAGGCCAGCGCCCCAGCCGCCGTCAGCGCGGACAGTTCGCCGAGCGAATGTCCCGCCACGGAAACGGGTTTGAATTCAGGGAAAAGTTCACAGAAAACGCGGTACGCCGCCGCAGAATGGACGTACAACGCAGGCTGGGTGTTGACCGTGTCGTTCAACTCCTCGGCGGGACCTTCCCACATCAGCTTCGAGAGGGAAAATCCAAGCACCGAGTCGGCCTCTTCAAAGGTCTTTTGGGCAACAGAATAAACGGCGGCCAGGTCGCGGCCCATGCCGACGGCCTGTGAGCCCTGGCCGGGGAAGACAAAAGCGGTGGTTTTTGGGTTCAGATTCATGTTAAGTACCTCTGGCGTTTAAACACAAACGGACCGCGTTGGACACGGTCCGTTGAGGTTCTTGTGGAACTAAGCGGCGGCTTTCTTTTCTTTCTTGACTTCCACCACTTCGCGGCCATCGTAGAAACCGCAGCTGGGGCACACGGTGTGCGGAAGGCGCATGGAACCGCAGTTCGAGCAGGCGACCAGGTTGCGGGCTTCCAACGCATCGTGCGCGCGGCGGCGGTCGCGGCGGCCCTTGGAATGTTTGCGCTTTGGATGAGGCGGCATGATCTTTCTCCTTTATGACAAAAACATGCCGGGCAAACGCCCGGCGGATTTCCAGACAAGCGGGCCAGATTATAGCGGCATCAGGCGCAAGCGTCAAGGAAAATCGACGCGCTTTCCTTAAGGAAGCGCAGGATTACTCTCCCCACTCAAAGGTCAACATAGTACAATCACCCGCATGGAAGTACAGATCGCGGTTGCCAAAGTCAACAAATATGCGGTCTCCGAAAGCGGAGACACGCTGGAGGTCGTGGAGCGGCCCAATGGCGGACTCTCGGTGGTGCTGGCCGACGGTCAGACCAGCGGGCGGGGCGCCAAGGCCGTCTCGCTGATGGTGGTCCGCAAGGTGATCGGCCTGCTGGCCGAAGGCGTGCGCGACGGCGCCGCCGCCCGCGCCGCGTCGGACGCGCTCTTCACCGAAAAGTCGGGCAAGGTCACCTGCACGCTCAACATCGCCTCGGTGGACATGCTGACCGAGACCATCGTCCTGACCCGCAACAACCCGTCGCCCATGTACATCTGCCGCGGTGAACGGGTGGACTGTCTGTGCGAGGACAGCGTCTCGCTGGGCACCTCGCGCAACGTGCGTCCGCTCATCTCGGAGCTCGAACTTCAGCCCGGGCTGATGGTTGTGGTCTACACCGACGGCCTGACCCACGCGGGCGAGCGGCGCGGCCATCCCATGGACGTGGGCGAGACCATCCGCTCGGTGCTCGAGGAGCAGACCCCCACCCCACAAGAACTGGCAGACGCCCTACTGGTCCACGCCGTGCGCCTGGACGAGAACCGCCCCGCGGACGACATCTCGGTGGTGGTCATCGCGGTCAAGCGCCGCAACGGCGACGACGTGCGCCGCATGACGGTGCGTCTGCCAATCCAGGCAAGGCGGGTGGGATGAAGTCGAAGCTTCGCCAGTGGCGGGCCTCCTGGCGGGATACGGTCATCCTGCTGGGCGAGTTCCGCATGCCGCTGCTGCTGTTCACCATCGCCATGCTGGGCGGCGGGTTGCTCTACAAGTGGCTGTCGGCCATGGTCGGCGAACCCACTTCGGGCTACGCCGAGTCGGTCTACACCGTCCTGACCGCCACCTTCCTCCAGCCCGTCGGGAACTTCCCCCACCACCCCGTCTTGCAGATCTTCCACTTTATCATGCCCATCTTCGGCATCAGCATCCTCGCACAGGGGCTGGCCGACTTTGGGAGCCTGCTTTTCAACCGCCGCGCGCGGAACAAGGAATGGGAAATGGCTGTTGCATCCACCATGAACAAACACATCGTCCTGGTCGGCCTCGGCCACCTGGGGTACCGTATCGCCTCGAAACTGCACGAGATGGGCGAGAACATGGTCATCATCGAGTACAAGGCGGACGCCGACGCCGTGGAGCGGATGCACAGCCTCGGCATCCCCGTCATCCCCGACGACGCCACCCGCCAGTCGGCGCTGGAGGCGGCCAACATCAAGGACGCGCGCGCCATCATCCTGGCCAGCCAGAACGACGCCATGAATCTGCAGATCGCGCTCAAGGCCCGCAGCCTCAACCCGAACATCCAGGTGGTGGTGCGCATCTTCGATGAGGACTTTGCCCACGCCCTGCAGGAGCAGTTCGGCTTCAACGCCATGAGCGCCACCGAAATGGCCGCCCCGCTCTTCGCCGCCGCCGCCGCGGGAGCCGACGTCTCCAGCCCGATCTCGGTCGAGGGACAACAGCTCAGCCTGGCGCGGCTGGTCATCCAACCGCGCTCCCAACTGGCCGACAAGACCGTCGGTTTCGTCGAGGACAACTACCATCTCAACGTTGTTTTCCTGCGCCGCGACCACCACTCGCACCTGCACCCGACCGACTCGCATCCCATCGAGGCGGGCGACACGCTGGTGGTGCTGGGCGGCCCCGACGAGTTGAGCCACCTCATGCACGACAATGAGTGACCCTTCGCAACACCCCTCGCCCGACGAACCTCCCAGTCGCCGCCGACCGCTGATCGGCGTGGTCGGCCCATGCGGCTCGGGCAAATCCACCCTTATCGCGCAGCTCGAACCGCGCGGTTATGCCTGCCGTCACATCGCGCAGGAACATTCCTACGTCAAGGATATGTGGCAGCGCATCAGCCATCCCGACCTGCTCATCTTTCTCGACGCCTCCTTCCCCATCAGCACCGCCCGCCGAAAATTGAACTGGTTCGAGAGCGACCATGCCGAGCAACAGCGGAGACTCGCCCACGCGCGCCAGCACGCCGACCTGATTGTGGACACAGATGCGCTCACCCCCGACCAGGTGCTGGACCTCGTGCTGGCTTTCCTCGAAAGATACGCCTCATGAGACGACTCCTCTCGCTCTGCCTGACCCTCAGCCTGCTGGCCGTTGCCTGCGGATTTCTAACGCCCCGGCCTGCCCCCGTTTCCCCCGCCGCGCCGACGGTTTCTCCCCAGCCCTCCGCCTCGCCGACCACAGCCTCCCCCCGCGCCGCCTTCCGCGATGGACTCGTCCAAGCCGACCAATCCATCCTCAACGGGCTCCAGGGCGCGAACGAATACCAGCTGACGTTCACCCTCCTTGCGGACCTGCTTCATGTGGATGGGCAAGAGACTATTCGCTACACGAATACTGAAGAGGTGTTGCTGGACAAGGTCGAACTACGCCTCTTCCCCAACCTGCTCGGCGGCGAGATGACCGTCTCGAACGTCCGCGTGGACGACGCATCCGTCACGCCAGAATTCGGCCTGAACGACAGCCTGCTGATCGTGCCGCTGAACCCGCCGCTCGAACCAGGCCAAAGCGCTACGCTTTCGATAGACTTTCAAGTAACCCTCCCCAGCACCGTGGACCAGGTCAACTATGGCGTGCTGGCCTACTCCGAAAATGTGCTGGCCCTGGCGCATGCCTACCCGATGGTGGCGGTCTATAACGAAGAAGGTTGGAACGCCGAAGTCCCGCCGCCCTCGGGCGACGTCACCTTTTCGGACATGGCCTTCTTCACGGTCACGGTCCGCGCGCCGAAGGATCTGGTGCTGGTCGCCGTCGGGCGCGAGACCAGCCGCCAGGTCGAGGGCGACCAGCAGGTGGTGACCTATGAGGCGGGTCCCGTGCGGGATTTCTATCTGGCAGCCAGTCCCGCCTATGAAGTGGTCAGCCGCCAGGTCGGCGAGACCACCGTCAACTTCTACGCCCCGCACGACCTGCGCAACGGCGCGCAAGCGGGGTTGGACGCGGCCGTCCGCGCCCTCGAAGATTTCAGCGCCCGCTACGCGCCTTACCCTTATACCGAACTGGATCTGGTCGCCACGCCCACGCTGGCGTTGGGCATCGAATACCCGGGCATGATCGCCATCAACCAGCGCATCGTGGACCCCACTCACGGCTTCCTCGAAGGCACGGTGGCGCACGAGGTCGGCCATCAGTGGTTCTACAACCTGGTCGGGAACGACCAGCTCGATCATCCCTGGCTGGATGAGTCGCTCACGCAATTCGTCACGCTCGAATATTTCTTCGACGAGTACGGCTCGCAGGGCTACCAGGGTTTCCGCGAGTCGCTCACGGCCCGCTGGGACCAGGTGAACGACCAGCCCATCCCGATCGGCCTGCCCGTGGCGGGCTACAGCGACCAGGAGTACAGCGCCATTGTTTACGGGCGGGGACCGCTGTTCTTCGAGGCGCTCAAGAACCAGATGGGCGCCAAAGCCTTCGATGCCTTCCTGCGGGACTACACCGTCACGTATTCATGGGGCATCGCCACGCCCGAAGGACTGAAGGCCCTGGCAGAACGCCACTGCAACTGTGACCTGACCCCGCTGTTCGAGGAATGGGTGAACCCGTAAAGGCCAAAAATTCCCCGCTTCTGGTTACAAAAATCATCCTACCCGCCCCCTATCAAACAGAGTATAATCATGCGGCGCCAGCCCAGGGCTGGTATTTTTTTGGACGGAGTGCAGCATGAATCGTAACCGCAACTTATGGTTGGTCCTCATCCTGTTGCTGACGGCCTTCTCCGCGTGGGTCGCCTTCAGCAATCGGATCCTGATCACCAATCCCATCACACAGGAAACCCTGATCGACCGCAACGTGGCCGTGAAACTGGGCCTCGACCTGCGCGGCGGCCTGCAGGCCCTGCTCGAAGCCGATGTCCCCGCCGACCGGACCGTCAACGCGGAGGAAATGAACAACACCAAGACCATCCTGGAGAACCGCGCCAACGGGTTGGGCGTGAGCGAAGTGGTCATGCAAGTGGCGGGCGACCGCCGCATCGTGGCCGAGTTCCCAGGCGTGAGCGACCCCGAAGCCATCGTGGCCGCCCTTAAGCAGACCGCCCTGCTCGAATTCGTGGATATGGGCGACACCCCCGTCAAGGCGGGTGAGACCGTCGTCACCGACACGGACGCCTCCCAGGCCGTCGAAGGCCAGAAGGTGTATCACACCGTGATGACGGGCGCCGCCCTCGACACCGTTTCGGTGGGACAGAACAGCGTCGGCGGCACCTATGCCATCAGCTTCACGCTCAAGGCGGACGCCACCCAGATCTTTGCCGATTACACCACGGCCAACGTGGGCAAGTATCTCGGCATCGTGCTCGATAAGAAGGTCATCTCGGCCCCCACCGTCAGCACCCCCATCACCGGCGGACAAGGCCAGATCTCGGGCAACTTCACCTACGACAGCGCCAACACCCTGGCCATCCAGCTGCGCTCGGGCTCGCTGCCCGTGCCGGTCAAGGTGGTGGAAAGCCGCACGGTGGGCCCCACCCTCGGCGAAGAGTCGGTGCGCAAGAGCGTGCTGGCGGGCGCCATCGGCCTGGCCGTGGTCATCCTGTTCATGGCCCTCAACTATCGGCTGCCCGGCATCATCGCCGACCTGGCGCTGATCGTCTACGCCCTGGTCTCGTTGATGCTGTTCAAGCTGATCCCCGTCACGCTGACCCTGCCTGGCATCGCGGGCTTCATCCTGAGCATCGGCATGGCCGTGGATGCGAACGTGCTCATCTTCGAGCGCCTCAAAGAGGAACTGCGCGCAGGCCGCACCCTGAGCCAGGCCATCGACCTGGCCTGGAGCCGCGCCTGGCCGTCCATCCGCGACTCGAACATCTCCACGCTCATCACCTGCGCCATCCTGTTCCTGTTCGGCAACACCTTTGGCGCCAGCATGGTCAAGGGCTTCTCGGTGACCCTGGCGCTGGGCGTGGCGGTTTCGCTCTTCACCGCCATCAATGTGACCCGCACCTTCCTGCACACCGCGCTGGATAACCTCAAGCTCGGCGGGCATCAGTCCTGGTTCGGCCTGTAGGAGCGGAGGAAGCAGACATGAATATCATCAAGAATCGTTACCTGTACTTTTTCATCTCGCTGATCGTGATCATCCCGGGCCTGGTCTTCCTGGGCCTGCATTGGGCGGAGAATCCCGACGTGGGTCCCCTGCCGATGGGAATCGACTTCCGCGGCGGTTCGCTGTTCGAGATCCAGTTTGCGGGCGCGCGCCCGTCGGCGGACCAGATCAGGGCGCTGTACGCCGAATTCTCCACCGACGCGGAATCCATCACGGACCCTGTCATCCAGCCGTTGGGCGAAGACTCCTTCTCCATCCGCTCGAAGACCATGAGCGATGAGACCAAGGGCAAGATGGTGACCGAAATGGAATCCCGCTTCGGGTCGAAGGTGACCGTGCTGAACTTCACCTCGGTCAGTGCGGCGGTCGGCGCGGAGGTGGCCCAGGCGGCCTCCGTCGCCATCCTGGTCGCGGCCATCGCCATCCTCGGTTACATCTGGCTGGCCTTCCGCGGCGTGGAACACTCCTTCCGCTACGGTGTGGCCGCCGTCACCGCCATGCTGCATGACGTGTTGGTGGTGCTGGGCGTGGAGGCCATGTTGGGATACTTCCTTGGCTGGGAGGCGGACGCGCTCTTCCTGACCGCCCTGCTGACCGTGATCGGCTTCTCGGTGCACGACACCATCGTGGTGTTCGACCGCGTGCGCGAGAACTCGCACATCTACCGCCGCCTCGACTACGAGACCCTGGTCAACCACTCCATCGTGCAGACGCTCGACCGCTCGATCACCACACAGTTGACGGTCATGTTCACGCTGACGGCCCTGGTGCTGTTCGGCGGCGAAAGCATCCGCCACTTCGTGGTCATCTTGCTGGTGGGCATCTTCAGCGGCACCTACTCCTCCATCTTCAACGCGGCCCCCATCCTGGTGGTGTGGGAGAACCGCGAGTGGAAGACCTGGTTCAAGAAGAAAGACGAACTGGCCCCGCTCCCCTAAGCAAAACGAAAAGCCGACGCAGCACTGCGTCGGCTTTTTTGATTCTCCGACTCTATCAACTAACAGAACTTACAGCCCCGCTTCTCGGCCTCGACGATGGCCTGGTCGCTGGACCAGAAGAAATTATCCGCGCCGATGGCATCCACCAGGCCGCCGCGCTCCATCATGGCGCGTGCGTTCTCGTGGACGCCCGCAAACATGAGCGTGCCGCCTTGCTTGTGCAGTTTCTCGTACAAGTGATGGATGGCCTCCAGCCCCGCCGAGTCGACCAGCGGCACGCCGCGCATGGAGAGGATCAGCGCATGGGTGTCGCCCAGGTTCTGAAAGGCCTCGTTGAACTGACCCGTGGCGGCGAAGAAGAGCGGGCCTGTCAGGAAGGCCACGCGCACGTGACGGCAGGTTCCCGCCGTTTCGATGCCCTTCTGGCGCAGTTTGTCCACGTCCACTTCCTGGACGGCGATGTCGATGCCCGCGATCTTGTTGAGGAAGACCGCCGCCGCCACGAAGGAACCGATCAGGATGGCCTGGGTCAGGTCGAGGGTGATGGTGGCCAGCATGGTGATGGTAAAGGCGATCATGTCGGTCTTGAAGCGTTTGCCGAACATGAACCGAATCGCGCTCCACTCGTTCATGCGGACGGCAGTCACCATCAGCACACCCGCCAGCGCCGCCAGCGGAATGCGCGCCATGACCGAGCCGAGCAGGAACATCGAAAGCAGCAATCCCAGCGCGTGGACGATGCTCACCAGGCGGGTCTGTCCGCCCGATTTGATGCCCACACTGGTGCGCGCGATGGCCGCCGTGGCGGGCACGCCGCCGAAGAAGGGTATCAGCAGGTTGCCGATACCCTGCCCGATCAATTCCTGATTGGCCTGCAGACGGATGCCTGTCATGTTCGAGGCCACCGCCCCGCACAGCAGCGACTCGACCGCGCCCAGCGCGGTGATGGTCAGCGCGGGGACCAACAGCTCGGAGAGATGGCTCCACGGGAGGTTGGCCAGGCTCAGGCGTTGGTCGAGGAACAGGGTCTGGGGGATGGCGCCAATCATCGGCGTGGACCAGCCCAAAATCCAGTTGAGGGCAGTGGCGAGGATGATGCCCAACAGCGAGGACGGGAAGCGCGTATTCCATTTGGCGGGCCAGAGCAGCATGGTCAGTACCACGATTCCGCCGAGCAGCAGGGTGCGTCCATCAGGGGAAAATCCGCCCTTGAAGTAGCCGAGCAGTTTGAGCGCGGCGGTATCGGCGCCCGCGGTCTTGACCCCGAGGAAGTTGTCGATCTGACCGATGAAGATGATCAGCGCGATGCCCGAGGTGAATCCGCTGATGACGGCCGAGGGGATGAAGGCGATGAAACGTCCCAAGCGCAGCAGGCCGATGATGAGCAGGAACAGGCCCGAGAGCAGGCCCGCCGCCCAGACGCCTTCCAAGCCGTAGCGCTGTACCAGCACGATCAACACCGCGGACATGGCGCCCGTCGGCCCGCTGATCTGGTACGGCGCGCCCGAAAGCAGACCGATGACAATGCCCGCCAGAATGGCGGTGACCAAGCCAGCAGCCGCGGATGCCCCCGAGGCGACCCCGAAGGCCAGCGCCAGCGGCAGCGCCACGGCGGCGACCGTCAGGCCTGCGAGCAGATCCTGCTGAAACTTGGCAGGCGAATATCCAGAGAACTCGTCCCGATAGAGACGAGCAAGACTCCTTCTTGGCATAAGTTGTTCTCCAACGCAAATAGAATTTCAAAGGCATACGTGCTCCCCCAAGGCGTCCTTTGAGCAACGGGCGGTATTTTATCACAAGTGAA
>CAZGFR010000096.1:7892-12453 GCA_964524485.1 uncultured Anaerolineaceae bacterium | reverse complement strand
TGGCGGGGGCGCTGCTCAACCTCAAGCCGATCATCCGCGTGGAACGCTCGGACGGCAAGTACAGCACCGTCACCAGCGCACGCACCATGCCGAAGGCCATCTCCACGCTGGGCGACCACCTGCACGAGATGTTCGGTAACAAGCCGGTGTGGGTCACCATCCTGCATGGACGCTTCGGCGATAAGGCCGACGAACTGGCCGCGCTGCTGCGTACCAAACTCAATGTGGCGAAAGAGGAAGTCATGCGCATCTCGCCCGTGCTGGGCGTCCACACGGGACCCGGCATCGTGGGCGCGGCCGTCGTCCCGATGGAGTTGATGGAAGATCTGCTGTAAAGATGAAGGTCGGGACCGCCGTCGTCACGGGCGCTTCGAGCGGAATTGGGGCCGCCACCGCGCGCCGACTGGCCGCCGCGGGCTGGCGGGTAATCCTCGTGGCAAGGCGGCTGGAGCGTCTGCTGGAGCTGCAAGCGGAGATCGGCAACGCCGAAGTTCTCGCCGCAGACTTGAGTTCCGAGGCGGAACGCGTCCGCGTCTTCGAGCAAATCCGCGAAACAGATCTGCTGGTTAATAACGCGGGCTTCGGCTGGTATGGCTACTTCTCGAAGATGCCGTGGGAGACCGTCCGCGAGATGCTGCGTGTCAACGTGGAGGCCACCGTCCACCTGACCCGACTGTTCCTGCCTGGCATGCTCGCGCGGAAACGCGGCTACGTCATCAACGTCGGGTCGGTGTCGGGCAGCATTCCCAGCCAGGGCATCGCGTTATACGCCGCTACCAAATCTTTCCTCGACGCCTTCACCACCGCGCTGCACCGCGAGACACGCAACACGGGAGTGAACGTCAGCGTGGTGCGGGCAGGACCCGTCCGCACGGAGTTTTGCGAATCGGCTGTGGGGCGGGAGAACGGCGGGCACGTCCCCACCGAGCGGATGGGCGTCAGCGCGGATTATGTCGCCAGGCGCATCGAGCAGCTGATCCAATACCCACGGCGGGTCATCTACGTGCCGGGTTGGCTGGGAGTCACGCCGTGGTTCGAATTAAGTTTCGGCTGGCTGGAAGATCGGATCGGTCCATTGCTGTTGCGAAGAAAAGAAAAACTGACATAAAACAATTGCGGCGGAGTGAACCTCCGCCGCAAAATTTTACGCGTATCGTTTGGCCTTTTCGATCCGTTCGCCCAGCGGCGGATGCGAATAGAACATGAAGACCACCCACTTCTCGGGGTCGATCTCGCCCAGGTTTTGATTCGCCAGGCGCGTGAATGCAGAGGCAAATGCCTCGCCCTTGCCCGTGGATTGCAAAGCGTAGTCATCGGCCATGTTCTCGCGCCAACGCGAGAGGGCATTGCTGAGCGGCTGGGTCAACAAACCGTAAATGCTCAAGATGAGCATGAAGGCGGGGAAGGCGGCCACGTCCGCCACGGACTGGAAGGAAAAATATCCGACGGCGAAGTTCATGAATAGCGACGCCAGATACAAGCCCAGCGCCGTGGTCAGCGTGCCCGTGGCGATGAGGAACAAGATGTCCTTGTGTACTTGATGTCCCAGCTCGTGGGCCAGGACGGTCTCGATCTCGTTGGGGGTGAATTCGTTGATGAGCGTGTCGCCCAGGATGATGCGGCGTGTGTTGCCGAGCCCCGTCAGCGCGGCGTTGGCGGCCTTCGTCCGCTTGGACATGTCGAATTTGAACACGCCTTTGACTTTGGTGTTCGCGCGCTCCGCCAGCCGCAGCAAGCGTTCTTCCAGTTCCTTGTGCTCCTCGCCCAGCGGGACATATTTATTGAAGAGCGGCATGATCAGCACGGGGGCCAGGTTCGAGAGCAGCACGTTGAAGACCAGCAATCCACCTGCCACCCACAGCCACCACGCGGACCCCGTCAACCGTAGGGCCAGATAAAGCAGTTCGAGCAGGATCAGGCCGAGGGGCGCGCCAATGGCCAGGCCTTTCAGCTCGTCCATGATCCAATCCTTGAGCGACTGATTCGACTGGCCGAAGCGGTGCGGCAGGACGAATCCGCTGTAGTAGCCGAGCGGGAGGTTGATCACAAAATAGATGCCGCCAAAGATGGCCACATACAGCGGGACGAGAATCCACTCGTTGGTGGTGAAGCCCGTCAGCCACTGGCGGACGGCGGCGCTCCAGCCCAGGAATAACCAGGCCAGCGCGTACACTGCGCTGAAGAGCGTGTCCACCAGCCACAGGCGGCGGTTGATACGGGAATATTCTTTGGCTTGCTTTTGTTTTTCGGGATCAAGTGTGGTCATGGGATGTCCGATTTCAGATTTTGGTTTGAGATTGTATCGCTTAATCCTGAACGGAGAATAAAAAAGCCCCGCCAAATTTGCGGGGCCACAGGTCAGGCTGCGGCAGGTTCAGCCACAGGGAGTTCGTCGTGGTCGGGCAGGGATGTTTCCGCGTTGCGGATGGCGGGGACGAAGTAGCCGCTCAGTCCGACCAGCATCCCGCCCAGGCCGCAGAAGACCGTCAGCAGGGCCATGCCCGCTCCAGGTCCCGTGCCGACCCAACTTTCGAAAACGGACGAAAGTCCACCTGGGACACGCATGGCGGGTTCGAGCCAGTAATCGGCCAGCGTTCCTGCCAGGATGGGCGTGATGGGATTCGTCAGCCAGGCAATCAACCGCCGCGCCGAAAAGACGCGCCCCTGCATATCAGGCGGAACCTTCGACTGCCAAATGGTCTGGTTCGAGGCGCCGACCATCGGCACCGACACCATCCCGATGAACATCGGCACGACCCAGAACGGCAGGCTGCGCCCCACGCCGACCAACAGCGCCGTGAAGAAACTGGAGATGGCGAATCCGAGCAGCACTCCGTGGACGCGGCGCTTGAATCCGCCCCACACGCTGAAGAGGATTCCGCCCACCACCCCGCCGATGGCGCCCGCACTCTGGACGAATCCCAGGCTAACGCTGTCATTGCCCGTGCGCGAGAGGATCATCGGCGCGAGCAGCGTCCCGCTGATGCCCGCGAACAGGTTACCGAACAGGAAGATGCATTGCAGTCCCAGCAGGCTGGGCCGCTCGAAGATGTACCGGAACCCGAACATGGATTCCTGCCACAGGTTGCCCGCCCCTTTCGCTCCATCCTCGGTACGAACGGGTGGCGGCACGACCACGACCAGCAGGGCGCCGATCGCCAGGATGAACGTGACCACGTCGAAGGTCAGGATGCCCGTCAGGTCGATGAACGGGAGCAGGGCCCCCGCCAGCAGTGGAGCGAACACCCCGGGCCCCGAGTCGATCAGCGACATCATCCCGTTGGCGCGGCTATATTTTTCCTTGGGCACCATCGTGCTGATGGCGGCCGAATAGGCGGGCCATTGGAAGGTGTTGCCCAACCCGTTGAAGACCGCCGCCGCATACAGGTGCCAGATCTGTAGCATCCCCATCGCCTGCAGCGCCAGGATCGCCAGGGTTCCCACCCCGCTGGCCAGATCGCTGACCGCCATCATCAGCTTGCGGTTGTGACGGTCCACCATCACGCCTGCGATGGGCGACAACAATAAAAACGGCGTGATGAAAAAAACCTGCACCAGACCCAGGGCGGTGACACTGCCCGTCTTCTCGAAGACCCAGATGGTCAGGGCGAATTGCGTCATCATGCTGGCCAATACCGAGACGATCTGCCCCAGCCAGACGATGGTAAAACCGGTCATCCCAGAAAAGCGATGGATATGCTGCACATACACCTCCAAGTATTAAGTCGCGCGCAAGGGTATCACGCACAAAAGGTGGAGGGGACCCTTCCACGGAAGGGTTTTGTACCCCCACACCGTAGGATTAAACCTTGAGGCCGCGAAATGCTCCTACACACCTCGCGGCCTCGCAGGGAACACGACCAGGGGTCGTGATGCCACCTACTCTACGAAGATCTCCACGTGCTCGCCATCCTCCTCGTCGGTGACGTCGATGATCTTGCCCATCATGCCCGAGCGGATGGCTTCCATCACGTTGGACATGTCAACGCCCTCGACCTCGGGGGCGAAGTGCGCGCCGATCTTCATGCCCGCATCCACCAGCGCCAGCGGGATCTGCACCGAGGCCTTCGAGCGGCCCGTGGTGGTGTCCGTCACGCGGATGCGCAGCCAGCGCGCGCCAGGCGTCCCAGGCGGGCGCGGCGGGGTCGGGACGCCGGGTCCGCGGCGGCCGCCATCACGCAGGGCGGCCAACAGTTTGGCGCCTTCCTCCGCGCTGATCTTCCCCTCTTCGATCATTTTCAAAATCTTCATTCGCTCTTCAACGCTTGTCATGTTGTGCCTCCTAACCGATGTACACTTGCACACGTTCGCCGTCTTCGTCGTCGTCCACATTGACGATCAACGGCTCGTGAACCGTCTGAACCATCGAGATGGCCTGCACCATCCCGTCCACGTCGTTCTCCTTCAAACCTTCGATGCGGTGCCCGAAGATGCGCAGGAACCAGCTTGCCAATCCGAGCGGGAGCGGGAAGCCGAGGAAAATGCGCCGAGGGCCATCCTCCGAGCGCGAGCGGTCCACATTGACGAACAGCCAGTGCGCCGTGCGGCTCCAGCCTGCCAG
>CAZGFR010000096.1:0-7792 GCA_964524485.1 uncultured Anaerolineaceae bacterium | reverse complement strand
GGACTCCGCTTCGGCGGAGTCCTGTTCCAATTCCTTGATGAGGGACAGCGCCTCCTCAGCGGAGATCTTGCCAGCCTCCACCATCGCAAGGATCTGTCTGCGTTCTTCCGAAGACATTACGAGCCTCCTTCCAGCGCGGCCAGCAAGGCATCCGCTTCATCGGCGGTGATCTTCTTCTCCGCCAACATCTTGAGGATCGCCACGCGCTCCTCCTCCGAGACGGGGTCACGCTGCGGGGGCGGAGGCGGCGGAGGGAACGAGCCAGGCTCGACATTCCAGTTCCAGCGGCCGACCTTGGCCCGCCCGCGGACCCGCGCTTCGGCACGGCGCGCGGCGCGCTCGGCCTGCTGGGCGGCGCGTCGACTGGCTTCCTCGGCGCGACGGGTGGCTTCTTCCACGCGGCGGCTGATGCGTTCGTTGAGCTGGTCACCAAAACTGGACCAGTCGAACATCATGCCAGCAAAATTGCCGTGCTCGTCCGCCGACTCGCCTGCGCCGCTTTCGCTCGTCACGCGGATGTCGCTGCCTGCGTTCAGGCTGACCACCGCCGAGCCGTTCCCCACGGTCAGCACGTAGGCCGTCTGGTCTTCGATATTCTCCACGCCGGGCCAATCGATCTCGATCTCATCCGCGCTCATCGACAAGGTCGCGTTGGACTGCGGCGCCAGCACCAATAAAATATCGTCGCCCGCTGTCACGCTCACAGCCTGCCCCGCGTCGGGGGCCAGGTAGAGCATCACGTCCTCGCCCACGTTGGCCGAGATGTTGCCGTTCGTCACATTGCGCAACACCAGATCGTCGCCGACCGAGAGGCTGACGTGGCCTTCCACGTCGCGCACAGAGGCATCGCCCGCGACGTTCTTCACGGCCAGGTTGCCGCGCGCGCCGCGCAGGCTGAAATCGGACTGCGCGTTTTCGATGGCAATGGTGCCCACGTCGCGCACCGAGAGGTCGCCGCCCACGTTCATCAACTCGACTCCGCCGAAGACGCCGCGCAGCGACATGTCGCCGCCCACGTTGTCGACGCGCAGATTGGCGTTGCGGGGAATCCTCAGGGACAGGTCATCGGCCGAGGAAACGGTCACCAGGTCGCCGTTCTGGGTGAAGCGGATCTCGTCCTCGTCGCCCTTGATGAGAATGTCCTCCCCTTCCCAGCCGACGATGCTCAGGTCACCGCCCGCCGAGTCGATCACGATGCGGGGATTGGGTCCTGCGGAAATGGTGCGGTTCATGGCTACTCCTCCTCGCCGCGCAGCATGCGCATGGCCGCATCGGCAGTGATCTTGCCCGCGTTCAGGTCGTCGAGGATCGAGCGGCGCTTGTCCTCGGTGATCTCGGCGGGCGTCTCGTCCTTGCCAGGCTCGAAGCCCAGCGCGCGGATCACCTCGTGCAGGCGGTTGCGGATGGTGGGATATGACAAGCCGACCTCCTGCTCCATGCGGTTGATCTTGCCTTCGCAGCGCACGAACGTGACGATGAACTCGACCTGTTCGGGCGACAGGTTGGCGAATTGGCCGCTGGTGAAGCGGCCCTCGACCGTGGTGTCGCAGGTGAAACATTGCAGGCGGGTAACGGTCAATTCAGATTTACAAACGGGACAGCGGTTCAAGGCAGGGTACATGGCGTTCTCTCCGGGTGGAATGGACTTGGTAGGGTGGGCGCGTGTCAGGTACAATCAACGCTGACCCATCGAAAGCGCGTGGCGGACGGGATGCGCCTCGACCCGCGTCCGGTCATACCGCTGGCGCAGGCCTTCGCCGAAGACGATCATCCACTGGCCAACCGTGAGCATGGTCCGTGCGAACCAGCCGGGGCGGAAGGTTGCCACTTCCGCCTCCAAGCGGACTTGCCGCATGGTGCGGATCAATTGTTGTCTTCGTTCCTCAGCCATCACTTCCAATTGCAGGCTTTCCATGGCGCACTCCTTTCAAAAGCTCAAAACCGACTTGATTATCTTTAAGTTCTAAACCGTATTCTGAAAACATTATATAACTTAATTTCAAATTGTCAAGTTAAAATTTGACAATTTCAATACTATCTTTAAAATTCTCAAGGAAGTGATGCTTACGCGCAATTTTTAAGTCTTTTTGGAGCCCTCATGATCCGATCTGTTCACTTCTCCCCCAACAAACCGCCCCGCACCGACATCCCGCCTGAGGAATTTCCACGCCTGGCCAAAGACCGCCGCGGCTTGCTCTGGGTGGATTTCGCAGGCGAGACGCCCGAGGCCAGCCTGCCCGTGCTCGAATCCTTCGGCTTCCATCCGCTCGCCATCGACGACGCCCTGCAGGAGATCCACTCCCCCAAAGTGGACGACTGGGACGATTACCTGTACGTCGTGTTGAACTATATGATGGTCGACGCCGATTGGGAGGCCGCCATTGACGAACTCGACGTCTTCGTCGGGCGCAACTACATCGTCACCCATCACGATCAACCGATGGATTTCGTGGACGAGGTCTGGGCCCTGTACCTGCGCGATCCGCGCCACGCCCAAGAGGGCGCCGACCATTTGCTCTATCGCCTGGCCGACAACCTGGTCACGCACTACATGCCGATCGTCGAGCGGGTCGACGAAGCGCTGGACGGGATCGAGGACCAGGTCTTCGACCGTCCCACGCCCACCACCCTGCAGGAACTCTTCACCCTTAAACGTCTGCTTCTGACCATGCGGCGCGTCACCCTGCCCCAGCGCGAGGTGCTCAACAAACTGGCCCGCGACGACTTCCGCGTGATCGACCCGCGCGACCGCATCTTCTTCCGCGACATCTACGACCACCTGGTCCGCGTCCACGACCTGAACGAAAGCCTGCGCGACCTGGTGGGCGGCGTGCTCGACACCTACCTCTCGGTGGTCAACAACCGCATGAACGATGTGATGAAGACCCTCACCATCATCACCACCCTGTTCATGCCGATCACCTTCATCACGGGCTTCTTTGGCATGAACTTCTTCGAGCCCGTGGCGAACTTGATCGGCTGGACCAGCCGCGAAGCCTTCCTCTTGATGCTCGTGATCACGGGCTTGCTTCCCATTGTCATGCTCACCTGGATGCGCCGCCGCACCTGGGTTTGAGTCCGCCAAATTGGGCTTTGCGTCAGCCTTGACACAGAACAGGCGTTCGGGTATGATTTCTAGCACAAATGAGCGATTTATGCTTTTAAGCCAGAAATCTGGCAGGAGACCCGAATGATGATGATGGTTCGAAAAAGCAAAGGCCTCGGCGAACGCCACCAGAGAATCCTGGACTTCCTTCAGGAATATCAGAAGGAAAACAAATACCCGCCCTCCATCCGCGAGATCGGCGAGAAGACAGGCATCTCGTCCACTTCGGTGGTGAACTACTATCTCGACCAGCTGGAGAAGCAGGGAATGATCGAGCGCGATCGCAAGATCTCGCGTGGCGTGCGTCTGGCCAATACCAGCGCCCTGGCCGACACCGTCCGCGTGCCGGTCCTGGGTCCCATTGCCGCTGGCCCACTGATGCTGGTCCCCGAACCCGGTGTGGACTACATGAACGACAAGGAATACAAGGCGGTGGAGATTGCCCGCAGCCTGCTCCCCACCCGTGAAAAGGGCACCGACCTGTACGCCCTCGAAGTCAAAGGCGACTCGATGATCGATGCCATGATCAACGACGGCGACATCGTCGTGATGAAGAAGGCCGTCGAGGCCCGCAACGGCGAGATGGTCGCCGTCCGCGTGGACGATGAGTACACCCTCAAGTACTTCTTTAAGGAAAAGGACGGCTACCGCCTCCAGCCTGCCAATCCCACCATGAAGCCCATCTACGTCCCCAAGAGCAAACCCGTGGAGATCAACGGCAAGGTGGTCATGGTCATCCGCAGGATGAACGGCCTTCCCTCCTGAAACTTTCAACAACAAAAAAGACGGTCCCTTTCGGGGACCGTCTTTTTGATTCGAGCGGAAAAACCTACGCGACCTCGATGACCGCGCCAGCTTCCTCGAGCTTCTTCTTGGCGTCCGCAGCGGCATCCTTGCCCACGGCGGAGAGGATCTTGCCACCAGCGGTCTCGGCCAGGGTCTTGGCTTCGCCCAGGCCCAGGCTGGTCAGCTGGCGGATGACCTTGATGACCTCGATCTTCTTGGGGCCAGCATCCTTGATGACCACGTCGAACTCGGTCTTCTCTTCGACGGGCTCGGCAGCGGCGGCAGCGCCACCACCGACAGCGGCCACGGCGACAGGAGCGGCGGCGGAAACGCCCCACTTCTCTTCGAGCATCTTGACGAGTTCAGCCGCCTCGAGGACGGACAGGGTGGAGAGTTCCTCTACGAATTTTTCGAGCTTCTCAGACATTGTTATTACTCCTTACCTTGCCAGGTAACTAATTTTGAATTTGAAATCAGAGTCGAACTTACGCCGCGGCGGGAGCCTTCTCGGAGAAGGCCTTGACCACAGCTGCCAAACCACGCGCGGGTTCGGCAATCGTGCGGACCAACTTGCCAGCGGGAGCCTGGAGCACGCCCAACAGTTGAGCGCGGACAACAGGCAGCGGCGGCATGTCAGCCAGGGCTTTGACCTGGGCGGCATTGAGAGCCTGCCCAGACATGAAGCCGCCCTTCACTTTGAAGAACTCGTTGCCTTTCATGGCCTCGTTCAAGGCCTTGGCGGTCGAGGCCGGGTCGGAAAACGCGAACGACACGGCTGTGCTCTTCACGAGGGCGTCAGCAGGCAGTTTCATGCCTTGATCCGTAAAGGCGCGGCGGACCAGGGTATTCTTGACGATATGGAACTCGCCGCCCGATTCACGCACCTTGGAGCGCATGGCATCCAGCATCTTCATGTTGGCGCCACTGTACTCCACAAGGATCACAGCCTGACTGCGCTTCAGCCAGTCCTGATACTGGTCCAGGACTTCCTGCTTGCGCTGCTTGGAAATTGCCAAAGGAAATTCACCTCCTTTCAGTAAAAAAGTCTTTGCCACTTACAGGCAAAGACTTTTTGCTGTTCACAGGGAACACCCTTGGCAGGGAACGGCCTCACAGCCGTCATTTGCAAATTGTCTCCACCTGAGCAGGATATTAAGTCTCTCTTTCGAGGGACACCCGCCGTCACTGGCGAAGTGGCTTGCTAGGTTTTATCGGGTAGGACTACCCGTTGACCTCAAGAGCAGCAGCCTCACTCGGGTCGACCTTGATGGCCGGACCCATGGTGGCGGCAACTGTGATGTGCTTGATATAGGCGCCCTTTGCGCCGGACGGGCGGGCCTTGCGGATCGCGTCCATCAGGGCGGCGAAGTTCTCGTGCAGTTTCTCGGCAGTGAAGGAGGCCTTCCCCACCGAAACGTGGATGTTGCCGGTCTTGTCGAGGCGGAATTCCACGCGGCCAGCCTTGGCTTCCTTGATGGCGCGCTCCAGATCCTGGGCGGGGACCACCGTGCCAGCCTTCGGGTTCGGCATCAAGCCCCGGGGGCCGAGCACACGACCGAGGCGGCCGACCTTGCCCATCGCGTCCGGCGTGGCAATCGCCACGTCGAAGTCGAGCGCGCCGCCTTCAATCTTCTTCAGGGTCTCGTCGTCATCGGCCACCATGTCAGCGCCAGCGGCGCGGGCGTTGGCGGCGCCTTCGCCCTGGGCGAAGACCAGCACGCGGACCGTCTTGCCGAGGCCGTTGGGGAGCACGACCACATCGCGCACCTGCTGATCGGCCTGGCGGGGATCCAAGGCGGTGCGAAGGTGAACTTCCACCGTCGAGTCAAACTTGGTGGTCGCGGTCTCCTTCACGAGGGCCATCGCCTCGTGCGAAGAATACAGCTTGTCCGCTTCCACTTTGGCCGCTGCGGCCAGATATTTTTTACCGTGTTTTGCCATGAGTTCCTCCGTGGTGCAAACGGGCGTGACCGGGTCACAACCCTCCCACCAAATTAATCAACAACCGTGATGCCCATCGAGCGGGCGGTGCCTTCGACCTGCTTCATCGCGCCTTCGATGTCGATCGCGTTCAGGTCCTTCATCTTCAGCTCGGCGATCTCCTTCACCTGCGCGCGGGTCACCTTGCCGACCTTGTCCTTGTTGGGCACGCCAGAGCCCTTCTCGACCTTGGCAGCCTTGCGCAACAACACGGCCGCAGGTGGCGTGCGCAACACAAAGGTGAACGAGCCATCGGTGTAGATGGTGATCTCGGCGGGGAGCGTCTCGCCCGGGCGGTTGGACGTGCGGGCGTTGTACTCCTTGCAGAAAGCCATGATGTTGATGCCATGGCTGGCCAGCGCGGGGCCGACCGGGGGCGCCGGGTTGGCCTTTCCAGCTTCGAGCTGGAGACGTACGATTGCTTTCAGTTTCTTTGCCATTTTTTCTCCTTGCCTGCACCTGGGAAGCAGGTACAGGTGTGGTTATAGCGGGCGATTTACGGGACGCCCTCCCACGCATCAGGCCGGGGACCCCGGACCTGGTACTGCCAAATTAAGCCTTTTCGACCTGGAGGAAGTCCAACTCCACCGGCGTCTCGCGCCCGAAGAAGGATACCATCACGCGCACCTTGGTGCGCTCCATGTCGATCTCCGAGACCACGCCGCGGAAATCGTTGAACGGGCCGTCCACAATGCGGACACGCTCCCCCACCTTGAACGTGACCTTGACCGTGGGCG
This sequence comes from uncultured Anaerolineaceae bacterium, assembly GCA_964524485.1. Classification (GTDB taxonomy): domain Bacteria; phylum Chloroflexota; class Anaerolineae; order Anaerolineales; family Villigracilaceae; genus JACPVF01. The sequence continues at coordinate 1,183 of CAZGFR010000096.1, read as the reverse complement.
CTTCCGCTTCCATGCGCTTGACGATCTGGGCCACTTCTTCGGGGCGCAGCGGGGTCGGGTCATTGCCCATGCCCACGAAACCGGTCACGCCCGGGGTGTTGCGCACCACGTACCATGACTCTTCTGAGAGGATCATGTTGACCAGCACGTAGCCGGGGAAGATGTGGCGTTCCACCGTGCGGCGCTTACCGTCTTTGACCTCGATCTCTTCCTGGGTCGGGATGACCACGTCGAAGATCTTATCCTTCATGCCCATGGTCTCGATGCGCTGCTCCAGGTTATGGCGGACCTTGTTCTCGTAGCCCGAGTAACAGTGCACCACGAACCAGGCAGGGCCGCCATCCACAGGCAGATCAGCGGGAGCAGGCTCGGCTGGAGTCGAAAATTTGGACCGCGGCTCAGCAGGCTCGGGGTCCAGCAAAGGAGCGACCTCCGAGTGAGTCAAAGGCTCCTCGGGAGTCTCGTCGTCTATCGGCTCCTGCTCGAATTTCTCTTCCGGTTCCAGCACGCTCATCAAGACCTCGTTCTTACACTAGCTGCCGATGACCAGTTTCAGCAACTGGACGGCCCCTTCCTCAATCAGGGCGAGGAAGAGACCCACGACCGCCATCACCAGGAGGACCAGACCCGTAAGCCGTCGGGCTTCAGGCCACGTGGGCCAGGAAACTTTCTTCAGTTCACCAACCGTCTCGCGATAGAACAGTTGGACGGCATTCGGGCCCTTTCCTTTTTTCTCTTTCTCTGCCAAGGCCGTACTCCTTCTTGTTTTTTACGGCTAAAACGCCGCAGATAGCGGCGTTGCCTCAGGCAGGCCAGGCAGGAATCGAACCCACAACCGCTCGTTTTGGAGACGAGTGCTCTACCAATTGAGCTACTGGCCTAGGTCGTTGGGTGGCTGCCAGATTAACAACCCGGCAACCACCCAACCGTAATGCTACTTCGTTTCGCGGTGCGCCGTGTGCTTCTTGCAGCGCGGGCAATACTTCTTAAACTCGAGCCGATTGGGATCGTTGCGGCGATTCTTCTCGGTGGTGTAGTTCCGCTCCTTGCAGTCATTGCACTGGAGTGTGATGACCGGGCGGATGTCCTTCTTCTTAGAAGCCATGCTTGCTTACCAACTTTCCAGTTTACTCGATGATCTTGGTAACGACACCCGCGCCAACGGTCAGACCGCCTTCGCGAA
>CAZGFR010000095.1:1258-12570 GCA_964524485.1 uncultured Anaerolineaceae bacterium | reverse complement strand
TAAAACCTACCTACAGCGCCAGTATAGCATCCACCTACCCCCTTGAGAAGGGAATTAAAATGCCAGAACCAGCCCCCTTCCCTAAAAAAGACAAAAAACTCCTCGAACAACTCAGCGACGCCATCCGCGTCTGCGAGGTCTATGCCAGTGCCGAAGGTCCAGCGCGTCGGCTTGGTCGTCATCGCGGAGCATCCCGTAGGGAAATCCCGCTTCGCCCAAGGCCTCAGAGCTTGCGCGGGACGAAATTCCTGCCGCTCACCCAGGCGCCGACCGCCGTGCCCAAGATTGAGAGGGCGAAGCAGATCAGCACGGCCGTCTCGAAACGGCCCTGGGTCAGCGCGTCCAGCACGGGCGTGTGCTGGGTGTTGACGCCCATCCGCCAGGCATCGGGGACCGACGCACCCAGGATCGCGCCCAGCACCGCGCCCAGCCCCATGCCCGTATAGGCCCCGATGCTGACCCCGCCCGTCGTCCCCGCCGTTTTGGCGGTGACCAGCCCCGTCAGCGCGCCCGTCAATACCCCGAGCGCCAGCCCCACGCCCGCGCCGATCAACGCCCCGTTCCAGGTGACGGTGATGGCGCCCGCGGCCGCGCCCAGCAGGGCGCCCATCCAGGCGCCCAAGCCCGCGCCGAAGATCGCGCTCGAACGGAATAAGTCATTTCTCATGGTGTTCTCCTCTTTTGGCGATGAAGTGGAGGGAGTATATCTGGTTTGGGATGGGGTCACAAGAGAAGTTCAAAACCCAATTGGAAGGGACGTAAGCCCACGGATGACGAAACCGCGCGCGAACTCGGCCTCGCCCGCCAGGTGGACGTTCGGCAGCCGCCGCAGCAGGGTTCCGAACAGCACCTGCATCTCCAGGCGGGCCAGCGGCGCGCCCAGGCAGTAATGCGTGCCCAGCCCAAAGGTCAGCAGCGGATTGTCGCGGCGGGCCAGGTCGAACTGGTCGGCGCGCTCGAAGCGCAGCGAGTCGCGGTTGCCCGAGATGTACAGCAAGGCCACCTCCATGCCACGCTCGAGGCGGACCCCGCCGATCTCCAGGTCTTCCAGCACGTAGCGCTCGAACATCGGCAGGGGCGTGTCGTAACGCAGCATCTCGTCCACGCCCGTCTTGAGCAGGGACGCGTCCCCGCCCGCCACGGACTGCTTCAGCGCCGCCAGTTGTTCGGGATGCCCCAGCAGCGCCCGCAGGCCCAGCGCCGAGCCGTTGACGGTGGCCTCGTGCCCCGCGTTGAGCAGGAAGATGCAGGTGGCGCGTAGTTCGTCCTCGCTCAAGGTCTGGCCCGCCTCTTCGACCTGCACCAGCCCGCTGATCAGGTCGTCCTGCGGGCGGAGACGGCGCTCGGCCGCCAGCCCGCCGATGTATTCCATGAATTCGCTGGCGGCGCGGTTGGCTTCCCCGACCTGTTCGTCGGTGTAGCCCAACTCGTACATCTTGACGATGGCCGCCGACCACGGGCGCAGATGCTGTCGATCCGCCTCGGGGACGCCCAGCAGGTCGGCGATCATCGCCACGGGCAGCGGTTCGGCGATGTCGCGCACGAAGTCGCAGCCGCCGTCCGCTTCGACTGCGTCGATCAGTCGGTGGACGGTGGCCTCCAGTTTGCCGCGCAGGCTTTCCACGCGCTTGGGTGTGAAGACCTTCGAGACCAGCGAGCGCAGGCGCGTGTGCGCGGGCGGCTCCCAGTCCATGAAGACGTTGTCCTGGAAGCGCTGGAACTCCTTCAGGCGCGGGTCGGGCGGAGGCCAGCCCAGCTCATCGCGTGAGAGGATGTGCAGGATCGAGCGGCCCAGGCGCTTGTCGCGCAGCAGCGCCGAGATGTCGGCGTGCCGCGTGAAGAAGACCTTGTTCCAGGGTTCGTCGTAGAAGATGGGGGTTTCCTCGCGCAGGCGGGCGAGGTCCGCATAGGGGTCGGCGATAAAGTCGGGGCGGTTTAGGTCAAGGTGATGCGAAGGCAGGGACATGGATTCCTCCAAGATGGGGTTCAAGACCTGTCAGGTCTTAAGATCGGCCAATTTTACTTGAAGGAGGCTCAGACTGTGGGAATAAGTTGGATCCTCGCCCGTGACGTCGAGCCGCAGGACCTTTTCGGCTGGGACCGAGGCCAGCCACTCCGCAACGAAGCGCTCCAACGCCTCGGCATCTTTCTCGGACGCGATGTTGATTCGGTTTCGAGCGGCCAATCGCGCGCGGATGGCTTCGGGCGAGGCGCTCAGGGCCACGATCAGGTCGGGAGGCGGGAGCAGGCTGCGGGTCAGCGCATGGAAGCGGCGGCACAGGTCCAGCTCGGGGTCGGTCAGCCAGCCGTTGGCGTGGAAGAGTCGCGTGAAACCGTAAAAGTCCATGTCCAGGCCGCCGTCGGTCAACGCGGGCCGCGGGTCGGCGCGCAGTTCCCGCTCCTGTTCGGCGCGGGTTAGCAGATAATCGAGCTGATTGGCCAGGGCGTAGCGCGCGTCTTCCTTGAACAGCGCCTGAAAGGGACGCTCGGCGTGGCTCTCGAGGCCGACTGCAAATCCGCCCTGGGCGTTGAGCGCGTTCAGCAGCGTGGTCTTGCCCACGCCGCTCGGCCCGACGATGGCGATCAGCGCGCCCATTACGGGTGGACCTGCCCCGAATCGGGGTCCACCATCAGACCCGATTCATCCACGGCCTCGAAGTCCGCGCCCCTCAGCACGTCGAGGGTGTGCAGCATGTCGTTGTCCCAGCGTTCATCGGGCGCGCCGCTGACGTACCAGTCCGAGCCATTGTCGGCCAGGATGATGCCGTAGGTCTTCATGGCCTGCAGGATGATCTGCATCTCGGGCGCGAAGCCCGAAATGTCGTAGGAGGCCCTCAAGCGGAAACGCGCGCCCATCGGCGGCGTGGAGGTTACTACGCCTGCCGCGCCGCTGGTGAGATGCCGCGCGGGCCAGATGTACCCGTTGGTGGAGTTGGCGGTAAAGCGCAGGGCATGGTTGATGACGCCATCCACGATCTCATCATAGCGGACGAGGCCAGGCAGGATGGGCAGGCCTGCCGCGTCGGCCGAGGTCCAGCCGTCGGGGCGCAGGGCGTTCGAGTTCAGGTCCCAGATGGCGCCCGAGCCCGCATGCCAGTTCCCGCTCACAAAACTCGCGGCGTACAGTTCGTACAAATGGCAGTCGTCTGTATCGACGGTGAGGATGTGATGGTCGGAGCCATACTCCTGCAGCGGGTTGGCGGGCAGCGGATACGGGCCAGGGTCGGACTCATCTGCGTAGAGGAAGACGGGAGAATATTTCGTGACCGTCGCGCCCGAGACCACGTTGTACGGAATGCCGATCTTGCCGTTATTCCATTCGTCCTGACCGAAGTCCATGTGGAAGCCTGTGCCCGCGCCGATGGAGTTGATCCACTGCGCCGAGCGGGCGTGGACGGGCAGCCCGTCCACGGGCGTGTTCCAGACGTTGTTGAGCGGATAGAGGGGACAGCCGCCGATGGTCGGGCCGACCAGGTCGATGGCGGGCGGGGAATAAGTTGGCCCGTGGATGGCGCGCAGCAGGAAGACGGCCATCTGGGCGCGGTTGAGCAGCATGTCGGGACAGAAACGCAGGGGGGCGGTTCCGCATCCGCCTGTGAAGCCTTCGGCGTAGAACTGATTGATCCAGTCGTGCGCCCAGTAGTCAGCAGGGACATCGGTGAAGACATCCCCCGAGGCGGGCGGTATGTATCCAGGTTCATGCGTGGCGCGCAACAGGAAAACCGCCATCTGCGCGCGGCTGACCCCCGCCTCAGGGCAGAACAGTATCGGGTCGGTGGAACACCCGCCCGTCACGCCGTCGGCGTAGAGTTGGTTGATCCAGCGATTGGCCCAATGGCTGGCGGGCACGTCCCCGAAGATGGTCGTTGCAGCGGGCGGCGAAAAGGTCGTTCCGTGGATGACGCGCACCAGGAAAACAGCCATCTGAGCCCGTGTGACAGCGGCCTCGGGACAGTATTTGAGCGGATTGGCCGAACAGCCGCCCGTCACGCCTTCGTTGTAGAGTTGATTGATCCAGGCCACGGCCCAGTACCGCTGGGACACATCCAGAAAGAGGTTGGGTGCGGCGCTCGGCCGTATGGCGGGAGCGGCCTGGACGGGGCTGAAACAGGCGAGCACCAGGGTGGTCATCCACCCGAGCAAGAGAATTTTCCTGAACATGGATGCCTCCCGAAGAACCTGAAAAATGTGGAGATTGCTTCGGGCTGGGTTTCGTTATGCAAAGAACGCTACCCGACTCCCAGCCCCCGCAATGACATTCGCCTAACGTGTGCGGCCCGAGTTGACGTCGAGCATCAGGCTGGACTCGTCCACCGCTTCGAAGTCGTTGCCCGTCAACACGTCCATGGTGTGGACGATGATCTGGTTCCAGCGCAAGTCGGGCGTGCCCGTCACCGTCCAGACCTGGTCGCTGCTGGTCTGGTCTGCCAGGATGATGCCGTAGGTCTTCATGGCCTGCAGGATGACCTGCATCTCAGGCGGGAAGCCCGAGATGTCATACGAGGCCTTCAAGCGGAACCTGGCCCCGAAGGGCGGGGTGGAGGTCAGCACGCCCGCTGTGCCGCTGGTGAGGTGACGAGCGGGCCAGAGGTAACTGTTGGTATATCTGCCCGTGAAGCGCAGGGCGTGATAAATAAAGCCCGACTGCACTTCATCGTAGCGGACCAGGCCAGGCAGGATGGGCAGGCCTGCCGCGTCGGCGGAGGTCCAGCCGTTGGGGCGCAGGGCGTTCGAGGTCAAGTCCCAGATGGCGCCCGAGCCCGCGCTCCACTGTCCGTTGGTGTTCTGGCCCTCGTAGAGTTCGTACAGTTTGCAGGTATCCGTATCGAGGACGATCAGGTGGGAATCCGAGCCCCACTCGATCAACGGATTGTTCGGGATGGGGTACGGTCCAGGGTCCGACTCCAGGTGATATTGGAAGGTGACATTGTATTTGGGGACGCTTGCGCCCGATACCGCGTTATAGGGCAGACCGATGGGGCCGTTGTTGTACGTGCCCGAACTGAAATGCATGTGGAAGTTGGCGGCCCGCCCGAGGGTGTTGACCCACTGGTCGGAGAGCGGGTGGACGGGCAGGTTGTCCACGGGGGTGTTCCAGACATTGTTCAGCGGGAGAATCTGACAGCCATTGATATTTGGCGCCACCAGCTGGACGGCGGGCGGCGAGTAGGTCGATCCATGGATGGCGCGCAGCAGGAAGACGGCCATTTGCGCGCGATTAAGCAACGCATCGGGGCAGAAATTCAGCGGCGAGGTGGTGCATCCGCCCGTGAAGCCAGCGGTGTAGAACTGGCCGATCCAGTCGTGGGCCCAATAGTCGGAGGGCACGTCGCCGAAGAGATTCCCCGAAGCGGGCGGTGTGTACGTCTTTCCATTCACGGCGCGCAACAGGAAGACCGCCATCTGGGCGCGGCTGACACCCGTATCGGGGCAGAACAGCAGGGGCGAGGCCGAGCAGCCCCCCGTCACACCGTCGGTGTAGAGTTGGTTGATCCAACGGTTGGCCCAATGACTGGCGGGTACATCCCCGAAGATGGCGGCAGCGGCGGGCGGGGTGAAATTCTGCCCATGGATGACGCGCACCAGGAAGACCGCCATTTGCGCGCGGCTGACGGTGTTATCGGGACAATATTTGAGCGGGTCGGCCAAGCAACCGCCCGTCACGCCTTCCTTGTAGAGTTGATTGATCCATGAAGCGGCCCAGTGATACTGGGATACGTCGCGGAACACGTTCGGGGTGGCGGGGTTGGATTGCGCCTGGGTGCGGGTTGGCAGGGCAAAGAGAGATACGGCCAACAGCCCAAGCAGAAACAGCCTTCTGAGCATGAGGTCTCCTGAGAAACGTCCTTGTCTTTCGTACGGGGAGGGTTGCGAAGAATTCGTCGTGCGATTTTGGTGAAAGTATAGTTGAAGGGCCGTCCTGCATTCCTTACAGGACCCTGAAAATTTCTAACAATTTTGTAAGCTTCAGGCGGGCAGGTTCGCGGAGAGTTCGCCGCGCGCCAGAAGGATGACGGCGATCAGAATCAGCGCGCCGCCCGCCAGCGTCAGCGCAGGGAGCGCCTCGCCGAAGAGCCAGGCCGCCAGCAGCACGGTCACAATCGGCTCGAAGGTCGAAAGCATGGAGGCGTTGGTCGGACCAATGCGCTGCAGGCCTGCCAGGAAGGTGACCACGGGGATGACCGTCGCCACGAGGACGATGGCCCCGACCAACCCCCAGCCTGCTCCCGTTTGCGGAAGGTGCGGCCCGTTGACGAGGGCCAGCACGGAATATACGGCGCCCGCCGAGGCGAAGATCACGGTCGAAGATTGCAGCGCCGAGACGCGCTGCATCACGCCCGTCCCGACGATGATGTAGACCGAGTAAATGCCCGCCGCCGTGATCGCGAACAGAATGCCCGTCCAACTGCCGCCCTGCGGGTTGGCGGTCAGCGCCGCGCCCAGCGTGGCCAGGGTCAGCGCCGCGACCTTGAGCGGGGTGAACCTTTCCTTGAGGAAGAGCGCCGAGAGGGCCGCCACGAAGACGGGATACAGGTACAGCAGCAGCGCCACCAGTCCCGCCGAGGCAAATTTGATGGCGCTCATGTACGAGTAGGATTGTCCCACGTAGCCCAGCGCGCCCATGCCGACCAACTGCCAGAGCGTCTTCCCGCGCGGAAAGGGTTCGCGGCGAACCATCAGAATTAACGCCATGAGCGCGGCGGCCAGGCTGAAGCGCAGGGCCAGCACTGTGAACGTGTCCATGCCATCGGCATAGGCATAGCGGCCCAAGATGGCCAGGGTCCCAAACGAGGTGGCAGAGATGACGATGAGCAGGGCGCCGAGGAATTTGTTCACGGTCGGTTTCCAATCGAGGAGGGCTGCCGCCTTTGACGGCGGCTTTCGGTTACGGCAGGTTTTTCAGGCAGCGCTCCAGCATTTGTTTCAGCACGGCCTGGTCCACGTCTGTGAGTTTGTTGATGTAGATGCAGCCTTTGCCTGTCTTGTGCTTGCCGAGTTTTGCCAGCAGGTCGGCCTGGGGCTCCAGTCCGCCCGCCAGGTACAGGGTCATGTTGCTTTTGCGGGGCGAGAATCCGATCGGGAACCAGTCATTCTCGCGGCCGCTTTCGTACTTGTAGCGGTATTGTCCAAAGCCGACGATGGCGGCGCCCCACATCTTCGGCTCGGCGCGGCTGACCTTCTTCATCAGGTCGAGCACGGCGAACGAGTCGCGCCGCTGTTGCTCATCCCCCACGGAATTCAGGAAGGCTTCGACGCTCGCATCGGTCTTTTGGGTCTTCAACTCAGCCATGGGAAGTCTCCTATTCAAACGCTAAAGCGGAAAGGCGCATTATACCGCCTAATTTTCTTCGGAAATATCCTTGCGCATCTGCGCCTTTGCGTTAGACTCCCCATAACTTTTCTCCCGTTCAGACGACATATCGGATACATTCCATCTTATTCAAGAGCCCGCCTCATGCCCAAACGCCTTTCCACATTATTGACCGCCCTGCTGCTGTTCGCCGCCTTCTTTGCGGGCATGGCCGCCGTCCAGTTCGCCACGCGCGACATGCCCGACAACGACGGTTACTATCACATCAAGCTGGCCTACCTGATGCGCACCGAGGGACTCAAGCCGCCCTTTCCCTACCTGCCGCTCAGCATCCTCAGCGCAGACAAGTTCTACGACCACCATTTTCTCTTCCACGCGGCTCTGATGCCCTTCACCTTCGGCGATCTGCGCGCGGGCGCCAAGTGGGCGGCAGTGCTTTTCTCCAGCCTGGCCTTCCTGACGGTCTGGTGCCTGCTGCGTCGGCAGAAGGTTCCGCTGGCCTGGCTGTGGGCGTTGGGACTGCTGGGCGTCTCGGAGGCCTTCCTGTATCGGATGAGCATCACGCGCGCCCAGTCCCTGTCGCTGGGGCTGTTGGCGCTGGCCATGCTCTGGCTGCTGGAAGGCAAAACCTGGCGGCTGGCGATCCTGGCCTTCCTCTACGTCTGGACGTACGACGCCTTTCCGCTGATGCTGGCCCTGGGCGGGCTGCACCTCCTGGCGGTGGCGTTAATCGAGCGCCGCTTTGAATTTCGTCCGCTGCTGTTCATCGTGGGTGGGATCGTTGCGGGGGTAATCATCAACCCCTATTTCCCCGCCAACATTGCATTTTCCATTCAGCACATGCTGCCAAAATTGGCCGACGCCACCTCGGTCTCGGTGGGCAACGAGTGGTATCCCTATGACACGGGCCAACTGCTCAACAATTCGCTGCCCGCGCTGGCCGCCTTTGCCAGCGGCATCCTTGCGCTGGGACTCTCGAGCCGCAAGATGGACCTGCGCACCGCCTTTGGATTGTTGACCGCATTGCTCTTCGGCTTGATGCTCTTCGAAGCGCGCCGCTTCGTGGAATATTTCCCTGCCTTTGCCTTGATCTTCGCCGCCTTTGCCTGGTCCTCCCTGCTCGCGGACTTGTGGCCTGACTCCGCTTCCACGGCCGACTCCGTCCCCTGGGCGTTGCCCGCCTTCTCCCTGCGGACGTACCTGCCTGCCGCGCTGCTCGTGCTGGCCCTGACCGCAGGCCTGGTCCGCACCCTGCCTGCCGCGCAGAAGAGCATCCGCAGCAGCAAGCCGTACTACCTTTATGCGGGCGCTTCCAATTGGTTGAAACAGAACACGCCCGCGGGCGCGCGCGTCTTCCAGACCGACTGGGACGATTTCCCGCGCCTGTTCTATTACAACACTCACAACACGTATCTGATCGGCCTCGACCCGACCTATATGCAATTGTATGATCCGAAGTTGTACGACGAATGGGTCAAGATCACGCAGGGCGATGTGCCGAATCCCTCGGGTGAGATCCTCTCGACGTTCGCCGCACGCTACATCCACACCGACTTGAAACACGGAAATTTCCTGCGCGCCGCCGCCAAAGACCCTGGCCTGCGCGAGGTCTACCGTGACGATCAGGCGGTGATCTTCGAGGTGGTCACACCGTAAGTACCGCTCCCAGGAGTAAAAAACATCCAGCCGTCGAAATGGCGGCTGGATGTTTTCAGTCTTTGGTGTCTACTCCGCACTTATCTCATCCCACCATTTCGAGAGCCGCGCCAACGGACGCTGGGGCTGGTCGGTGTAGTGCGAGATGTCGTTGAAGAGCATCAGGCGCGCGTGGACGGTATCCTTGAAGTCGAGGATGTTCAGGCAGGCGGGGGCCTGGTCGAGGCGGTCGCGGTAGCCGCGCACATCGAAGCCCAGCAGGCTGCTCAGAATCAGGCGCAGGGTGGCCTTGTGCGAGACGATCAACACGTTCTGGCCTAGGTGATTCACCACGATCTCGCGGATGACAGGCAGGGCGCGCGCCAGCACACTGATGCCCGACTCGCCGCCCTCGGGCGCAAAGGTGAAGGGATCGGTCTCCCAGGCGGTGTACTCGCCTGGGAATTGCTTCTCCACTTCCTTGCGGCTCAAGCCTTCCCAGTGACCGTGGCTGATCTCGCGCAAGCCATCCTTCGAGACGGGATTCAGCTTGTGCGGGCGGGCCAGGATGCGGGCGGTGTCCATCGTGCGATCCAGCGGACTGGCGTAGATGGCGGCGATCTTGTCGTCGGCCAGGCGCACAGCCAGGTGCAGCACCTGTCGGCGGCCTTCCTCGGAGAGGTCCACGTTTTCCGCGCCCGAGAAGCGATCCTCCATGCTGAGCGGGGTCGCGCCGTGGCGGACGAGGTACAGGCGGGTGATCATGGACTTCTCCTAGCGCTTGCGGCGACGGTTGCCTCCACGTCCGCCCGAGGGGCGGCGCGGACGGCTGGGTGCGTCTTCGAGGTTGCGTTCACCCGTCGGCTGGGGGGCGGGAGCGTGCAGCAACTGCTGGTAGTAGTCATCCAGCAGCATGGTGAGGACGGGCGACTCTTCCTCGTTCTCGGCCAGGCTGTGGGCCAGGGCAGCGAAGCGGCGCGAGCGTTCGGCCTGGAGTTTGTCGCGTTCGCGCAGACGGGCTTCGAGCAGGGCTGTCAGACGCTCTTCGACCACGTCCTGGACGTCCGCGTCGGTGGGGGTGGGCAGTTCACGCATGGGAATGCTGTAGAACTTGGCGATCTTTTCGAGGTCGAAGCGCTCGGTCCTGTCGAGCAGGGAGATGGCCATTCCCGCCGCGCCCGCGCGTCCCGTGCGGCCCGCGCGGTGGATGTAGGCTTCCATCTCTTCGGGCGGTTCGTACTGGAAGACGTGCGACAGGCTGGGGATATCCAGCCCGCGCGCAGCCACGTCGGTGGCGACCAGGAAGCGCAGCGTGCCCTTGCGGACGCGCTCCAGCACCCGTTCGCGGGCGGCTTGCGAGAGGTCCGCGCTGAGTTCATCGGCGTCATAGCCGAAACGCTGCAGCACGACCGCCACATAGTGGACGCGGGCCTTGGTGTTGCAGAAGATGATGGCCGAGGCGGGATTCTCGATCTCGATCAGGCGGATGAGCGTGCGGTCCTTGTCCAGGCCAGGGATGGAGTAGAAGACGTGCTCCGTCTCGCTGACGTGGATGTGGTCGCTGCTCAGGCTGATGAACTCGGCATTGTGCATGAACTCCTGCGCCGTGCGTTTGACGGCGTCTGGGAAGGTGGCCGAGAACATGCAGGTGTGGACGACGCGGCGCGGCAGGTAGCGCTGGATCTCGCGCATGTCGGGATAGAAGCCCATCGAGAGCATGCGGTCGGCTTCGTCGAAGATCAACATCTTGAGGTGTTCGAGCGAGAGCGAACGCTTGAGCAAATGATCGAGCACGCGGCCTGGCGTGCCGACCACGATGTGTGCGCCCTTCTTGAGCGCGTCGATCTGCGGACCGTACTTGACGCCGCCATAGACGGCCACCGTGCGCAGGCCCTTGTCGCCGCACAGTTTCTCGGCTTCCTGGAAGACCTGCTTGGCCAGTTCGCGCGTCGGGACGAGGATCAGCGCCTGGCAGGTATCGCGCGATGGGTCGAGGCGTTCGAGCATCGGCAGGATGAAAGCGCCCGTCTTGCCGCTGCCCGTGCGCGCCTGGATCATCATGTCGCGTTTGGCAAGCAGATAGGGGATGGCGCGCGCCTGGACGGGCATCAGGCTGGTCCAGCCAGCGCGGGCGGCGGCCTCACGCAGCGGGGCGGGGAGTTGGTCGAAGGTCAGGTCGGGCAGGACGGTTGGTTGTCCCTCAGTTGGTTCGGTGTTTGGATCGTCCATGAGTGTCTCGTTTCGGTTTGAACTTTATGGAAGAAAGTATATCACTTCGGACTTGACGGTGAGTGTTACAGGGTCGGGTACGGCAGCACGTAGGCCAGCATCACGTAGAAGAAGATGGCGTTGCCTGCCAGCACGC
>CAZGFR010000095.1:0-1158 GCA_964524485.1 uncultured Anaerolineaceae bacterium | reverse complement strand
GGCAGCACGTAGGCCAGCATCACGTAGAAGAAGATGGCGTTGCCTGCCAGCACGCAGATGTGCCAGATCTCGTGGTTGCCGAAGTACGGCGGAAAGGGGTTGGGCCTGCCGATCGCAAAGATGATCGCGCCGACCGTGTAGGACAATCCGCCTGCCACCAGCCACAGGATGGCGTTCAGCCCGAGCTGCTGGTAGACAGGCCCAATCAGAAACACGATCAGCCAGCCCATCAACAGGAAGCTGATGTTGGACATCAGCACGGTGATCCTGGTAAAGAAAATGGACTTGAGCGTGATGAAGAAAACCGCCAGGCTCCAGATGACGCCGAACAGCAGCCAGCCCGTCGCGCCGCTGAAGACCGTCAGGCAGAAGGGCGTGTAGGTCCCCGCGATGAGGATGTAGATGGCGTCGTGGTCGAGGATGCCGAAGACGCGGTGATACTTCCCGAAGAGCAGGAAGAAGTGCAACAGGCAGCTGAACAGGAAGGATAGGAACAGGCTCGCGCCATAGATGGCGAACCCCACCACGTGGACGGGCTTGCCCGCCAGCGCGGCCAGCGTCACCAACACGGCCAACGCCGAGATGGACAGGATGGCCCCGACCAGGTGGCTGATGGCGTTGAAGTATTCGTTGCTGTCGGGCGAGGAGATCATGGGGTCGAGGGCGGGTTTGTTCATGGGCGCGAGTATATCGTATTCCTGGGCGGAGTCCAAAGCCTCCAGACTTTGGATGGCTCTGAGTCCAGAACGCCTGGCAACGGGAAAGAGCCTAACCACAAAGGGCACAAAGGAGGGAAAAGGCATCATATATCGGCATTTTCCCTTCCTGTCCTGTGGAGTGAAAATGATCTTCCCGCCAAAGATGGCAGGGCTGAAACCGTACACCCCTTGAAAGGGTCTGGAAATCGAGGTCCGTTTTGTGCTACAGTAGGGAGGGGGAAACGAAAGCGTGTCGGCTGAAAGGAGGTTGCGATGACCGCAAGAAAGCGACTGTCCGTTCTTCTGGCTGACGACGGTTCACAACATGCCCAGGCCGCCATTGACCTATTGGGAAGCCTGCCCCTGCCGCCCAAGACCCGCGTCTCGGTATTGCGCGTCTTCACGCCAGGCCAGGTGGACCTGCTGCCCGCCTTCGAGCGGACCCTGGAGGTCACGCGCC
>CAZGFR010000094.1:4090-12666 GCA_964524485.1 uncultured Anaerolineaceae bacterium | reverse complement strand
CGGCCGCACCAACCCCGACGGTTCGCCCTACACCATCACGGGCGAGCAGGTGCTGGCCAAGCTACCCGACATCATCGACTTCTGCCGCGTCTACCTTGGCGTGGACCCGATCACCCAGATGATGCCGATCCAGCCAACTGCGCATTACACGATGGGCGGCATCCCCACCAACAAGTACGGCGAAGTGGTCATCGACGACAAGAACACGCCCTTCCCCGGCCTGTTCGCGGCGGGCGAATGCGCCTGCGTCTCGGTCCACGGCGCCAATCGTTTGGGGACCAACTCTCTGCTGGACCTGGTGGTGTTCGGCAAACACGCGGGCCTGCGCGCCGCCGAGTATGCCAAAAGCGCAGACTTCACACCCCTGCCCGCCAACGCGGACGAGTTTGCCCGCGCCCAGTTCGATACCCTGCGCAACGGCTCGGGCAAGGAGAACGCCTTCGACATTGCCACCGAGATGAAGAAGGTCATGTTCGACGACGTGGGCATCTATCGCAACGAGAAGGGCATGAAAGATGCCCTTCAAAAGGTCCACGAGTTGAAGGAACGCTACCAGCAGGTCAAGGTGACCGACACAGGCCGCATCTTCAACACTGAACTGCTTAACGCCTGGGAGTTGGGCAACATGCTCGACGTGGCCGAGGTGGTGGCCGAATGCGCCCTCAACCGCCAGGAGAGCCGCGGCGGCCACTCGCGTGAGGACTTCCCCAAGCGTGACGACCAGAACTGGCTCAAACACACCCTGGCCTGGAAGAAGGACGGCAAGGTGCAGATCGGCTACAAGCCGGTGGTCATTACCAAGTATCAACCCAAGGAACGCGTTTACTAGTGAGGCGATCATGCAGGTAACCCTGAAAATCTTCCGCTACAACCCCGAAGTGGATAAGACCTTCCACTACGAAACATACACCCTTGAGGCCCAGGAGACCGACCGCGTGCTCGACCTGCTCGAACTGGTCAAGGGTCACACCGATGGCACGCTCTCGTTCCGCCGCTCGTGCGCCCACGGCGTATGCGGCTCGGACGCGCTGCGCATCAATGGCCGCAATCACCTGGCCTGCAAAACCCTCGTCCGCGACGTGGGGACCAAAATCACGGTCGAGCCGCTGCTGGGACTCAAGGTCATCAAGGACCTGATTGTCGATATGGAACCCTTCTTCGACAACTACAAGAAGGTGCTGCCCTGGTTCATCAACGACAGCCCGCTGCCCGAAGGCGGGCGCGAGCGTCTGCAATCACCTGAGCAGCGCGCGCGCTTCGACGACACCACCAAGTGCATCCTGTGCGCGGCCTGCACCACCTCCTGCCCGTCGTTCTGGGGCGGGGAGGAATACCTGGGACCCGCCGCGCTGGTGACGGCTCACCGCTTCATCTTCGACAGCCGCGACGAGGCCGCCGACAAGCGCATGCAAGTCATCACCGAGACGGACGGCATTGCCCGCTGTCACACGGTTTTCAACTGCACCATGGCCTGTCCGCGCGAGATCGAGATCACCAAGGCCATCGGCGAATTGAAGATGGCGATGATCACCGGCAAAGTGTAGTTACAGGTAAGCAGAAGGCCGCGTCGAGAGATGCGGCCTTTTTTATTTGGCAGTGTTCTATAATCAGAAAAAGGAGTCTCCATGTGCCGAAGCATCAAACCCCTGCGTCTGCCCGACCATCCCGCCACGGAAACGGAAGTGTACGAAGCTGCCCTGCAATACGTCCGTAAAGTGAGCGGATACCGCAAGCCGTCCCGCGCCAACCAGGCTGCCTTCGACGCGGCAGTGGCGGAAGTGGCGCAGGCCACGAGCAAAATGTTGGAAGCGTTATCCACGCCAAAATGAACGGAGGCGGACCCGCATGGTCCGCCTCCGCTGTGTGTGGAAAGGCTACAATCCCAAAGCCTGCTTTCCCTCTGCCAGCAACTCGTCGTAGCGGCGTTCGAGGCGGGGACTCGCTCCCCGCAGACCGGCGACCACCTGCTCGGTCCACAGCAGATACTCCCGCCTGCGCTGCAGGGACCAGTCGGCGGGCGGGGTGTTCAGGATGTCGTTGACGTTGCAGATCTTATCGGCCAGTTTGAGGAGCTTGGCGCGATGCGATTTGTGCGGCGCATGCTCGACCTGCAGGCGTTTGCGCTCGGGCTTGGGCAGACTCTTGTCGTCGGTGACCTCCATCACGAGGAACAGCACTTCCGCGCCGAACTCGGCTTCGATCTCCTCGGGACGCGTGCCCGTGTCCTCGACGGTGTCATGCAGGAGGGCGGCCACCAGCAGAGATACATCCTCCACGCCGCCGACGGAGGCCAGGGTTTCGGCCACCTGAAGCGGATGATTTATGTAGGGCGAGGCGTGACTGTCCTTACGGCGCTGGTCGCGGTGCTTCTCAGCCGAAAAGCGCGCCGCCTTGAGCAAGAGATGTACGTCGTTCATGTCACAACTCCCTTTGATAGGTGCGATGGGTCTTATAGAAATCCACGCCGAAGTTTTCCATCTCACGCTGCATGGCTTCGTTCTCCACGCCGATCTGGACCACCTCGGCATGACGGATGCGCGGATTCTCCTGAATGGATTTGAACAATTCGCTGTACAGGATGGCTGTCCCGCCTGAGCCGCGATATTCGGGCAGCAGTCCCGCGCCGTTGATGTTGATCCAGTCGGTGCGGCGCAGTTCGCGCAGCAGGGTCCACCAGCCGAAGGGGAAGAGGCGTCCGCGGGTGCGTTGCAGCGCGGCCGAGACATCGGGATAAGCCAGTAGGAACCCGACGGCCTGGCCGTCCTTCATCACCAGCTTGATCAGCTTCGGGTCCGCCAGCCAGACCAGTTGATCGAACAGGCCATCGACCTCTTCATCGGTCAGCGGGGTATTGCCCGTCGTGCCTTCGACGGCGCGGTTGTAGAGTTCCTTGAGGTGTGGGACCAGCGCGCGCAGGTCGGTGCGGGTGGAGCAGCGCAGGATGCGCAGTCCGCGGCGCTGGGCCAAACGTTCGGCCAGCGCGTGGATGCGCGGTGGGAAGTCGATGTTCGCGCCGAGATAGCCCGAGACGGATTCGCCGTGCGGGACGAATCCTTGGGCCTCGATCAGCGGGATGTAATAAGCGGGGTTGTAGGGCAGGCCAAAGGCGGGACGATGCTCGAAACCTTTCACCAGCAGACCGAAACCATCCAGCGGGGTGAATCCCTTGGGACCGAGGATGCGGGTCAGTCCGCGCGAGCGCGCCCAGGCGAAGCCCGCCTCGAAGAGTCCCGCCGCGGCGGAGGGGTTGTCCTCGCATTCGAAGAGGTAGAAGAAGGCCGTAGACTCGCGGTTGAACTCGTTGTAACGGCGGTTGTCCAGCACGGCCAGACGTCCCACGGGGCGCGTCCCTTCGTCCGCAGGATCGCTTCGCTGATACGCGAGAAGGAAGCAGGCTTGGGAATGTTTGTAGTACGGGAACCGTCTGGGGTCCAGGCGGGCTTTTTCATCCATTTGCAGGGGCGGCACCCATTGCGGGATGTCCCGATAAATGAAAAACGGCAGGGATAGGAAGTCCCGCACTTGTATTTTGTTGGAGAGGTCGATCTGGACGATTTGCATAAAAAGTAAGGGCGCGGTGACCACCGCGCCCCTACAGGGTTACATGGATTTGGCGCGTTCGGCCATTTGGTTTCTCAGGTTGTGGATGTCCTTGTCCACGGTGAAGAGCGCGCCGAGGTAGAAGAGGAAGCACAACCCCCAGGCGATGACGCATACCCACAGGATGGCATTGCCCTGTCCGTATGCCAGGGACAACGCGCCCGCCAGCGCCGGAGCGGAGGCCGCACCGATGTTCTCGATGAAGTATTCCACCGCCTGCGCCGTCGAGCGGACCTCGGGGACGGTGACGTCATACACGGTCGCGATGACGTTGGGCGAGGAGAGCGGCATGAAGACGGCCGTCAGGCACATGTAGACGAGGAAGGTGGTCTTGTTGGCGGCGGGGGTGGTGATGGCCAGGTAGATGAAAATCGCGCCCAGCAGCACGCCCGCGCTGGAGACGATGATGCGGCCCTTGTTGGTGAACTTGAACAGCCAGTCGCCGATGTAGCCGCCGATGAAGTAACCCGCCGCGAGGATCAGAATGACGGGCGCCATGGTGGCGAGCACGGAGCTGTTGTCATAGCCGCGTTCGGCCATCAGGTAGCCGAAGAAGAAATAGGTGATGACGTTCCAGGGAAAGACGCCCGCGAAGCCCTGTAGGAAGACGAACCACATGGTGGGCTTCTTGAAGATCTCGGCGGCTTCCTTCCACGAGAAGTGGAACTGGCCGATCTCCTCGGCGTTCTTGTCGGCGTATTCGGGTTCGGCCTGTCCGCGCGGCATTTCCTTGACGCCGAAGTAGATAGCCACCGCGATGACCAGCCCGAGCGAGCCCGTGATGAAGAAGGCCGAGCGCCAGCCGCCGATCAGCGGGGCCACCATCAGCGCGAGGATCATGCCCGCCAGGTAACCGATGGGCTGGGCCAATTGCAGGATGCCGTAGATCTTGCCGCGCAGTTCGGGGCCGAAGTAATCAGCCACCAGCGAGTACAGGCCCGGGTAGGAAGAGTCATCGATGCCGGTGGAGGCGCGGGTGACGAGGAAGGACGGGTAGGTCCGCACGATGGCGCTCATCCACGTGGTGGCGCCCCAGATGAAGGAGGCCAGCGCCAGCAGTTTGGCGCGCGCGTAGCGGTCGTACAGATAGCCCCAGATCGGGTAGAGCAGCGTGCCGACCAGCAGAGCGCCCGAGTTGATCAGACCCCACTGGGCCAGGTTGATCTTGAAGTCGGCCATGACGTCCTGCTGCATGGGGCCGATCATCAACTTGTCGGTCTGGTGCAACAGCATGAACAGGAAAAAGACGACGACCACGAACCAGCGGTAGCGCGAACTTTTTTGAGACATCGAAAACCTCGCGTGGTGAATTTGATTAAGTATCAGGGTTCAGGTGTCAGGTGTCAAGTGGCGGGTGTCAGGTTGGGCGCGTCATTCGTCCAGGTCGTCTTCGGAGAGGATCTCCCCGGCCAGGGCCTGCAGGGCGGCCACGTCCTCGGCCTTGTCCACTTTGGCGGCGCGCCAGTACTGTTCCAGCAGGTCGAGCGGACCTAGGCTGCTGACGGTCTGGCCCTCGGGGATGCGCACGCGCGACTCGATCTGCGGCCGCTTGACGAGGTGGAACTCGAAGGTATTTTCGGCGTATTGCCGCAGGGCGGATTCGTCGATCAGCGTGTCCCACTCGCGCGGATAGTCCACCGTCAGCTTGACGATGGCCCCGTCCATCTTTTGGGGATCGGGCAGCGCCGCCTTGAGGACCTCGGTCACGTTCTCGCTGGACGTGAGGGCGATGCGCCGTTCGAGGAAGGGACGCGTCCCCTCGATCTTCTTCCAATCGACCTGGGCGCTGCCTCGTGAAACCTCCGCGAGGATGAAGAACTTATCGTCGCGGGCCTCGCCGAAGTCCACGCGCTCGATGGAGCCCGGATAGATGACGGGCGGATGCTGACCCTGATTCACGTCCTGCGGCTTATGGATGTGGCCCATCGCCACGTAATCCAGCCGTCGGTCCTTGACCAGCGCCGTCGGCAGGACCAAATCCGCGCCGAGCATGACCATGCGCTCCGCACCGAAGGTGGCCCCTTCGACCGAGGCATGCGCGGTGAGGATCATTGGCAGGGACGGGTCCGCCTCCGCCAGCCAGCCTTCGACCAGACCGGAGATGCGCTCTTCGATGTTCGAGAATATCTCTTCGGGCTTTTCGGCGCTCAGTTCGAGCGAGGCCATCAGGCTTGAGCGCGCGATCCACGGCATGGCGATGACCTGGGCGGGCACGCCCCACAAGTCATCGGGGCCGAGGAATTGCGGACGGTCCAGCACGCGCACGTACGGGACTTCGAGCGTGGCAAATTCCTGGATGGCGTGCGCGCGTCCCGCCGCGGGCGAGAGGTCGTGGTTGCCGACCAGCAGCAGGGTGGGAATCTTCGCCTGTGAGAGGCGCATGATGCGCTTGCCCCATTCACGCTGAAAGGTCGGGGCGGGGGAGCGGTCCTTGTAGGCGTCGCCCGCGAAGAGGACCAGGTCCACGCGTTCGCGGATGGCCGCATCCACGATGGTGTCCAGCGACTTGAGGAAGTCGAGCACGCGCAGCGGCAGCCCCGTGGCGGGATCGTGCCGTCCATAGTTGGCCATGTCGATATGGGCATCGGCGAAGTGAAGGAGTTTCATGGTGTACCGTCTTCTCCGTCCTGAGCGAAGTCGAAGGACGCGGATTATGGATTCAATCCCAGTTCCTGCAGGGCCTGCACGGCGGGGAACCAATTCGGGTGGACTTTGAGCGCGGCGCGGTAGTCGTTGATGGCCAGTTGGGTCTGGCCGAGCATGGAGTAGGCGCGTCCGCGCCAGAGCAGGGATTCTTCCAGGTCGGGCCTGGGGCGCGGTTTGAGCGTGGTGGTGGCCAGGTCGATCACGTCCTGGTAACGCCCGGTGTAGAAGTAGGCGAAGTAGGGTCCCGTCTGATACCACATCATGCGGAAGGGACGCTGGTTCTCGGCGCTGTTGAGTTGGGCGTAGGCGGTGAAGGCTTCGTCGTAGGCGCGCGCGGCGTCGGCGTAATTATCCAGCGCGACCTGGCTGGTGCCTTCGTTGAAGAGGGCGAAGTAGCGGTCCATGCCCGTCAGACTTTTGCTTTCCTGCTGGGCGCGCTGCAGGGCGATGCGGGCGGCGGCGGTCTCGTCGGCCAGCGGACCCAGCAGGCGCATGACGTCGGCGTCGCGGTTGGCGGGGTAGACCACCACGAAGATGTAGTCGAACGAACGCCAGCCGTTCATGAAGTCATCGTAGGAGATGCGGAAGTTCGGGCCGTCGTTATAGGTATCCTGCACGGTGACTTCGCGTTTGACGTCGTCATAGCCGGTGATGAACTGGTAATGGCCCATCCAGGTGACGGCGCCCAGCGCGTCGCGCTCGAAGTAGCCCTTCTCGGCCACCACGGGGAATCCCGCCGCGAGCAGGCGTTTGACCAGGTCGATGTCGCCGCCGTAGCGCAGGACGGAGGTCATGCCCGGGACGTTCGCGGAGATGAAGTCCTGGAACTCGTAGGGCATCACGTTCTTGTCGGCGTTGGCGGGCTGGCCCTTGCTGTCGGTATTGCCCGGCATGACGGCCCGCCCGATCACGTCGCGGTCGCCGTTCCAGCCCCAGAAGTTGAGCGCCATCGAGAAGTTGGCGGGACCGCAATAGTTCCAGCGGTTGTGCTGGTGCTCGTAGCGGAAGCCCGTCAGATCGACGGAACCCGGCAGGGGTGTGGATGTGGCGGTCGGCGTGGGCGTGGGACCCAGGCCGGTCGGCAGGGGCGTCCCCGTGGCGGGCGGGGTGAGGGTCAGCATGTACTCGGCGCGGGTGGTCGCCAGGATGGAGTCGAAATCCACCTGCTGCTGGCTGGGCTGGAAGACCGCCTGGTCGGGCGGGTTGAAGTAGTAGTTGATCTGGGTCCGCAGGTTGTCCACGCGCCAGGCCAGGCGCTCGTGGATGGGCGGCAGGAAGTACAGGCCGACCGCCAGCACCAACCCAAGCGGGATCAGCCAGAGCCATTTTCGACGGGGTAACATGGCAGGGATTATAAAACAAAACGAGGGGGCGGTCCCGGGGCGTGCGGCCGCGAAAGAGGGAAAACCGTAGAGAATCGGGCGCTTTTGGGCGGTTTCAACCCACAGACCCCATAAAGCGGACATTTTCTCACCTTTTTCTCATGAAGGCCCATAACTTTTCGACGGTCTTCGGCGACTTGGATTTTTGTATAGCAAGCACCCGCATCAAAGGAGACAACCATGCGAAAAAGCACCCTGTTCATTTCCGCCGCCCTGACCGCCTTCATGCTGGCCGTGCTGGTCGGCGTGGCTTCGGCGTATCAGAACGTCGTCAAATCGAGTGTGGCCGCCGTGCAGCCGTCCGCATCTGCGCCCATCGTCGAGAATATCTCTGCCCCGCAGGCGGCTGCCCCCACAGCAGCCATGATCACGCCCGAGCAGGCGGCCGCATTGGCCTCGCAGGTATTGGGCCGAACCGACCTCTTCAGCGTGGAAACCGCCGACTTCAACGGCGCGCAGTCCTACCTGGTGACCTTCAGCTCGGGCGACCTGGTGTACGTCAGCCCCGAGGGTCAGATCCTCTCCATCGGCAAGATCACGCCGAGCGTGACGGTCAGCAACGTATCCTCGCACCGCAAGAAGCAGAATGACTCCAACGCCCCCGCGCAGACGGGCGGCGGGGAAGACGGCGGCGGCGAGCACGACGACTAGGACCCGCATCATGGCTCCCAACACCCCCAACAAACCCGCGTCCCGCAACTGGAACGACATCCAGATGTTCCTGGCCGCCCTGGCCATGGCGCTGACGCTCGGCCTGTGGAACCTGTTCGCAGGTCCCGACCGCGCGCTGGCGAAGGAAAAAGCCCAGCCGGTCTCCCAGCCGCCCCAACCCATTTCCGAACAGCCGACCGTAGCGGCTCCCACGGCCCTGCCGCAGGTCAAGATCTACCTGGGCGGCGTGGCGCCCCAAACCCAGATCACCGTCACCAACGCCCGCAGGGGCGGCGG
>CAZGFR010000094.1:0-3990 GCA_964524485.1 uncultured Anaerolineaceae bacterium | reverse complement strand
GGCGGCGGCGGAACAGGCTCCTCGTAACATGATCCACCGCCTGTCCTTCCGCGCGATGGGCACGCACATGCTGGCCTGCCTGGACGTGGACTCGGACCAAGCGCCCGAAGTCCTCGCCCAGGCGCCAGCCTGGTTCGAGGAATGGGAGCAGGCCCTCAGCCGCTTCCGCCTCGACAGCGAACTCTCGCGCCTCAACCGTTCGAACGGCCGCCCCACGCCCGTCTCCGAGACGTTCTGGCAGGTCTTTCAGGCCGCGCTGGACGCCGAAGCCTGGACCGACGGGCTGGTCACGCCCACCATCGCGGACTCCCTGCGCGAGGTCGGCTACGACCGCGACTTCGATCTGCTGGCGGGCGCGCGCCTGCCGACGCATCTCCCCACGCTGACGGCGGTCTGCCCGCTCTCCGCCGTGACTTGGGATAAGGCCGAGCGCACCATCCACCTGCCCGAAGGCATCCGCCTCGACTTTGGCGGGGTAGCCAAGGGCTGGGCTGCGCACCAGGCCATGCTGCGACTCTCCGAATATGGTCCCGCGCTGATGAACGCCGGCGGCGACGTGGCCTCCAGCGGTCCGCTGCGGAATGGCGGCTCGTGGGAGATCACGATCACCAACCCGTTCACGCGCAGGGAGGAAGACAGCCTCGGGACGATCCTGCTGCGCGGCGAGGCCGTCGCCACCTCGGGCACCGACCACCGCCGCTGGCAGCAGGGCGACCTCCTGCGCCACCACATCATCGATCCGCACACGGGCCTGCCCGCGCAGACCGACGTGCTGAGCGCCACCGTCGTCGCGCCGACCGTGCTCGAAGCGGAGGCCGCCGCCAAGTCCGCGTTGATTCGCGGCGGGCTGGCGGGCATGGCCTGGCTCGAGGCCGACCCCACCCTGGCGGGCTTCATCGTCCTCGAAGACGGCCAGGGCCTGTATCACGAAAGACTCAAGAAGTATCTCTGATGTTGTTGCGAGCCTGCGCAGCAGGCGAAGCAATCTCCTGTATTCAAGAAACGATGAGATTGCTTCAACGCCTTCGGCGTCTCGCAATGACATGAAAGAAAGTAGGTAATATGCCCGCAAATCTCCCCGAACCTGCCGAGATGGAATCCTCGGTCAACCTCCAGACCTTCCTCACCTTCCTGCTCGCGCTGACGGCCGGTCTGCTGTTGGCTGTGCTGGTGCTGCCGAGTTGGCTGCCCAACATGGCCTTCTCGTTGAGCGGTGAAGCTCCCAAGGTCTTCTGGTACCTGGCGCGCGCCACGGCCTTCGCCTCGCTCAGCCTGCTGTGGGTCTCGATGGCGCTCGGCCTGAGCATCACCAACAAGATGGCGCGCCTGTGGCCCGGAGCGCCCGCGGCCTTTGCCATCCACGAATATGTCAATTTGCTGGGCATTGCCTTCGCCATCTTCCACGCGCTGATCCTGCTGGGAGACCATTACATCGGTTTCACCTTTGTGCAGGTGCTGATGCCCTTCTCCACGAGCACCTATCGTCCGTTCTGGGTGGGCATCGGTCAGCTGGGATTTTACGTCTGGCTGCTGGTGACGCTCAGTTTCTACGTGCGCCAGGGCATCGGCCAGAAGACGTGGCGCGTCATCCATTACGCCAGTTTTGCCATGTACCTGATGGGACTCTTCCACGGCATCTTCAGCGGCAGCGACTCGGGCCTGGACTGGGTGCAGAAGTTCTACTGGCTCTCGGCGGGCAGCCTGCTCTTCCTGTTGATGTACCGCATCCTGGCCAGCGCCGCGGACAAGCTCTTCCCGCAGAAGCCGCAGCCGCGACCTGCTCCCGCCGCCCGTCCCGCTCCCGTCCCTGCGACGACGGCCGTCCCCACGACCCCGTCCAAGGCGAGAGCGCCGCAAGGCTCGGATTGAAGATGAAAAACGCTGACCAGGAACGGTCAGCGTTTTTTTATCATTGCTCTGTCTTGCGCTTACGGGATGGACTCGGCCAGGCGCAGCAGGTCCTCTTTGGAAATCGAATCCGACTCGACGATCAAAAAGAAGGTGCGGCCGTCGGCGTCCCAGATGAGGGACGCACCCTGCTCGGGATGTGCGGCGGCCTTCCAGCGCGAGGGATTCCAGGCCCGCACGGGGTCGGCCAGGTTGTAGAAGCCCATTGCACCCTTGTAGAACACGGCGGGATGCCCGTTCACGGAGAGCACCTGGGGTTCGCTTTCCAGGTTCACGACGAGATAGACTGCCAGGTCGCAATCGGATGGGCGGTCGGGGTCGTAGCCATTGGGACAGTCGCCGTGGAGGACCTCGAGCTGGATCGTGCGTCCCCCGGCGTCCCGCCACTGGTAGGCGGCGGAGGAGGGCGTTTCCGCGTACATGGACCCGTAGAACAGCGCGGCCCGCTCTTGCAGGGTGTATCCCTCTGGGACCCAGGCGGGCAGTTTGTCGAAATAGGGCTGGCTGGCGGCGATCTCCTGCGGGCTGGACGCGGTCCATAACTGGGAATAGGACTCGGTCTCGGCTTCGAGCGTGGGGGTGACGAGATCGTCGGTGACCAGGACGGTCGTGCCGCGCACGATGATCTTTGCCAGGATCGAGTCGACGGCAGACTGGGCGGCGGCGCGCAGCGTGGGGGACAGGGCCAGGCTGAGGGTCAGGATCAGGCTGAAGGTCAGGGCTAATGCGAGAGCGAGACGCCGCGCCGTGGGACGATGGGCCGGCGCGGGGGAGTCCTCCCGCGTGAGGCGGTCATATAACGCGGCGGCAAACTCGGGCCGCGGCGGCTGGCGGAAATTCGAGAGGAAATCGTCGTTCATGGTTCCTCCAGGGCGGTGCGCAGGCGCTGCACGACGCGGTGCAACAGGCTGCCCACGTTGGATTCGCTCAGGTGGGTGAGGCGGGCGATGGCGCGGTTGGTGAGTCCCGCCCCGTATTTGAGCGCCACCAGGTCGCGCTCGCGTTCGTTGAGCTGGCCCAGCAGGGAGGCCAGCCGTTCGAAATCGGCCCGCCGCTGGACCAGGTTTTCGACGTTCTCCCCGCCGCTGACGGCTGCCGCCGCCTCCAACGGGACTTCGGGGTGCGGTCTGCGGAAATGGTCGGCGGCCACGTGACGGGCGATGGTGAACAGCCAGGTGGAGAAGGCGGCCAGGTCGCGGCGGTAGCGCTGACGGTTGCGCCAGGCCTTCTCGAAGGTTTCGGCGGTTAGGTCTTCGGCCAGGCGCTCGTCGCCCACGCGGTAACGGAAGAAATTGTAGATGCGCGGCAATTCCGCCTGATACACGGACTCCCAATCCACCTCGCGGGCGGGGAACAGCGACTTGCCGAGCGAACGCAGCGACTCTGTCATCCTATTTCATTATACGGCGCGGGGGAGAAAGTATCACACAAGGGAATCAATGTATAATTTTTGTGAAAGATAAAGGGTGTTATATAGCAGAAATGCTGCCGACCCCCCAAATTGGGTGTTTTATTCCAGCACTTTGAGATTAAGTTCTATGCTAAAAAAATTCACTTATCCAGTAACATCAAATAATTGGAAAAATATCCCCACATTCTCGGGGCGACTAGCGACGAAAGATGATGTGGATAAGAATGTAGCCATGTTTTGCACAGTCGAAGCGGGGGAAAAACTCTATGAAATGGATTTACCGTTCTGTGCAATTTATACGGAGAAAAAAACGGGCGAAAGATTTTCCATCATCGCTGTGCAGGCGGAAGCCGCGCATGCTGAAGTTGTTATTGGCTCTGTGAAAATATCCGGTGAGACTATTGTTTGTTTATTGTCTGAACTTGAGATAGTAAAAAATCCTGACTCGGCATTCTTTTCAATCACACTCAGAAAACCTTGGTGGAAATTATGGTAGAGTTGCAAAAAGCAATATCTGAAAAATTGCCACCGAATTGCGGAGACTCAAAATAGGTTGAAAGAACTTCAACATAATGGATCTTTTTCAGGCAAGGGGTCTTACGTAACAAAAAAAACAACAAATCGCGCACCCTGTTTGGCTTTGAGTTTTTCCTGCTTCCAAGCAGAGTCCC
>CAZGFR010000093.1:6739-12681 GCA_964524485.1 uncultured Anaerolineaceae bacterium | reverse complement strand
AACACATACGGGGAATCTTTACGCAGGTACACTTGCAGTTTCTCGCCGATGGTGGCGTAGACGTAGTCTTTCAGATATGGCGCGGCTTCCTGGTCGGTGCCTTCCCAGATCGAGACGATGATGTCGGGTTTGAGTTGACCGAAGGTGTAGGCGTAGTCCCATTTCATATGACCGGGGCGCATGGTGGGCACATCGGTGAGGCTCATCGGCACGCGCACGTTCTGGTGCGCGATGTACGGGTCGGCCTTGCCGAGGATGTCGATGGCGTAGTCCTGCGGCAGCAGGTAGGGGATGGTCCCTGCGCCGATGACCGCCACGGAGGCACCGGGTTTGGTGGTCTCCTGCAGGGCTAGCGCGATGCGCAGGTTGCGCTCATTGCCTGCCGTGTAATCGGGGCGACGCTGGAAGGCCCAGCGCTCGATGGATTTCCAGTCGCCCATCAGCGCGTTGAAGTTGAGCAGGGTGATGACGAAGATCGTCAGCCAGGCCAGGCGGGCCAGTGCCAGCGGACCCTTGCGGTCACCCAGTTCCGCCACCATTTCCTGACGGACCTCCTCGACGGCCAGCATCAAACAGGCGAAGAGCAGCGGCATGACGAGGGCGATGAATCGATTCGCGCCGCCGTGGTCCTCCCAGGCGTCGCCGCCTACGTACACGGAGTAGGCCATTTGCCCGAGGATGACCAGAGTCAGCAGGATCACGCGCCAGTCGCGGCGGAAGAAGGTCAGGCTCAACGAAAGCAGGATCAGGATCCAGTTCGAGTAATAAATGAACATGGCCAGCGCATACGCCCCGCGCAACAGGCGCAGCGTGACGGGCCAGCCTTCCACTTTGAGGTAATAGGTGTTGGGCAGCCATTCGCCGTAGTAGGCGTGACGGGCCAGGGTCTGCCCGCCGAGGAACAGCGCCAGCAGGAGTCCGCCGACCAGCAGATGGGTCCAGCGGCGATTCTTGTCGGCGAAGAACAACACGGCCAGCACGACGATGTACGGAACCGCCATATCGAAGCGGACCAGCGTCGAAACGGCCAGCAGGATGTAGGTCCAGACGGGGAAGCGGGTGCGGTCGAAGCTGAGGTAGACCGCCGCCGAGAGCAGCAATCCCAGCAGGCTGACCTCCATCCCGAGCAGCGCCCACGAGTGCAGCGGCTGATAGAAAGCGGTCAGCGCCACCGCGCCGAGCATCGCGAACATATCGTCAGTGAAATGCTCGACGATCCACTTGACGAAGAAGAGCGTGCCCGCCATGAAGACCGCGCCCGCCCATTGCACCACCAGGCTGGTTTGCGAAAGCGGAATGGGCAGCAGGTGGACCAGCGCCATCAATCCCACCCAGAGCGGATTGGTGAATCCTTCCACGCGCTCGCCCGCGTTCCAGACGGGGCCTAGGCCGTGCGCCAGGTTGTAGGCGTAGCGCATCGAGATCATGGCGTCGTCGAACAGCACGTAGTATTTCACGCCGCCGACCGTCACGCTGGTCGATTCGATGTAGCGGTAGGCGTAATAGAAAAATCCCGCCACAAGCAGGAGGAAGAGAAAATTGCGCAGGAATTTGGAGTTCATAATCGAAATTATAACGTAGGGAAGCATTGTTCCCGTTAAAAACCAAAATTCACCTGCTGAATTTTGGAGTATAATTCGCGCTTGTGTGACTGCCACCTCGTAGGAGCACAGCTGAACCTGACATGTCGC
Source organism: uncultured Anaerolineaceae bacterium (assembly GCA_964524485.1). Taxonomy (GTDB): domain Bacteria; phylum Chloroflexota; class Anaerolineae; order Anaerolineales; family Villigracilaceae; genus JACPVF01. The sequence continues at coordinate 10,990 of CAZGFR010000093.1, read as the reverse complement.
AGACGTGAAATCGTCCCGCTGTGCCCCTACCACGAAAACCAATTGGAGTATTAATCAATGCCAAAAGCAAACCTGATCCCCCCCTACGGCGGAAAACTCGTCAACCTGGTGCTGACGGGCAAGCAGCGCGAGGAACAACTGGCGCGCGCCGCCCAACTTCCGTCCATCAAGATCACCATGCGCAATCTGTGCGACCTGGAACTGATCGCCACGGGCGGCTTCTCCCCGCTGACGACCTTCATGGGCAAAGCCGACTATGAGCGCGTGCTGCACGAGATGCGCCTGGCCGACGGGACCCTCTTCCCGCTGCCCATCACCCTGACGGCGGACCCCAAGGAACTGCCGACCGTCGGCGAGGACATCGTCCTGCGTAACGCCAACAACGACGTGATCGCCATCATGACCCTCGACGAGGTCTATCACTGGGACCCCGAGACTGAGGCCGCCCTGGCCTATGGTACGACCGACTCGAAGCACCCGATGGTCTCCGAGATGACCCGCTGGGGCAAGGTCTGCATCAGCGGCCCGCTGAAGGTCATCAACCTGCCCAGGTATCACGACTTCATCGAGATGCGCCGCACGCCCGCTGAAGTGCGCGCCCTGCTCGAAGAGATGGGGCATGACAACGTGGTTGCCTTCCAGACCCGTAACCCGCTGCACCGCATCCACGAAGAGCTGACCAAGCGCGCCGCGGCCCAGGTCAAGGGCTCGCTGCTCATCCACCCCGTGGTCGGCATGACCAAGCCCGGGGATGTGGACCACTACACGCGCGTCCGCACCTACAAGGCCCTGGTCGATAACTACTACGATAAGAAGGACACCCTGCTCAGCCTGCTGCCGCTGGCCATGCGCATGGCGGGTCCCAAGGAAGCCATCCTGCACGCCCTTATCCGCCGCAATCATGGTGTGAACCACTTCATCGTCGGCCGCGACCATGCGGGCCCGGGCAACGACTCCACGGGCAAACCGTTCTACGGTCCGTACGACGCGCAGGAACTGATGAAGAAGTACGAAGCCGAACTGGGCGTCAAGATGCTCCCGTTCGAGATGCTGGTCTACCTGCCCGACGAAGAGCGCTACGTCGAGGAGAAGGACGTCCCCAAGGGCGCCAAGACGCTCAACATTTCGGGCACGCAGGTGCGCAATGATTATCTGGCCAAGGGCAAGCTGCTGCCCGAGTGGTTCACCCGCCCCGAGACCGCCGAGATCCTGCGCCAGTCCTATCCGCCGCGTCACAAGCAGGGCTTCTGCCTGTGGTTCACGGGCCTGAGCGGCTCGGGCAAATCGGCCACCACCCAGGTGCTGACCGAACTCATGCTCCAGTACGGCCGCGAAGCCACCGTCCTCGACGGCGACGTGGTCCGCACGCACCTGAGCAAGGGCCTGGGCTTCAGCAAGGAAGACCGCGATACCAACATCCTGCGCATCGGCTTCGTGGCCGGTGAGATCGCCCGCCACGGCGGCGCGGTCATCTGCGCGGCCATCAGCCCCTACCGCGCGGCCCGCGAAGAGGCCCGCAAGTTCGTGGGCGAGAACTTCATCATGGTCTACATGGACACCCCGGTCGAGGTCTGCGAACAGCGCGACGTGAAGGGCCTGTACGCCAAGGCCCGCCAGGCCATGCAGGACGGCAAGCCGATGGGCTTCACCGGCGTGGACGATCCCTACGAGCCGCCAATCAATCCCGAGATCACCCTCAAGGGATACGGCGCGACCCCCGAAGAGAACGCCCATATCGTGATCGAATATCTGGAGAAGCAGGGTTATCTGCTCCCGCTGGGATAACGTGACCAAGGAGTACGCAGTACATGCCGCGAGGTGTGTACTGCGTACCGTTTGAATGAACCCCCGATCTTCCACCCCGACCTCCCGCCTGCTGCAAACGACCTGGGCCTTTTTCGCCGCCCTGGGCCTGCTCGCCGTGGCTGGAGGTTGGTTGCTTTTCTACGCCACCCCGCAGGGACTCGGCCTGAACGACGACTCGATCGCCTACATCGCGGGCGCGCGCTCCCTGCTCAGCGGACAGGGTTACCGCGAGATCTGGCTGATCAGCGCGGGACCGGTCACGCACTTCCCGCCTGGCTTCCCGTCGGCGCTGGCCTTCTTCAGCCTGATCACCGGCATCGACCCGCTGCGCGCGGCGCGCCTGCTCAACGGCTTACTGTTCGGCTTGAACACCTTCCTGATGGGTTGGCTGGCCTTGCGCATGACCAAGTCGCGCCTCATCGGCCTGTTGACCCCGCTGCTGTTCATGCTGACGCCCTCACTCCTGCGCATCCATTCCAATGCGATGAGCGAGCCGTTGTACGTGTTCTTCACGCTCGTCACGTTCTTATTACTCGACTTTTATTTTTCCCCTCACCCCAATCCCTCTCCCAAAGAGAGATGGGCAAGTGAGGGTCTGCTCCTCGCGGCGGGACTCATCACCAGCTTTGCCTTTCTGACGCGCTACGCCGCGCTGGCCCTGCTGGCCACGGGCATTGTGGCGCTGGTCATTTTGCAAAGCGAGTGGCGCAAGCGACTCGCCAGCGCGGGAGTCTACCTGGCTGGATTCGTCCCGTTCGTGCTGGCGTGGATGATCCGCAACCGCCTGATCGGCGGGACGGTGACCAACCGCGCCATTGGCTGGCATCCCATCACCGAGACGAATGCGCGCATGGGTATCCGCACCTTCTCGGAATTTCTCATCCCGATCTCGAACTGGCAATTGAGCCTGATCAAAGTCAGCGGACTGTTCGAGGGCATCCTGATCGTCCTCGCGCTGGGACTGCTGGTCTGGACGCTCAAGGTCGGTTTGCCGCGTTTCTTCCAACCTGAAAAGCATCCGCAGCCCGAGGTCATCTCGTTCCTGAATGGGTTGTATATCTTCGGTTATTTCCTCGCGCTCGTAGCGACCATGACCTTCTTCGACCCCGCCACGAAATTTCAACTGCGCATCGTCGCGCCGATGCTGGTGTCGCTGGTGCTGTTGCTGGCGTTCGGCCTGAAAACGGTGTCAGGCTGGGGCGCGGGCAAGTGGATCGCGCTTGGGCTGACGGTCGTCCTCTTCGTCTTGTCCGCTGTCGGGATGGGCCAGTCGCTCACCGATCTGCGCCGCGGTGGACAGGTCTACGCCAACGAGCGTTGGTATGACGCGCCCGCCATCGCGGAGTTGCGCAAGCTGCCTGCGGATGTGGTCATTCACAGCAACCAGCCGGGTGTGATCTACCTGTACGTGGGCCGGCCTGGCGCGCTGCTGCCCGAGAACGTCCAAGATGCAAAAGAACTTCAGGCCGAAGTGCTGGCGGGCAAGGCGGTCATCGTCATCTTCAAGGACGCCAATGCCGACGAGGCCACGCAGGCCTATTATGAAGCGTTGGGGCAGGGGCTGCGCGTCGGAAAATACAACGGCGACGTGATCTATTCCACGCCATAGGAGTTATCATGAAAATTCAAGAGAAGTTTGATCTCACAGGCCGCGTGGCCGTGGTGACGGGCGGCGTGGGGCTGCTCGGCGCCGAGTTTTGCAAGACGCTGGCAGAGGCGGGCGCGGCCGTGGCTGTGGTGGACCTGAATGGTGCGGCTGCTGAAAAAGTGGCGGCGGGCCTCGTGGCCGATGGCTACCGCGCCATTGCAGCGCCGACCGACATCACCAAGCCCGAGTCGGTCAACGCGATGGTGGAAACCGTCGTCAAGGAATTCGGGCGGCTGGACATTCTCGTCAACAGCGCGGCCCTCGACCCGAAGTTCGATCCCGATGCGGCGGCCAAGGGCATCGCCCCGGGCGCTTTCGAGGATTATCCGCTCGAACAGTGGAACGCGGCGCTGAACGTCAACCTGACGGGTATGTTCCTGGTCACGCAGGCCTGCGTCAAACAAATGAACGCGCAGGGACAGAAGGGCAGCATCATCAACATCTGCTCGACCTACGGCCTGAACGGGCCCGACCAGCGCATCTACATCAAGGACGGCAAACGCGTGGCCTTCAAGCCTGTGTATTACACCGTCACCAAGGGCGGCGTGCTGGGCTTTACCAAATATCTCGCGGCGTATTATGCCAGCACGGAGATCCGCGTCAACGCGCTCACGCCTGGTGGCGTGTTCAACAACCACGAGGAATATTTCGTCAAGAACTATTCCGCCAAGACCATCCTCGGCCGCATGGCGCGCAAGGATGAGATGAACGGCGCGCTGCTGTTCCTGGCCTCGGACGCGTCCTCGTACATGACGGGTAACAACGTCGTGGTGGACGGCGGGTGGACGGCGTGGTAA
>CAZGFR010000093.1:4149-6639 GCA_964524485.1 uncultured Anaerolineaceae bacterium | reverse complement strand
CCGCGCAAGAATATCCGCAGCTTTGCAGGCTGGCCGCTGATCGCGTGGAGCATCGCCGCGGCGCAGCAATCGAAGTATGTGACGCGCATCATCGTCAGCACCGACGACGAGGACATCGCGGCCGTGGCGCGCGAGTGCGGCGCAGAGACGCCCTTCCTGCGTCCCGCCGAGTTCGCGCAGGACAAGTCCACCGACCTGCCCGTCTTCGAGCACGCCCTGAGCTGGCTGGCCGAGCACGAAGGCTATCACCCCGAGGTTGTCGTGCAGCTGCGGCCCACCTCGCCTGTCCGCCCGCGTGGGCTGATCGACGACGCCATCCAGATCCTGCTCGACCATCCCGATGCGGACTGTGTGCGCGGTGTGGTGCCTTCGGGACAGAATCCGCATAAGATGTGGCGTTTCGATGATCCCAAGCAGCCGATGAGGCCGTTGCTGACGGTTGATGGCATCGCCGAGCCGTACAACGCGCCGCGTCAGATCCTGCCGCCGACCTACTGGCAGACAGGCCACATCGACGCCATCCGCGTCTCGACGATCTTGAATCGCCACACGCTGACGGGCGACGTCATCTATCCGCTGGTGATCGACTCGAAGTACACGGTCGACATCGACACGCTGCCTGACTGGGCCAAATACGAGGCGCTGGTCTACAGCGGACTCGAAATGGTCAGCCCTGGAAAGGCCCGCCGCCCGATGCCTGATTCCGTTAAAATGGTCGTCACCGACTTCGACGGCGTCATGACTGATGGGAGAGTCTGGGTGAACGGAGATGGCGTCGAAACGGTGGCAGCCTCACGGTCCGATTCGATGCGCATCAAGCAGATGCGCGCCGCAGGCATCGAGGTCATGATCCTGTCCTCGGAGGTCGACAACGTGGTCAGCGCGCGGGCCAGAAAGATGGGCATCCAGGCCATCCACGGCATGGGACTCGACGGCAAGGGCGAGGTGCTCAAGAATATCCTGGCCGAGAAGAAGCTGAACGCAGCAGAAGTGGTCTACCTCGGCAACGACTTCAACGACCTGCCGTGCTTCGACGTGGCAGGCTGGGCCGTGGCCGTCGCGGATGCGTACCCCGAAGTGCTGCGCGCCGCGGATTATGTGCTCAAAACGAACGGCGGCTTTGGGGCGCTGCGTGAGTTGTGTGATTTGATATTACAGAACAGACCCTAAAGGTCTGCAAGACCTTTAGGGTCTCCTCAAAGGAGAAAAAAGAATGGCACGCGAAATTAAACTCGGAAATCGAATGGTCGGCGACGGGCATCCTGCCTACGTCATCGCCGAGATCGGCATCAACCACAACGGCGATATGGACATCGTCAAGGGCATGATCGACGCCGCCGTGCACGCAGGCGCGGACGCGGTCAAGTTCCAGAAGCGCACGCCCGAAGTCTGCACTCCGCCCGAACAGCAGAAGCAGATGCGTGAGACGCCCTGGGGCTACATCACCTATCTCGACTACCGCTACAAGGTCGAGTTCAACGAGGAGCAATACCGCGAGATCGACCGCTACGCGCGCGAGAAGGGCATCGCGTGGATGGCGTCAGTTTGGGATGAACCGTCGGTGGATTTCCTGGAGAAGTTCGACACGCCCGCCTACAAGGTCCCGTCCGCTTCGCTGACCGACCTGCCGCTGTTGAAGTATGTGCGCAAGACGGGCAAGCCGATGATCATCTCCACGGGCATGTCCACCATGGAGCAGATCCACAAGGCCGTCAACGTGATCGGCACCGAGAACCTGATCATCATGCACTGCACCAGCACCTATCCGTGCGAGCCTGAGGAACTCAACCTCAAGATGATCGAAACCCTGCGCCGCGAATTCCCGAACAACCCGATCGGCTACTCGGGCCACGAGGTGGGACTTGTCCCCTCGGCGGTGGCCGTGGCTCTGGGCGCCTCGTCCGTGGAGCGCCACCTGACCCTCGACCGCGCCATGTGGGGCAGCGACCAGGCCGCATCCGTGGAACCTGGCGGCTTCGAGAAGCTGATCAAGTACATCCGCGTGACTGAGGCGGCGCTGGGCGATGGTGTGAAGAAGGTCTACGAATCCGAGAAGGGTTCGATGAAGAAACTGCGCCGCGTCCTTTCTGACGATTAATTGATTGTAGTGGCACAGCGGGACGGTTTCCCGTCAACGCCTTTGGCGGTTTCGCTGTGCCCCTACGGATGTTTTATGACCCTGACCCAAAAGCTCCGCCGCACGCTCCGCCCCGTGGGGAAGACCGCCCAGGCCGTCTGGCGCTGGAAGCGGCTCTCGTTCCATGAGGCGCCGCCCGTCTTTGGCAACTCCAAGCCGAAGAGCGGGTCGCATTTGTTGTTGCAGATCCTGAACGGCTTCACGCAGATCATGCCGTATCGCTACGTGGACGCCGACCCGATCCGCACGATCAACAAGGACGGCGAACGACGGACCGTGGACCGTGTCGCGGCGGACCTGCGCAACGTGCCGCAGGGTGTGATCGGCTGGGGCTACGTCGAGGCTTCGCCTGA
>CAZGFR010000093.1:0-4049 GCA_964524485.1 uncultured Anaerolineaceae bacterium | reverse complement strand
ATGAAAGAATTTTTCACTCAACGCATCAAACGCGGACTCGTGCGCCGCTTCAACAACCTCAAGGTGGCGGCCGTGGCGAGGAGCGTCATCCGCAACTCGCTGCCTGCTTCGGGACAGCCCGTGGTGTTCTTCAAAGCCTCCACGGGCATCGATGACCTGTCGTGGAACAGCGGCTTTCATCTGCTGGCTTCGTGGGCGCTGCGCCTGAAGGGCATCCCCGTGGCGTATTTTGCGTGTCTCGCGGGCATGAGTCATTGCGTGCTCGGCACCAACCGCGACGATCCGCACAAGGCGCCGCCTTGCAGGTCGTGTGTAATGCAGTCGCAGGCGTTGTATGCGGGAGTTCCGTCACAGGTCGAAGGTTCAGGGTCGAAGGTCAATTGGTTCAGTTTTCGGCGTGACCCTGAATTAGTAACTCAGATTTCAGGGCTTTCTGTCCCTGAACTTTCCACTTTCCACTTCCAAGAGATTCCGCTTGGGCCGTTGTGCCTGCCTGGCCTGCGTTGGATCCTGCGTATCCATCACTTGAGCGATGACGAGGCCACGCGCTATTTGCTGCGCGAGTATATTTTGTCCGCATGGAATGTGGCGCGGCAGTTCTCGAAATTTCTGGATGAGACGGACCCGCGCCTGGTGATCGTCTTCAACGGACAGTTCTTTCCCGAAGCGACGGCGCGTTATCTGGCCCAGCAGCGCGGACTGCGGGTGGTCACCCACGAGGTGGGACTTCAACCCGCGACGGCTTTCTTCACCGACGGCGAAGCCACCGCTTACCCGATCCACATCCCCGACGATTTCGAGTTAAGCGATGCGCAGAATGCCAAGCTGGACGCCTATCTCGCCAAACGCTTTCAGGGCGACTTCACGATGGCGGGCGTCAAGTTCTGGGCGGACATGAAGGGACTCGACCAAGCCTTCCTGCAAAAGGCGGCGGACTTCAAACAGATCGTGCCCATCTTTACCAACGTCATCTTCGATACCAGCCAGCCGCACGCCAACACGGTCTTCGAGGATATGTTCGACTGGCTCGACCAGACGTTGGAGATCATCCGCGCGCACCGCGATACGTTGTTCGTCATCCGCGCGCATCCCGATGAACTGCGCGTCCGCAAGGCCAGCCGCGAAACGGTGGCGGGCTGGGCGGAGAGTCGCGCCATCGAAACGGAACCCAACGTGGTCTTCGTCAGCCCGCAGGAGACGCTCAGCTCGTATGAGTTGATCCAGCGCTCGAAGTTCGTCATGATCTACAACTCCACCATCGGCCTGGAGGCTTCGATCATGGGTGCGCCTGTGTTATGCGCGGGCAAGGCGCGCTTCACGCAGTATCCGACCGTGTTCTTCCCGCAGACGGCGGATGAAGTGAGAAGCAAAACGGAAGAATTTTTAACAGCCGAAAAGATCGAAGTCCCCGCTGTGTTCAAACGCAACGCGCGCCGCTTCCTGTATTATCAGTTGTATCGCACCTCGCTTCCTTTCGGCGATTTCCTCGAACCGTCGGTGCGCACGACGCAGACACGCCTGAAGACCTTCAGCCTGGACAAGCTGATGCAGTCCGAGGCGGTGCAGGTGATCCTGGATGGGGTGCTGAAGGACGGGGACTTTCTGCTCAAGGAATGAAAAAAAGAACCGCCGCGATGAGCGGCGGTTTTGATTACTCTTCCAGTGTGATCTCTTTTCTCGGCTTGATCCCCGTCCTGCCTGCGAAGTACCCTTTGATGGCCTTCAGGTCTGCCTCGGTATCCTCACCGGGCTGGAAGACCTGCCCCACGTTGACCTTCTTGCGGATGCCGTCCACGGCGGCGAAGACGATGGGAATGCCCGCGCTCTTGGCGATGTGATAGAAGCCCATCTTCCACTCGCGGACGTGGCTGCGCGTGCCCTCGGGCGCGATGACCAGGATGAAATGGCTGGCCTTTTCAGCGGCATCCACCATCTGTTCCACCAGGCCCGTGGACTTCGAGCGGTCCACGGGGATGCCGCCGCACCAGTAGAAGAACCAGCCAAAGGGGTTGTTGAACAACTCCGCCTTGCCCATGAAACGCACATTGGCGCGCAGGGTAAAGATCACGGCCAGGAACAGCAGGAAGTCCCAGTTGGAGGTGTGCGGCGCGCCGATCACCACGAACTTGTCCAGGTCGGGGAAGCGGCCTTCCACCTTCCAGCCGACCAGGCGCAGGCTCAGGCGCGCCAGCATGTGCAGCGCATCGCTCAGGAGGGGGGTGTTGAAGATGGTGGTCTTCATGGTTTGATTGTATACCATAACCCCGCCCCGTCTCGAAAGTCGCTCGCCAGCGCGGTTCTGTGGTTAAATAGCCCCATGACCGTGAAAAGCTCCCTTCGCTCCCTCGTCTATCAAACCGAAAAGTTGACCCAGCGCCTGCGCTTTGCCGCCCAGCCCGCGCCCCAGAATGGATGGCCGATCCTGTTGGGCATATCCTTCCCGAAGAGCGGCACCCATCTGCTCGACCAGATCCTGCTCGGCCTCTCGAAGGTTGCGCCGTTCTCGAAGCGTGTGCATTCCTTCTATGCCGAATACGAGGGCGAGAGCGGGGCCAAGCGCGCGCCCGAACAGGCCCTGCGCTGGCTGGATTCCCTGCGGCCAGGTGACATCGCCTCGGCCCACCTCTTCGCCCGCCCCGAAGCCGCCGCCCGCGTCTGCTCGCCGCGCTTCGTGCCGTACTTCATCTTCCGCGACCCGCGTGACGTGGTGGTCTCGCACGTCTTCTACGTGACCGACATGGAAGAACGCCACGTCCACCACGCTTATTACCAGTCCCTGCCCGATTTCGATGCGCGGCTCAAGGTCAGCATTCTGGGACGGCCCGATGCCGACGTCGAATTCCCCAACATCGCCGAACGCTTCGCCCCCTACCTCGGCTGGATCGACCGCCCCGAGGTGCTGACCCTCCACTTCGAGGACCTGATCCACGAACGCGCCGCGACGTTGGCCCGCATCCTCGACCATCTGCTGGCCCGCGCCCCGCTTTCCTCGCCCCGTGAGTTGACTCTGTCCGCGATGGAGGAATCCATCAACCCAGGCAAATCTCCCACCTTCCGTTCGGGGAAGACGGGCGAATGGAAGAAGCACTTCACCGACGAGCACAAGCAGATCTTCAAGGAGGTCGCAGGGGATTTGTTGGTGAAGTTGGGGTATGAGAAGGATGGAAATTGGTAAGGGCGGGAATGGGACATCGGGATTCGGGAATCGGGAATCGGTTGGAGGTTGAGATGAGCGTGAAGAGTTTGGAGACGCTGGAGGCATGGGAGAAGGCGCGTAATTTCTCTGTGAGAATTTATCGTGAGGTGTTGCCCCTGCTTCCGTCCGAAGAAAAGTGGAACTTGAATCAGCAATTGCGGCGTTCCGCCAGCAGCATCCCTGCCAACATCGCGGAGGGATATGGCCGCTTCTACTACCAGGAGACCATTCGGTTTTGTTATATTGCGCGAGGTTCCTTGGAAGAGACGTTGAGCCATCTGGTCTTGTGCGCGGAGATGAATTACATTCCCAGGCCCCTGTTCGACACGCTTGAACAGGATGGCGAGAAATTGACCCAGTTGATCAACGGGTACATCGGCTATTTGAAGCGCAGCAAACAAGGCCTGAATGAGCCAGGCGCGAATCAGGCCGTCAGGGAAGTCCAATCCCAGTACGATCTTCCTCTGTCCGAAGACTCCACCATCGAGTAACAACGCCCCATGCCCGACTCCCGACTCCCCACTCCCGACCCTTGCTCCATCGTCATTCGCGCGTATAACGAATCCGCTCACCTGCCGCGGTTGCTGGAAGGCATCCGCCAGCAGACCGTTCGGGACGTGGAAGTCATCCTGGTGGACTCGGGCTCGACCGACGGGACGGTGTCCATCGCGGAGTCCTTCGGGGCGCGGATCGTGCACATCCCGTCCGCGGAGTTTACGTTCGGGCGCTCGCTCAACCTCGGGGTCCAGGCCGCGACGCGGGAACTGGTCGTCATCGCCAGCGCCCACGTCTATCCCGTCTATCCCGATTGGCTGGAGACGCTCCTGCGTCCCTTCGCGGACGAGAAGGTCGC
>CAZGFR010000092.1:0-12951 GCA_964524485.1 uncultured Anaerolineaceae bacterium | reverse complement strand
AAAATGTACTAGAATCAACCCATGCCCACTCTGGATTTGAAACGACTCAAGACCCACCGCGCACGGACCTTTGGCCTGCCTCCGACCAAGCGGCTGGCCTCCGCCGCCGATGCGCTCCGTTTTGTGAACGAGCGCGGTTTTGCTTACTTCTGGCCGATCAAAGGCGTGGACCTGCCTTCGCTGTGGGTCGCCACCGCAGGCGACCGTCCCGTGGCCGACAAACACGATGACCCAGGTCACATCACCTGGGGCTGGAAGGACGGCGCGCTCGATCAAAAGGTTTGGTACTACGGCAAGATCCTGCGCCGCAAAGGGACCATGATCTCGTTGAAGGTCGCGCCTTATTTTTACGCGCTCTCTGAAAACTACGGCTCCCCCGAGGAAGATTATCTGATTGCTTACCACGAAGGGCGTTTGTCGCAGGCGGCCAAGCAGGTGTATGAGACCCTGCTCGACGAGGGCGCCATGCACACATTGGACCTGCGCAAGAAGGCCAAGCTATCCAACGCCAAAGAGACCGAGTTCAATAAGGCGCTCGACCAGCTGCAGGCCGATTTCAAGATCCTGCCCGTCGGCGTGGCGCAAGCAGGGGCGTGGAGATATGCCCACATCTACGAGCTGACCTCGCGCCATTTCCCCGACCTGCCCGAACAGGCGCGGACCATCGGTGAGGCCGAGGCGCGTCAAAAGTTGACCGAGCTGTACGTCCGCATGGTGGGCGCGGTCCAGACACGGGATGTGACCAAGCTCTTCGGTTGGACAAATGAGATCGCCAACCGCACGCTGTCCAAACTGGTGACGGCTGGTACGCTGGCCGACTCGGTGACGCGCAAAGACCAGCCTGGCGCCTGGTTCGCGCTTCCCGAGTTACTAGCCTGACGAACTTAATACCGTACACGGATTACGCGGATTTGACGGATGAGCACGGATTTTTTAAAAAACTCCGCGAGACTCCGCGTAATCTGTTGAATCCGTGAACTGCTTTCTAGATTGCTTTCTCCGCAACGAACCTGGCCACTTTGCGTATATCCTACTGGTCAAGTGGCCGTTGCAAATCGTCCGCTTTCGGCTATTATGGAAGTACGAACTCATTGTCATAAAAAGGAGAATGCACTATGACTCGACAAGGCCGTACCCAGTTGGTACTGGGCATCCTGCTCGTCCTGGCAGGGATTTGGTTCTTCGCGGACCGCAGCCTGCCCGCCTTCCACGACCTGGTGGCGCGTTATTCGGAATGGCCCTTCAACCTGGTGCTGATCGGCGCGGGCTTGCTCGTGCTGGGGCTGATCCTCGGTGCGCCAGGCATGGCGGTCCCTGCCGCCATCGTGGCGGGCATCGGCGGACTCTTCTACTATTTTGAGAAGGTCGGCAGTTACTCGGATTGGTTCATGTGGCTGCTGATTCCTGGCTTCGTGGGGGTGGGCTCCATTGTGGCGGGTCTGTTGGGCGAGAACACGCGCCGCAACTTGCGCAGTGGACTCAACCTGATGGTGGTCAGCGCGGTGCTGGTGCTGGTCTTCTCGTCCTTGTTCGGCAAGTGGGCCCTGCTCGGCCAGTATGGTCCCGCCATCCTGTTGATCCTGCTCGGCCTGTGGGTGTTGGGCAATGGCTTATTCCGCTCCATGCGGCGCAACAATGGAGGCTTCAATGAATAGGTCGGCGTTGGGCTGGGGGGTGGTGCTGCTCCTGTTAGGCGGCCTGATGCTGGCGGGCGAGATGGGCGTACGCATCAACGGCGTTTCCCCCATGTCGTTCTTCTGGCCGCTGGTGCTGGTCCTCTTCGGCGGCTGGTTGATCCTGAGCGTGTTCCTGCGTCCGCGCATGGACAATCAGCAGGGCTCTGTCAGCCTGCAAGGCGCGAGCGAAGCGACAGTGCGCGTCAACCACGGCGCGGGCGAGTTGCGCATCGGCGGCGGCGCGTTGGCGGGAGACCTGGCCGACGGCGTCTTCGCGGGCGGCCTCGAACAGAATTCCCGCTTAAACGGGAGCAGGCTTGAGGTCCGCATGAGTCCGCCGCAGGTGAGTTTCCCCTTCTTCTTTGGCAACTGGGATCGCTTCGATTGGGACATGCGCCTGAACACTGAAATCCCGATGGACCTGGTCCTGCAAATGGGCGCGAACAAGACCGAAGCCGACTTGAAAGACCTGCGCCTGACCTCGCTCAAGGTGGAGACGGGCGCCAGCGACACGCGCGTCCGCCTGCCTGCCCAGGGCCGCCTGCGCGCGGACTTCAGCCTGGGCGCCGCTTCGTTGAAGTTGACCGTGCCCGAGGGCGTGGCGGCCCGCATCCGCGCATCGACGGGAGCCGCCTCTTTGAGCGTGGATACGTCCCGCTTCCCGCGCGTGGGCGACGGGTATCAGTCGCCCGATTTCGAGACCGCTCCAAATGCGATCGACATCAAGGTTGAAGCGGGCGCGGCGGACATCAAAATCTCATAATCAGTCGGAAAGCGGAGACAAATCCGCACTCCGTGACACGAAAGGAATTTCGTCATGATGAAACGGCTCGATCCTCGTGTTGTGCTGGGCGCCATCCTGTTGCTGGGCGGCGGCCTGTTGCTGGCCCAAACCATGGGCTATCTTAAGGACGCCTCCGATGTGTTCTGGGGCTCGATCTTCCTGCTCGCGGGCCTGGCTTTCCTCTCACTACTCTTCGGTGGGAACTGGTGGGCGGTGTTCCCTGGCTTCACGCTGGCGGCGCTGGGTGTGATCATCCTCTTCAGCAAGCAACTGGGCGATTTCAGCGGGATGGTCATTTTGGGCGGCATCGCCCTTTCGTTCTGGGCGGTGTACATCATGGACCGCTCGCGCTGGTGGGCGATCATCCCCGCGGGTGTGTTGAGCACGCTGGCCGTCATCACCATTGCGCCCGAGAAATTCGGCGCCTTCGAGACGGGCGGACTGCTCTTCCTCGGCCTGGCGCTGACCTTCGTGTTGGTGGCGCTGCTGGCGGGCCACCGCTGGGCCTACTATCCCGCCGCGGTGCTGGGGGTGCTGGGTGTGCTGACCACGGCTTCGCTCATGAACTGGGTCAATTACATCTGGGCTGCCGCGCTGATCCTGGTCGGCGGGTTCCTGGTGTTCAGGGCTGTGGCAAGAAAATAATTCTCGCGCTGAGCGGAGCCGCGGCGAAGTTGAAGCGCGAATCCTCGAAAACATAAACGAATCAAAACTCCCTGTCACCAGGGAGTTTTGTGTTTACTTTGCTTCGACCACTTCCACGTTGGGGAAGAACTGATGGACGGTGCCCGCCACCCATCCGTGCAGGGTGGTGGGGGAGAGTGGACATCCTAGGCAGGCGCCGCCCAATTTCACGGCCAGGCTTTTGCCGTCGAAGGACACGAATTCCACCGAGCCGCCGTGGAATTGCTCCACATAGGCGTCCAACTTCTCGATCAGGCCGCGCAATTGCATTTCGAGGTCTTGCGTGGGCGTCACCATGTCAACTCCTTTCAAGATTACAGACCAGAAGCCTTGTAGCTCCCGACCCCTTCGCGCAGCATGGACTTGACCTGCGCGCGGGCGTTTTTCCAGCGGGAGGAGACCACCTGGGCCAGTCGGTCAAGGATGACCGAGCCCGTGTTGGGATGCTCCCTGCACAGCCATTCCAGGTCGCGCCCGCGGATGCGGATGGCCTCCACAACGGTGGTGCTGCGCGCCCCCGAGGTGTAGGTGGGGCTGCCGATCACCGCCGACCAGCCGACCACATCACCCGCCTTGAGGCGGGTCAGCACGATGGGCGGACCGTCGTAGGGCTTGTAGCGGACTTCCACAGCGCCGTGCATGAGCAGGTAGAGATAATCGGCCCTGCTGCCCTGCTCGAAGAGCATTGTGTCTTCGGGGCAGGCGTACGACTGGAAGAGAGGCAGGAGCAGCTCCATTTGCCGCTCGCTGAATCCCTGAAAGAGAGGAATGTCCGTGAAAGTGTCCAACATTTTTCCCATCTTATCCCCATCTTTGTAATGCAAGTAGTATCAAAAATCATAAAAGTATAGACATTAATCCCGCCATTTTCGTGATGTCAACCTGCGTAAAAAAATCCCGTTTCGGCCGTTCTTTACACAGGGAGCATGGTTTGCCTGCCGAAAGGGACAAAACGTTTATCGGGTATACTTTGCACCGCTGTAACTTTTTTACGAGGTTTGTATCTAAATGATGACGGATGAAACGCAGACCGAAATCTCGGTGGAGGCTCTCAAAGCGGGAGACCGCGCTGAATTTGCCCGCCTGGTGGACCTGGCGTCCGCGCCGATCTATCGGTTGGGGCTGAAGATGCTGGGCAACCCACAGGATGCCGAGGATGTGTTGCAAAATACCTTCCTCAAGGCCCTGCAATCGCTGGGAAATTTCGAGGGTCGCTCCAGCCCGCTGACCTGGCTGTATCGTATCGCGGTCAACGAAGCGTTGATGCTGATCCGCCGCCAGAAGCCGCAGGTCGAGATCGCCGAGGAGCCCCAGGACGAGGAGAGCAACCTGCCCACCCCCGTCCAGTTGACCGACTGGTGCTGCCTGCCCGAGGCCGATTTCCTCACCACCGAGTCGAAGCGCGCCCTGGATGCAGCCATCCTGAAACTGCCCGAGAAATTGCGTGTGGTCTTCCTGTTGCGCGACATCGAAGGCATGTCCATTCAGGAGACCAGCGAGGCGCTCGGCCTGACCGAGACCGCCGTCAAGACCCGCCTGTTGCGGGCGCGTCTCAACCTGCGCGAACAGTTATCGTCTTACTTTACCGAACGGCTGACAGAGGAGAGAGAGAAGTGAAACACCAACACAAGCAGGAGTGCAATGAACTGCTGGGAAGCATCTCCGAATACGTGGATGGTTCCCTGCGTGAGGAATTGTGCCGTGAGCTGGAGCAGCATCTCTCCGAATGTGAAGACTGCCGCGTGGTGGTAAACACCATGAAGAAGACCATCGAACTCTACCAGACCGACGCGCCCAGGGATGGCCTGCCCGCCGACGTGCGTCAGCGCCTGTACAAGACCCTGAATCTCGACGACCTGCCGCACACCGCGCATTAGTTTATCCATGACCCTTGATTCCGAACGGACCCTCTCCTCGCTCGAACTGCTCCTGATGGGAATCGGCCAGCCCGAGATGCCCAAGGTCGAGCCGTTGCGTTCAGGCTCTGCTTGCCCGCAATGCGGTCAGGGGCGGCTGGACTACAATGGCCTGTTGCAACTCGAATGTCCGCGCTGTGGATATGTCAACGCCGAGGGCGGCGGCTGTACCTGATGACCCACTCCGCGCCCCGGGCGGGCGCCCTCCACGGAACCATCCATCCATGACCGAATCTTCATCCCCCAAAAAACTATCCACGATCCTGCCCCTGATCATCGCGGGGGTGGGCCTGGTGTTGCTGGGTGTGGCGGCCTTTGCCCTGTTGCCCAAGCCCGACTCCCAGCCTTCGACGACCGAATATTCCACCATCCCGTTGGAAGTCAACTATGCGGCCCCCGACTTGAGCCTGACAGCCCTCGACGGGACTCCCACCTCCCTGGCCGATTACCGCGGACAGGTGGTGCTGGTCAACTTGTGGGCCACCTGGTGCCCGCCCTGCAAGGCCGAGATGCCCACCTTGCAATCCTTTTACAACAAGTACCAGGCAGATGGCTTTGCGGTGGTGGCCATCAACGACGGCGACCCGACCGCCGATGTGACACAGTTTGTAAAAGATTACGCCCTGACCTTTCCCGTCTGGCTCGACCCGAAGTACGTGGCCACTGAGCGGGCCTTCAAGAGCATGAACCTGCCCAGCTCGTATGTGATCGACCGCAACGGCGTGATCCGTCTGCAATGGGTGGGCGAGATCTCGTCCGCCATGCTCGAAAAATATGTCACCCCTCTAATCACGGAGTAAATCATGGAAGCGAAACTGACCTGGAAAGAAAAAATGACCTTCATCGGCGTGGCGGATAGCGGCCACGAGGTACGCATCGACTCAGACGCGGGCGTCGGCGGCGACGATACCGCCGCTCGTCCGATGGAGTTGATCGCGTTGGGCCTGGCGGGCTGCACGGCCATGGATGTGATCTCCATTCTGCGCAAGAAGCAGCAGAAGGTCGCGTCCTTCGATGTCAACGTCAGCGCTGACCGCGCCGCCGACCATCCCAAGGTTTTCACCAAGGCCATCATCAACTATGTCGTGAAAGGCGAAGGCCTGGACGAGGCGGCGCTGGTGCGCGCCATCGAACTCTCGGCGCTCAAGTATTGCCCCGCACAGGCCATGCTTGGCAAGGCTTTCCCAATGGAACTGCGTTACCAGATCTATGAAGGCGATGCCCTGGTCAAGGAAGGGACTTGGCAGCCGCCAGCCGCCTAGACAAACGAAATCCCCGCTTCGACAAAATCGAGGCGGGGATTTTTTTGATTCATGCGTTATGGCGGTCCCGCCTTGATGGCGGTGCCGGAGTCGCCGCATTCGCAGGCCGTGACGGTGGCATTGCCGCGCGTCAGCGTGCCCTGATACGCCACCGAACCGTTGTGAGGGATCCAGCCCTCCATGTTGAAGGCCAGTGGGCTATCGGCCAGGACCCACTCGCCGTTGTATTTGCGCGCAATGTGGACGTGCGTGCCCGTCACGTGGCCGCCCTGACAGGAGGGATATCCGATGGGGTCGCCCGCTCGCAATTCCTTGCCCAGTGGGGCGCGGCCGTCCTGCGCGAGGTGCAGGTAGTAGATGACCCAACCCGTGCGTTCGTCGCCGTCCTTGTCGAGGTCGAGCGCCAGCCCGTCGATGCCCGAGCGGACCACCAGCCCGTCGGCCACGGCCACCGAGAATTGCTCGGGCTCCACCTTGAAGCAGCCCGAGAACTCAGAAGGCGGAGCGAAGTCCACTGCGGCGAGGGGCAGGCCCGTGCCCCAGCCGGTGTGCGGTCCGCCCGTATAGGACCACGGTCGTCCCGGGGGGAAGGGTAGGAGCAGATCGGGCTGTTTCAAGCTGCCGGGGATCAACTCGAACTGGACCGCCCAAGGGTCGCCGAACAGCTCGGTGTAGGTACGCAGCAGGCCGTCGGGCCCCGTGTCGGACAGGAACTGCTGCCCCGTGTCGATGCGCGAAAAATAGTATTGCAGGGCCACCGAGGCGGCATTCTGCCAGGGATCGGGGCGGGTCAGGGTTCCGTCGGCCAGGTCGAACTCCAGCAGGCTGCCTTCGCGCCAGCCGTAATATCCGTTGTTGAGGGTGTTGGCCGCCCAGACCATTTGCAGATACGGGCTCTCGTAATAGACCCTTTTGTACCCAAGCAGGTACTTGCTGACCGTTGGCTTGGGCTGGGACAATGCGCCACCCTGGTATTCGAGCAGGGCCAACAGCAGGCGCGGGCTGACGCTGAAATTTGTGGCGATGTAATCGACCAGTTGGGGCCCGGTGCGCCACTCTCCGCCCGCGTAGGTGCGATAGGTCTTCAACCAGCCGTCGCGGGCGTTGACGAAGGCGGTGGTGTTGAAGCCGATCAGGGTCGGGCCGTTGACGAAGGCGTGGTCGGGCAGGGGCTGGAACGGACTGCCCCACAGGGCGCGGTAATAGATGGGGATCTTCATCGGCAGGCCGGGCGGCATGGTAGTGGCGTCGCGCGGGATGATCGGGTTGGCTGCGAAGATCTCGTCCACGGTGGTGTTGAAGCGCGCGGCCAGGGCGGATAGCGTGTCGCCATCCTGGGCGGTGTAGTCCACCAGTTCGCCGGGCGCGTAGGAAGGGCGGGTTGGCAGGGGCGTACTCGCCGGGGAAACGAGGGCAACCATCGGCGGGAGGGGAGTGGGGGTTTTGAGCGGAAGGGAATTGGATGGGGCGCAGGCAGTCAGCGCAAGCAGGCAGGCGCTCAGCGCCATCCAGCCGCGTTTAAGGACCGATAGGCGAGGGGGTAGGTGTGACATCGGGATCGCGGAAAATGATCGACCAGGCCTGTCCGACCGGGTCGGCTGTAATGGTTTTGTCGCCGCGCACCAGCAGGCCCTCGTAGGGTTTCTTGCCTGCCACGACGCGCCAGCCGTCGAGAACGAAGGGGATCGGGCCGTCGGCAGGGACCCACTCGCCGTTGTATTTGCGGGCGAAGTGCAGGTGTGTGCCGGTCGAGACGCCGCCCTCGCAGGAGGGATGGCCGATCTTATCGTTGGCGTCCAGCCATTCACCCTTCTGGATGCGGTCGGTGGTGGCGATGTGCAGATAGAGCAGGACCCAGCCTGTCTGTTCATAGCCGTCGCCGTCGAGGTCGATGACCACCACGCCCTGTTCCGAGCGGACCACCAGCCCGGGCGCGGCGGCGGTCACCCAGGCGGTGGTGACGGCGCAGCCGCCGTGGTCGGTGGCGGGGGCGAAGTCGATGGCGGCCAGAGCGCCGTCGTGTTCCCAGGCGCCGTGCGGACCGCCAGTATAGCTCCACTCCACGCCGGGGGTGAAGGGCAGGTGCAGGTCTGGCTGGGTCAGCCCGGGCGGGAAGATGGGATTGACGATGTTGCCGCGCGCCCACGGGTCGCCGAACATGTCGGTGTACAGGGCAGGGAAGCCCGTCTTGGAATCCATGATCTGCGCCCACTGCGACTGGCTGTGTTGCTTGGAGAACAGATATTGAATGGCGACCGTGCCCGCGTTCAGGCGCGGATCGAGGCGCAGACGCGTGCCGTCGGGGAAGGTCAACTCGGTGATCGAGCCGTCGCGCCAGCCGTAATAGCCGATGGACAACTGGTTGACGGCCCAGACCATCTGCGTGAACATGCTCTTATAGCGGAAATCCTCGTAGCCCATCGGGTACTCGGCATGCAGGGCGTCCACGGGCTGGCCGCGCACCCAGCGGCTTTCGTATTCGAGCAGGGCCAGCAGCAGGCGCGGATTGATCGAGTTCTCGAAGGCCAGTCGCTTGACGGCCTGCGAACCCGTCACCCAACCGGTCGAGCCGAGATACTCGCGATAGGTGCTGAGATACCCGCCCGCCTTCTTGATGTAGTCGGCGGTGTCGAAGTCCACCGCGCTGGCGGTGAAGACGACTTCGCTATCGGGCAGGATTTCCTCGTTGGGAGTCCGCTGCGCCGTGACCTTGTCTGGGATGACGAGCAGGGTGCCCGGGTCGATCAGCGTTCTCTCGCCTGGCAGCGTCGTCGTGGACGTGATGTCGGCCACCTCGACGCTGAAACGTTTGGCCACGCCCGAGAGCGTATCCCCGCTTTGGGTGTAGTACAGGATCGGCGCGGCGTTGGGGTTGGGCGTCGCGCTTGGTTCGCCGAAGCCCGATCCGCGGCGGGTGGGCGTGACGAAGGATTTGATGGCGGTGGGGGTGATGCTGGCCGTGGGAGTGATCGTGGGGGCGCCCGTCGGCGTGGAGGTCTGGGTGGGGCGCGGCGTAGGCGTGTCCGAAGGCAGGACCGGCGTCGGCGTGGAATACGTCCCCCACAAGGACGGAGTCGCCATCCCACATGCGAATTGGAAGATGGCCAGGATGGAGATGACGGTGAGCAGGCGTTTCACTGGCGGGAATTATACCCGCCTTGATAAGGGCTGCATGAGAACAACTTCGTGATAAACAATCTCCGCCCTGAGCGGAGCGAGGCGACAGCCGAGAGTAGTCGAAGGGCGGATTTATAGCACGACCCTGTTGCCAGGTCACAAGCGAGTGCCTCAACGCGTGATCTGATTCAAGTCATTGACCCCGTCCCAGGCCTCGACCTGTTTGCCGCCGCGTTTGAAGTAGCCGTCGTATTCGTTGCCGGTGCCGCTCGAGATCCAGCCGTCGAGGTTGAAGGGCAGAGGGCCATCCGCGGCGATCCACTCGCCGTTGTATTTGCGCGCCAGGTGGACATGCGTCCCGTTGGAGACGCCGCCCTCGCAGGAGGGATGCCCGATGGGGTCGCCCGCGGTGACATAGGTGCCAGGCTGCACGCGTCCGTCGCTGGCAATGTGCATGTAGAGGATGGTCCAGCCCGTTTGCTCGTAGCCGTCCCCGTCCAGATCCTGGATGACGGCGCCGTCGGCGGCGCGCACGATCAGGCCGTCGGCGATGGCCACCACCCAGGCGTCGCTGGGCGCACAACCCGCCGTCTCACCAGGCGGAGCGAAGTCCACCGCAGCCCAGGCCGAGCCCACATCCCAGCCGCCGTGCGGACCGCCCGTGAAGGACCAGGTTTCCCCTTGCGCGAAGGGCAGGGTCATGCGCGGCTGAGTCAGCCCGAAGGGGAGCAGCGGTTCGATGGCCAGGTCGAAGGGATTGCCGAACATCAGGAAGTAGGTTCGGAACAGACCTTCGAGGGTCACGTCCGTCTGCCAGCCATCGAAGGCGTCGAGTTGCGAGAACAGGCGTTGCACGCCCGCTGTGCCCGCGTTGATGGTCGGGTCCACAGGGACGACCGAGCCGTCGGCCAGCACCCAGGTCGAGACGGCGTTTGCGCGCCACCAATAGAAGCCGCGGTTGAGTTCATTGGCGGCCCAGGTCAACTGACGGTACAGGCCCGTGTGATACCCGTCCACGAAGCCGAGCGGGTAGTCGCTCACGGCGGGCTGTGGATTGGATACCCATCCGCTCTGGTGCTCGATCAGCGCCAACAGCAGGCGCGGGTTAACCGAATAATTCTGCGCGACGAGCACGACGATCTGTGACCCCGTCAAAAATTCGCCGTTGACGTCTTGCGTATAGGCACTTAAGTAGCCGCCGCGATCCTGCACGTACTTGTCCACATCGAAGAGCGCGCTGGCAGGACCGTACACCAGTTCCGAGTCGGGGATGACCTTGAAGGACGGCCCCCCCGAGCCAGGTTTGGGCGCGGGGATGTCGAGCGTCATGCCGACCGTCAGCAGGTTCGGGTCGGCCAGACCGTTGGCCTGCATCAGCGCCTCCAGACTGACCCCGTAGCGTTGGGCGATGCTGCCGAGCGTGTCGCCCGCTTGGACCACGTATTGGTCTGCGTCTTGACGCAGGGTGGGCAGCGCGCGCGGAGAATCGGGCGTGGGCGTGACCAGCGGCGCGTTCGGGTTTCGCGGCGGGACCGTCACCGAGAGCGGCGCGCGCGTGGGCGTGGGACCCGGCGTCCGCGTGGGCTGCGGGCCCGCCTCTATCCCCTGAAGCGGAAGATTGTTCCCGCCGCCCTGCACGAATGGGTCCACGGTGGGGTAGGGCGTGGCGGTGGTCTGTCCGCAGGCGGTCAGCACCAACGTGCAGATCATGAGAAGTACAAGAACCTGGCGCATGCAGCGGATTGTACCAAAGCGGATGCGGGCGGGCAGTCGGACTTTTGGGGCATTCGAGGTGGATTTTCCTTACAGGATTGAGAAGTGAGGCGTCGTTGCCAAGCTACTTGGTTCTCCCTCTTTTGCGGGAAGAGATTCACCACAAAGGACACAAAGGGGGTAATAAGGTCAAATTGGCAGAATTTTCCTTCGTGACTGTTGTGCTCTTTGCGGTGAGATTTTTTATTTCTTATACACCTTGCGCATGTTGATGTTCGTCACCTCATAGCCCATCTTCTTGTACAACTCGAATGCGCTGGTGTTGTGGCCGAAGACGTGCAGGCCGACGCTTTCGGAGCCCATCTCCATCAACTTCTCGTCGAGGGCGGCCAGGGCCTGTTTGCCGTATCCTTTTCCGCGGAATTGCTCCTCGATGACGAAATCGAGGATGAAGGCTTCGCGGCGCGGCTCGTCCATTTTGACCTGGACCCACAGCACGCCTAAATTTCGCTGGGCCTCGTCGTCGAAAATGGTGAAAACGAATTGGTCTTTGGAATGGCGGCCATCAGGCAGATAGCGCTCGAACTCCTTGCGCGATTTTTCCAGGGCATCTTCGGCCTGCCAGTTCCCGCTTTTGACTTTGTCTTCAGCGTAGCCGACAATTTCCTGTTCGAGGAAGACCTCGAAGTCCGCTTGTTCGATGGGGAGAAGTTGAATCATGGTGATCCTTTCTGTTCTATGATCCGCTCACGATAAAATGTACGGCTTTGGCGCGGGCCAGTTTTAATCCCTGCTCGGTGGTGACCTCGGCGGTGAATTTCAGGAAGCGCTTCTCGCGGCTGACCAGCCTGGCAGTGACGAGGAAAGTCCCGAGGTCCAGGGTGATGGGGCGGTGGTAGGTGACTTCCAGGGTGCGAGTCACATTGGGCGGCGCGACCAGCATACTGAGCGGGCCGAGGGTGTTGTCGATGGCGGCAGCGATCATCCCGCCTTGCACGCTGCGGTACGGATTGAAGTCCTCTTCCAGCACGGGGAAGCGCACGGTCAAGGAAGCCGTTTTGGGGTCGAAGGTCACCACCTCAGCCTGCATCGAAACGAATACGGGCGGCGGGAGGAGAAAGTCACCGGCTCGATCTCCCAATCTGTCCTGGATATATGGCTGGATCAGTTCCAGCCCATTTTTATTCTGCATCGAGGATTCTTCCCTTATGAGTATACACGTTGAAGCGATGACTGCGCGCGTAACCGATCAACGTGATGCCATAGCGTTCGGCCATCTCGACCGATAGCGACGAGGGCGAGGTGCGCGAGATGAGGATCGGCGCCCCGAGGCGCGCCGCCTTTTGCAGCATCTCCGAGCTGATGCGCCCCGTGGTGAGCAGGATGCGCGTGGCGGGCCAGGTAGATTGCATCAGGCACAGGCCCGCGATCTTGTCGAGCGTGTTGTGGCGGCCGATGTCCTCGGCAGATTGGATGGTCCGCTCGCCATCGCTGAGGATGGAGGTGTGGACCCCGCCCGTCTCGCGATAAAGCACCTGTGCCTCGAGCAGCAATCCCAGCATGTGCTGGATCGTCCCCGTCCCGACCTTGGGCTGGCCGCCGTCGAACCAGACGTTTTCCCGCGCGAGGGCGTCCACCGCGGTGACGCCGCCCGTGCAGCCTGAGGTGCGCCGCCAGGCGGTCGGCTGGGCGGCGGCGTGATTCAGCCAAACGTCCACGTTGTCGCCGTGTTCGCACACGCGCGCCTCGATCACCTCGTCCATGCTCTCGATGACGCCCTCGTTGTAGAGGAAGCCCAC
>CAZGFR010000091.1:0-12995 GCA_964524485.1 uncultured Anaerolineaceae bacterium | reverse complement strand
GAAGTGACCTCTTGGCGGCATACGCGCCACTCCTACAAAAGGATTTCTTTCATTATACAAACAAAAACGGGACAGCGCATAGCTGTCCCGTGTCATGGATTCTCGAAGCAGGCTTCGAGATGTGCTTATCGATTAGCCGATGAATTTGACCGCGCTGCCCCAGTTGGTTCCGAGTGCGCCCTGCAGGGTGATGTGCAGGAACCCCACCCCTTCCAATTGACGGGCTCGGCGCAGCGGACCCACGTCCACGGGGCGCAGACCGCCCGCCTGGGCCAGGTCCGCGACCAGGGCCTTGGCGGCCGAGTCGTCGCCCGCGATCAGTACGTCCAGCGGCTGGCCCGCGACCTGTCCGCTGACGAGGGTGCCCGCGAAGGTGGTGTTGAAGGCCTTGACCACCTTCGAATTCGGCAGGAGTTTGGCGATCTCCTCCGCGCCCGAGGTGTTGTCGAAGCGCGGCTCGGTGAAGGTGTCATTCAGGGTATTGGTGATGTCGACCACCACCTTGCCGTCGAACTGCTTGCCGTACTGCTGGACGACGGCGGCCACGACGGGATAGTACACAGCCAGCACCACGACCTCATCCTGGAGTGCGCTGCCCGAAGGGGCAGTGGCGACGGTCGCCCCGCCCTTGGCGGACGCCTGCAACTGTTTGGCCAACTCGGTGGCCTGCGCCTCGTTCTGGTCGATCAGGGTCACGCTGTGACCGCCGCTCAGCAGGCGGGTGGCGATGCCGCGTCCCATGTTTCCAGCGCCGATAATGGTTACGTTCATTCTTGACTCTCCTTGGTTGATGTGTTATATTTTCGACACTCGTTGATTAAACAACAATCGTTGCCTTATTAAACCCGACCAACCTCCCCAGGTCAACCACCAAAGCACAATTTTTGTCGGCTAAGCAACACAGGAGAAAGAATGTTGTCCAAAATGAATCATCAGGACCCGCGCGTCCGCCGCACCCGCCAGTTGATCGAGCAATCTTTCGACGAATTGCTGGCCGAAAAGAACTTTGATTCCATCACCGTGCAGGACGTGACCGAGAAGGCCCAGATCAATCGCGCCACGTTCTACGCGCATTTCGAGGATAAGTACGCCTTGCTCGATCACAGCATCCGCCAGAAATTCCGCCAGGAGATCGAGGGCCGCGTGCTGAATGCCTGTCACTACACGCCCGAGAACCTGCGCATGTTGATCCTGACCGTGTGCGAGTTCCAGGTGAAGCTCAACACCAGTTGCGCCCAGTCGCAGAAGCAATTTGCGCCGCTGGTCGAAAAGCAGATCAAAGAGCAGATCTACGAGCTGTTGCTGGTCTGGCTGCGCAAGATGGACGTCCCCGTTTCGGCCGAGATGCCCGCCACCGCCGCCACCTGGGCCATCTACGGCCTGGCCTCCTACTGGAGCGGAAGCAGGAACAAGCCTGCGCTGGAAGCCTACGTGGACGAGGCCCTGCCGCTGGTGGCTGTCAACCTGAACCAGTTTGCGCCCGAAGCTGCCTGAAG
Source organism: uncultured Anaerolineaceae bacterium (assembly GCA_964524485.1). Classification (GTDB taxonomy): domain Bacteria; phylum Chloroflexota; class Anaerolineae; order Anaerolineales; family Villigracilaceae; genus JACPVF01. The sequence continues at coordinate 11,499 of CAZGFR010000091.1, read as the reverse complement.
AACTGACAAGCCGCATGGCTTTTATAGGTCATTCGTCGTTTGCATAAAATTCAAAATTTGGTAATATAAAGGGGCCATGGAGATTGTTCTGGTTCCTGGTTTCCTCCTTTTAGGCATTTCGATGCCGTGAGTCAGCAAGCCTGACGGGTCACTTCGTACCTGTCAGGCTTTTTTCATTCTTATACCAAGGAGATTGAATGCAAACACCCTGGGAGTATCGCTACGCCCACCGCACGCAGAAAATGGGAAGCTCGGTCATCCGCGAACTGCTGAAGTTCACCGAACAGCCCGACATCATCTCCTTCGCCGGCGGCCTGCCCGCCCCCGAAGTGTTCCCACTCAAGGAATTCCAGGAAGCCTGCAATGCGGTTCTGCAAAAGGACGGGGCGCAGGCCTTGCAATACAGCACCACCGAGGGGCATCGTCCCCTGCGCGAGATGATCGCCCGCCACACCGCGCGCTACAGCGTGCAGGTTTCCGCCGATAACATCCTCATCACCTCGGGGTCCCAACAGGCGCTGGATTTCATCGGGCGGCTGTTCATCAACCGCGGTGATTACATCGTGGTCGAGTCGCCCACCTACCTGGGCGCGCTTCAGGCCTGGAACGCCTACGGCGCACAGTACATCTCGGTCCGCGCCGACGAGCATGGCATGATCGTGGACGAACTGGAAGCTGCCCTGCGGGTGGGTCCCAAGTTCATCTACGTCCTGCCCAACTTCCAGAACCCGTCTGGCTCGACCCTCAGCCTGGAACGCCGCAAGAAGCTGGTCGAACTGGCCGACAAGTACGGGGTCCCGATTGTGGAGGACGATCCCTACGGTCAGTTGCGCTACGAGGGCGAGCACATCCCCTCGGTGATGACCCTCGACAGCCAGTTCCGCGACGAGCACGATGGCGAGTACACCGGTAACGTCATCTATCTCAGCACCTTCTCGAAGCTGCTCGCGCCTGGCCTGCGCCTGGCCTGGGTCATCGCGCCGCCCGAGGTCATCCGCCGCCTGGTGATGACCAAGCAGGCCGCAGACCTGCACACCTCCTCGTTCAACCAGTATGTGGCCCACGAGGTCGCCAAGGGCGGATTCCTCGACGAGCACGTCAAGGTCATCCGCGCCACGTACAAGGAACGCCGCGACGTGATGCTCGAGATGATGGACGAGATGTTCCCGCCCGAAATGCGCTGGACCCATCCGCAGGGCGGCATGTTCCTGTGGGGCATCATGCCCGAGGATGTGGACGCGGCTGAAGTGCTGAAGATCGCCATTGACCGCAAGGTGGCCTTTGTGCCTGGGGCGTCCTTCCACCCGAACGGCGGCGGCAAGAACACCATGCGCCTCAACTTCTCGTACTCCTCGCCCGAGACCATCCGCGAGGGCATTACCCGCCTGGGCGCCACGCTGAAGGAAGTTCTGCACAAGAACGGACACCGTCCCACCTGGTCCTACGACCAATAAGAATCAAAACGGCCTCTTCAAGCGAAGAGGCCGTCTTTTTTACAAGAGTGGCGCGGGATGTCATCCCGCGTTACATTTTATTCTTCCACGTAGGGGACATAATCCGTGCGGGCGATGCCCTGCTTGAAGGCCATCTCGGCCACGGCACGCGCCACGGCGCGATGGACCTTCTTATCCAACGGGCTGGGCACCAGTTCGCCGGGCGGGGTCATCGAGGCGATGGTCTCGGCGGCAGCCACCAGCATCTCGTGCGTAATGCGTGGGGCGTGCGCGTCCACTGCGCCGCGGAAGATGCCCGGAAAACCCAGCACGTTGTTGACCGACTTGCCGTCGGCGGCGAAGGCCGCGCCGCGCTCCAGCGCCAGGTCGGGATCGATCTCCGCGTTGGGGTTGGAGAGCGCCAGGATGATCTGCCCCGGGCGGACCATCTCGGGCTGGATTAGCCCCGGGGCGCCCGTGGTGGCAATGACGATGTCGCACTCGGCCATGATCTCCCTGAGGTTGGACTTGCGTCCGCCCTCGCGCTCGAAGCGCTCCAGCGCCTCGACGCTCATGTCCGCGCCGTAGACGGGATTCCCCGTCAGCTGCATCAACATCTGACCAATGGCGTTGCCTGCCGCGCCCAGGCCGATCTGCCCGATGACCGACTTGCTCAACTTGCGGCCCGTCTCGCGCGCGGCCACCATCAGCGCAGCAGTGCTGACCACGGCCGTGCCGTGCTGGTCGTCGTGCATCACGGGGACGTCGAGCGCCTCCTGCAGGCGCTTCTCGATCTCGAAACAGCGCGGGGCCGAGATGTCTTCCAGTTGGATGGCGGCAAAGGTCGGCGCGATGGCTTTGACCGCGGCGATGATCTCCTCGGTGTCTTTCGTATTCAACAGGATCGGCACGCCCGAAAGACCCACCAGTGTTTCCATCAGCATGGCCTTGCCTTCCATGACAGGCATGCCCGCCAGCGGACCGATGTCGCCCAGGCCGAGCACGGCCGTCCCGTCGGTGACGATGGCCACCATGTGGCAGATGCTGGTGTAAGCCCAGGCCAGCGACGGGTCCGCGGCGATCTTGCGGCAGACCTCGGCCACGCCAGGCGTATACACACGCCGCAGGGTGGTCATCGAGTCGATGGGGTAGCGCGAGCGGATGGCGATCTTGCCCTTCTCGTGCAGTTCCAGCACCTCGTCACGTACCTGTATGACGTGCGAGTGCTCATTGTTGCGGATGGCTTCGAGGATGTGCTCCATGTGGGCCGCGTCCTCGGCATAGATGGTAATGTCACGCACCACGTGCTTCGAGGTCTCGGTCAACATCTCGATGCTTCCGATGCTGCCGCCCTCGTCCGAAATGGCGGTCAGCAGGCGCGCCAGCACGCCGCTGGCTTGCGAGTTGCGCACGCGCACCGTGCGCATGATCTTTCGTTCCCAGGCCATGATATTCTCCTTGCCTAAAAAAACTTGCGAAGGGTCATCCCTTCGCAAGGTCATTTCAACAGGTGCAGGAATTCTCCGAAGGACTCGATCACCTCGCAGTCCGCATCGGGGAAGATTCCGCGCGGGTCGTAAAGCACAGGCCGAAGTCCGGCGCGGCGCGCCCCGACCACGTCGGCGAAGTAGTTGTCGCCCAGATACACGGCGGCTTCGGCAGGGACTCCCATCCGCTGAAGCGCGGCCTGGAAGATGCCCGGTTCGGGTTTGTGGGATCCCACCTCACCGGCCGCCAGGGACAATTCGAAGAAGGGCAGGATGCCCAGGCTGTCGAGGTCGCTGTGAAATGGCTTTTCGCGGTTCGATACGACCCCGAGCCTGTATCCTGTTTCCTTGAGTTGGGTCAGCACCTCAAGAGCGCCGCTGTCCAGCACGCCGAGCGGCTTGTAACTCTCGCTCATGTGCGCCGAGAGGACGGGTGCAAGTTCGGCGGCGCGCGCGGGGTGAGCGCCGAGCGCCACCAGTTGGCGGCGGCTGTAATTCACCCAGAAGGCCGCTTCGGATTCGGGGTGGATGTCCAGGTCTTTGCGCAGGTCGATGGAGTTGGCCCAGTAATAATGTTCCCAGCGGATGCCGCGCAGGCGGTCCTCATCGCTGATGCGCAGACCGAGTGCGCGGGCCTGCTCGACGAACACCTCGCCGCCGTTGGGCTGGGTGTGACGCAGGGTGCCATCGAGGTCGAAGAGAATGGCTTGGGTACCGTTGGATGAGAACATGATCCGTCCTGGGTTTGGGATGTGGCGGCTAGCCGCCGATCTCGCTCATCACGCGGTTGAGGGGAATGACGCCGTCGGCCAGACCGTGGCCCCAGGGCTTTTCCCACACCCCGCCGATGATGATCTGGCGCAGGTCTTCGAGCGAGGCGCCCGCCCGCAGCGGGGTGAGCAGGTCCACCTCTTTTTCGCGGAGGAGGCACAAGCGCAGGCGGCCGTCGGCGGTGAGGCGGGCGCGGTTGCACGAGGCGCAGAACGGCGCGGTGACCGATGAGATGAAGCCCACGTCGCCTTTGGCTTTCGGTAGTTTGAAGATGCGCGCCTCGCCGTCCAGTTTGCCGTCGTTGGCCACTTGCAGGTCGCCGAGGGAGTCTTCAATGCGTTCCTGAATTTCGGCCATGGTGACGACCTGGCTGGTCTGCAGGTCGGTGGCGCCTGCGAAGGGCATCATCTCAATGAAGCGCATCTGCCAGGGATGGTCGAGGGTCAGGCGGGCCAGGTCGACCACGTCATCCTCGTTGTAGCCGCGCACCACCACGGCGTTGAGCTTGATGGGCTTCAACCCGGCTTGCTCGGCGGCCAGGATGCCGTCCCAGACATCCTGCAATTTGCCCCAGCGGGTGAGACGGTGAAATTTCTCGGGGTTGAGGGTGTCGATCGAGACGTTGACCCGCTGCAGTCCCGCCTCAGCCAGGGGTTGGGCCAGTTTCGAGAGCAGCACTCCGTTGGTCGTCATTGAAACAGACTGGATGCCCTCGGTGGAGGCGATCCCGCGCACGATGTCCACGATGTGGGCGCGCACGGTCGGTTCGCCACCCGTCAGGCGCACTTTCGTGAACCCGAGGCTGGCAAACAGACGGGCAAGCGTGAAGACCTCGTCGTCCTGCATCATCTCTGCATTTGGACGGAAAGTCATGTCCTCGGGCATGCAATAAACGCAACGCAGGTTGCAATGGTCGGTCAGGCTGATCCGTAGATAAGTGATCTTTCTTCCGAAGCGGTCAATGGCCATGGTACCGATGGATTATAACAATATTATCAGAGGTTCGACGCTGGTAATTGACGTTATCTTTCAGGCGTGCTATGATGCTGCAACCTGTTCATTTTGTCCTTATTCCGCACTTTTAAATCGAAAGGAGCACTTTTATGAGCGTAGAATTCATTTTGCGCATCGTTTTCATGCTTGTTTTTGGCAGCGCAGCCGGCTACTGGGGGTACACATTCTCGAACGCCACCTCCGCCGACATCATCGGCTACACCCTGGGGTTTTCCCTGCTGGGAGCCCTGAGTGGGTTGCTCTTTGCCCCTTACCTGACCACGCGTCCCGCGCGCGCCCTGCGGTCCCTGCTGGGACGGCTGGCCGCCGAGACGCTGTTTGCCGGACTGACCGGGCTGGTGATGGGCCTACTGACGGCCGCCCTGCTGGCTTTTCCGCTCTCCATGCTGCCCAATCCGTTTGGGAGCATCCTGCCCTTCATCGGGGTGTTGATCTTCGCCTATATGGGCGTTTCGCTCTTCGTCATGCGCCAGGGTGACATCATGGGCCTGCTGAGCGCCCTGAGCGGACGCAACGAAAGCGGCTCGTCCTCCTCGTGGACCAACCTCAACCGCAACATCCTGCTCGATACCAGCGTCATCATCGACGGGCGCGTGGCCGACATCGCCAAGACTGGCTTTCTGCCCGGCACGCTGCTCATCCCGCGCTTCGTCCTGAACGAACTGCAATACATCGCTGACTCACCGGACGGCCTGCGCCGTCAACGCGGACGCCGCGGCATGGAGGTGCTGGCTGAGTTGCAGAAACTGCCCAACATCCTCGTGCGCATCAGCGACATTGACGTGGAGGGCGTCCGTGAAGTGGACGACAAGTTGATCGTGCTCGGCAAGCAGCTCAAAAGTCCCGTGCTGACCAACGACTACAACCTCAACCGCATCGCCGAACTTCAGGGCGTGACCGTGCTCAACATCAACGAACTGGCCAACGCGGTCAAGTCGGTGGTGTTGCCGGGTGAACTCCTGCGCATCAACATCATCCAGGAGGGCAAGGAAGTCGGCCAGGGCGTCGGCTACATGGACGACGGCACCATGGTCGTGGTCGAGAATGGCAAAGAGTATATCGGCGAGTACATGGACGTCTCGGTCACCAAAGTGCTCCAGACCGCCGCGGGCCGCATGATCTTCGCCCGCGTGGAAGAAGAGCGCGGCAACGGCCGCAAGAGGAAATAATCAGGCCCGAAAAACGAAGGGCAGGCAGGTTCTCATGTTACGCATCTACAACACCCTTTCCCGCAAGACCGAGGAATTCGTCACGCTCGAACCGAACAAGGTCCGCCTGTACGTCTGCGGTGTGACCGTCTACAACGACGCCCATGTGGGCCACGCCATGTCGGCGCTGGTCTTCGACATCATCCGCCGCTATCTCGAATATCGCGGGTATGCCGTCAGGCACGTCATGAATTTCACCGACGTGGACGACAAGATCATCAACCGCGCCAATAGCCTGGGCGAGGATCCGCTCAAGCTGGCTGAGCGCTACATCAACGACTACGCCCAGAATCTGGCCGACCTGAACATCCTGCCCGCCACGGTCAACCCGCGCGTCAGCGGCACCATGCCGCTCATCATCCAGTTCATCGAAGGCCTGATCGAAAAAGGCCACGCCTATCCTGCCTCGAACGGCGATGTGTACTTCCGTGTTACCAGCGACGACGACTACGGCCGCCTCTCTGGCCGCAAGCTGGAAGACATGCAGGCGGGTGCGCGCATCGAGATCGGCGAAGAGAAAGAAAACCCGCTCGACTTTGCGCTGTGGAAGGCCGCCAAGCCCGGCGAGATCTTCTGGGAAAGCCCGTGGGGCAAGGGGCGTCCGGGCTGGCACATCGAATGCTCGGCCATGAACCTGGCCGAACTCGGCGAGCAGATCGACATCCACGGCGGCGGCAACGACCTGGTCTTCCCGCACCACGAGAACGAGATCGCCCAGAGCGAATCCTACACGGGCAAGGAATTCGCCCGCTATTGGGTCCACAACGGCATGCTGCAACTCGGCGGCGAGAAGATGTCCAAGTCGTTGGGCAACATCATCAGCATCAAGGAATTCCTCAGCAAGCGCGACGCGGACGTGATGCGCATGCTCGTGTTGAACGGGACCTACCGCGCGCCGTTGATGTTCAACGACGAGACCCTCGGCGCGGCGGAGAAGAACGTCGACCGCCTCAAATCTGGACTTCGGCCTGCCTCCGCTTCCGCAAAGGGACTCTCCGACGGCAACGCCTCCGGGCTGTCCGCCTTGGCTGAGACCGCCAAGTCTAATTTCGTCGATGCCATGGACAGCGACTTCAACACCGCAGGCGCGGTGGCCGCGTTATTCGAGTTGGTCAAAGGCATCAACACCGCCCGTGATAACGGCGCCAGCGCTGAGCAGCTCCAGCCAGCCCAATCCATGTTGCGCGAGTTGAGCGGCGTGCTCGGCCTGCGCTTGCAGGAAAAGCAAGGCTCGGGTGACGCAGACAAGTTCATCAACCTGCTGATCGAGGTCCGCTCCGAGGTGCGCAAGCAAAAGCTGTGGCCGCTCTCCGACCTGATCCGTGACCGCCTCAAGGAACTGGGCGTCACGCTTGAAGACAGCAAGGATGGCACCACCTGGCGCTGGGGATAAGTCGAAACCCATAAACGCAAAAGGCGCAGTCACTCTTCTCGTGGCTGCGCCTTTCTGATTCACTTGTATTCCTCGATCTCCCCCAGTTGCTTTCGAGCCTAGACCTCGTACTCGCCGATTTCCTCTTCGACCTGCATCATGGGTTCTTCGGCGGGCTTCTTGTCCAGGAATTGCAACGACAGCGCCACAACCTTGGTGAAATACTTGGTCTCACCCTTGTCCTCGTAGCGCTCGGTCTTCAGGCGGCCTTCGATGTAGACCAGGCTGCCCTTGTGCAGGTACTCCTGGCACACCTCGCCCAGCCGTCCCCAGGCCTCGATGTTGACCCATTCAGTGTATTCCTTGGTCTCGCCGCCGCTCTTCCAGCGGTTCGAGATGGCCACGCTGAACGACGTCACCTGCTTGCCGGTGGGCGTGAAGCGGCCCTCGGGGTCCTTGCCGAGTCTTCCAATCAGTTGAACGCGGTTTAGTGCTGGCATATCATCCTCCTCGCAGCGCCTTGGGTTATACTTTTAGAGGCCAAATGCGTACGTGTCATAACTAGTCTCCTTTTCTCTAAAAGAGCAAGATATTCAGTTGTGACAAGATTGTAGCACAAATATTCTACTCGTCAATAGGATTTGGAATGAAGCGGCTTCACATTTTTGTAATGTTCCTGCTTGTCCTGACGCTGACCGCCTGTCTGCCGTCGCTCCCGGGCTTTGTTCCCACGCCCACGCTGACCCCGCCGCCCATCCCCACCGAAACGGTCACCCCGCTCCCGCCCGAGACTCCCACCCTCGAACCGTCCGCCACCCCCACCGAGGCCCCGCATCCCGAGATCACCCGCGTGGTCATCATCAGCATCGACGGCCTGCGCCCCGACGCCATCGATTACGCCCCTATGCCGCATCTGCAGGCGCTGATCGCCCAGGGCGCCTACACCTACAACGCGCAGACCATCTTCCCCAGTTCCACCCTGCCTTCGCACACTTCCATGCTGACCGGGCTGTGCCCGTCCGTGCATGGTGTGACCTGGAACGACTACCTGCCCGAAAAAGGATACGCCCAGGGCACCGACCTGTTCGACCTGGCCCACGCGGCAGGGCTGCGCACGGTCATGGTGGTGGGCAAGGAGAAACTGCGCCAGGTCACCGAGCCCGGGAGCACCGATGTGTTCATCCACGTCAACGACCTTGACCCTATTCTGGCGAAGCGCGTGGCGCAAGTCATTCCCAATGGATTCAGCCTGTTGTTCGTCCACTTTCCCGATCCCGATATCGATGGCCACTCCTACGGCTGGATGTCGCTGACCCAGTTGATGACCCTGCGCCGCACCGACTCGGCCCTGCAGATCGTCCTCGACGCGCTCGACAAGGCTTCGATGCGCGAACATACCCTCATCATCGTCACCGCTGACCACGGCGGGCACGGCACCTCCCACGGCTACGACATCCCGTCCGACATGACCATCCCGTGGATCGCCGTCGGCCCGGGCATCCAGCCCAGGGTCCTGACCAGCGCGGTCAACACCACCGACACGGCCGCCACCGCCGCCTGGGCCCTGGGCCTGCCCATCCCGCCCGAGTGGGTCGGACGCCCCGTGTTGGAGGCCTTCGGCATGCCCGACCCCGCTTCGCGTCCCGAACCCAGATGCCCCGAACCGCCTCCCACGCCGTCCAACTAACCGAACAAAAAATCCAGCGGAAGTGCTGGATTTTTCTTCGACGTCGTTCGGAGTTATACTTTCTTCAAAACGGGCAGGCCCGTCTTCATTTCAGCCACGGTGTAGCCCGCGGGCACCGCATCGAGCGCGCCTTCCTTGATCTCCTTGGAGAAGAAGTACAGAGTGCGTTCCTTGCCCGCTTCGCCGGTCTTCTTTGCATGCAGGTAGTAGGTGGTTCCCTTTGAGTTGGTGAAGCTGAAAGCCATTCGATCTCCTTTTCTAAGACGGTGATGCTGTCATTCTAGCACATCTTTTCTAACTGTCAACGAGGATAAAGTCATGGAAATTGTGATTGATCTAGACAAATTGTGGGCGGTCCGCTCCGCCCTGCCTGGGACCTGGGGCCTGGTCCCGACCATGGGCTATCTCCACGAGGGACATCTCTCCCTCATCCGATGCGCCAAAGCGGAATGCGACCACGTGGCCGTCAGCATCTTCGTCAACCCGACACAGTTTGCCCCGACCGAGGATCTCTCGAAATACCCGCGTGACCTGGAGCGCGACCTGCGCCTGATCGAGCCGCTGGGCGTGGACCTGGTCTGGACGCCCACGCCCGAGGTCATGTACCCGAGCGGATTCCAGACCTGGGTCGAGGTGGAGGCGCTGACCAAGCCGCTCGAAGGGGCCATGCGCCCGACCCACTTCCGTGGGGTGACCACAGTGGTGGCCAAGTTGTTCAACGCCGTCCAGCCGCACAAGGCGTATTTTGGGCAGAAGGATGCCCAGCAGGCGGCGGTCATCCGCCAGATGACGCGTGACCTGAGCTACCCGATCGAGGTCGTGGTCTGCCCCATTGTGCGCGAAGCGGACGGGCTGGCCATGTCGAGCCGCAACAAGTATCTGGAAGGCGCCGACCGTCAGGCCGCGCTGGTGCTTTCTCGCGCGCTGTCCGCCGCGAAGGACCTGTACGATGCGGGCGAGCGCGACGCCGAGAGGCTGCGCGCCAAAATGAAGGAGGTCATTGCCGCCGAGCCGCGCGCGCAAATGCAGTACGTTTCCTGCGCGGACTACGACACACTGGCCGAGTTGGAAACCGTCAGGGGCAAGACCCTGCTCTCGATGGCCGTGATGATCGGCAAGACGCGACTGATCGACAACCTTGTGTTGGGATAAAAAATCGGCGGGCATTGCCCGCCGATTTCGTTATTCTCCGAAGAATTTCATGATCTCGCGCGCGATCTGACGGGCCGCATCGGGCCGCGCCACACGTCGACAGTTCTCCAGCACGGCGGCCTGCTCCTGCGGGCGGCTGATCCAGCGCGTAAGCGCGCGTACCACCAGTTGCGGCGTGGGCGCCCAGACGCCGACACCTTCCTCTTCCACAAAGGTGACGTTTCCGTCTTCTTGTCCGGGCAGTTTGGCGTAGAGGATGATGGGCAACTGTGCATTGATGGCTTCAGCAATTGTGCCCGGGCCAGCCTTGGTGATGATGAAATCGGCGGCACGCATGAAATCGGGCATGTCGCGCGTAAAGCCGTAGATAAAGGCGGGATTCTCCCAGGTCTCGGCCTCCAGCGATTCTTTCAGGCGCTGATTCCGCCCGGCCACGACGACCAGGCCCAGGTCCAGGCCGCATTCGTCCACGGCGAGGGCCATCTTGCCGAGCGGACCCATCCCCTCGCCGCCGCCGACCATCAGCACGATGGGTTTGTCCAACGGCCAGCCGAGTTTTTCGCGCAGGGCGCGTTTATCGCCGACCGGCTGGCAGTAGCGGTCCGCCACGGGCAGTCCCACCACGCGCACCTGCTGCGGGTCCATGTGATATTGAATGGCTTTCTGGCGGGCGGTCTCGGTGGGGACGAGGATGCGGTCGGCGCGCTTGTCGAACCACAGGGCATGTGTGGTGACCATGTCGGTCACGACGGTGATGAAGGGCGGGCGGTTTTTAGGCAGAGCCTTCAATGCAAAGGTGTTGGAGAACGGGTGGACCGCGACGATCAGGTCCGCGGGATGGCTTTGAATCAATTGCCGCGCGGGATGGCGGGCCACCGGCCACATGGCCGTGGTGATGGCCCGCGCGCGGGCGCGGCCGTCGGTGGCGTAGAAGGAGGCGCTCCACAAGCGCGGGGCCTTGACCATCTCGGGGTACCAGTCGGGCATTTTGTTGAACGGCAGGGGGGCGTAATCTTTGAAGAAATCCACCATCTCGGTGGAGACGGCGTCGCCGTACTCCAACTGCAGGGCCTCGATGATGGCTTCGGTGGCGGAGCGGTGTCCCCCGCCCGTGTCTGAAAAGAGGAACAGGATGTGCGGTGTTTTATTGGGAGTTGTCATCGGGTTTGGACTCGTGGGGGGTGAGGTTGGTCTTGAGCCGCCGCATCAACTCGCGGCGGGTGAGCATCACGCGCCGACCGCAGCCCTTGCACTCCAGGCCGATATCCGCGCCGAGGCGGATGACGGTCCACTCGTAGGAGCCGCAGGGATGGGGCTTTCGCAGGCGCAAGTGATCGTTGAGTTGCAGGTCGGGAAGCACGAAAGGATTATACCG
>CAZGFR010000090.1:10948-13030 GCA_964524485.1 uncultured Anaerolineaceae bacterium | reverse complement strand
GCGGGCGTGGTGGCGACCGAAGGGAGTGTCGATTCCCTGCGGGGGAGGATGAGCGAGTCCGCGTGGAGCCTGCTATACACTACCGAGTCCATCCCATTTGAGAAACCAAAAAGCGGTAAAATCGCCGTCAAGGTCATCAATCACTATGGCGATGAGGTCTTGAAGGTGTTTGAGGGGTAGAGGAAGGGAAAACCATCTTGAATCAGTTTTTTGGTAGAGGCACTATGAAACGAATGGAAATGGTGATTGGAATTGCATTTGCTTTGCTCTTGACTTCCTGCCAGTCCCAAACCAAAACTTTCTCGGGTCCGTCGGTTGAGCTTGATGTAAAAGGAGCTGCCGTCACAGTTTCTGCCTATGTGAATAACGACGGAGAAATTGTACTTAGCGGTACCTATTCTCAAACTCTGGTGTATACAGAAGTTCTTAACGTGACCTGGGACGTTGGATTTGAGACCACTCTCAATGAGGCAGCAACGCGCCAAAACACATTATTTATCCTTTATAAAGACGATAATGGGCAAATAATTCAGCAAGAATACGCCATTAATCAACCATTTGAGATCAACTTTTCCAACGAACAATGGGTCAGGAAAATCCAGAATGACGGGAATGGAAATATTGTAGTATTTGTCGAATACAAAGTTGCGCAAACAGACTTGGTACAGGCTCCTGCAAGTTCAAATAACTCGGCATCGAATAATGTTTCCTCCTGTCCTGGTGCTCCTGCCCAACGTGTTGCTGTGAATGGCAAGGCTTATGTTTGCACTCAGTCAGATCGCTTGATTGTGCGTGATAAGGCGGGAAAAAGTAGTTCAGAAATAACACGCTTGTATCCTGGAACTGAAATGACGATTGTAAAAGGCCCTGTTTGTCGGGATGGCTGGTCGTGGTGGAGAATTAGGACCGTAGATGGGATTGTGGGTTGGGTTGCCGAAGGCGGAGATAATATTGATACTTACTTCATCTGTCCTGTGCAATGAAAAATATTGTAAAGGTATCAATTCTCCAAGGGGCGCCCTTTTTCTGTCTCGCATGAAGACTTCCATCGGATAAACTAAGGGACGTTGTACCTAATGCAAATGAAATTTCAGACACGCCTCCCCCTCCTCGCAGGACTCCTGATCCTGCTCCTGGCCTGCAACCTGCCCGTCGCTGCGCCCACCCCCGACCTGGTGGCCACCCTGGCCGCCTCCACGCCCCAGGCGGGGGCCACCCCCTCCGCCACGCCCACCCCCGACGACGGCCAGCCGCATGGGCACATCGTCTTCACCTGCCAGGTCTTCAAGGTGCAGGCCGCCAACCAGATCTGCATCCTGAATGCCGACGGCACGGGCTACCGCCGCCTCACCGCCGACGACTCGCGCCAGCATTACTACCCCTCCCTCGCGCCCGACGGCCTCAGCCTGGTCTACGCCGCCTTCCGCGAGGCGGGCGTCTACGAGATCTACGAGATGACCCTGGCGGACGGCTCCGTCCGCCAACTGACCGACCGCCTGGGCGTGGTCAACGCCCCCGAGATCTCCCCCGACGGGACCCAGATCGTCTTCACGCATTGGATCGCCGCGACGGACCGTAACGAGATCTGGATCATGGCCCGCGACGGCTCCCGCCCCCGCCGCCTGGCGGACGTCACAGGCTGGGACCCCACCTGGTCCCCCGACGGGACCCAGATCCTCTTCGCCTCGAACCGCGGCGGCCCCAACCAGCTGTGGGTCATGGACCTGGACGGCTCGAATCTGCGCCAGGTCAGCGACCTGCCTGCCCTGCGCGGCCGCAGCGACTGGTCCGCGCTCGGGGAGATCGTCACCTACTCGGGCGCACCCTGGAAGCGCGAACTCTTCCTGATGAACCCCGACGGCTCGGGGCAGCGGCAGCTCACCCCAGCGGGCGGCAACAGCCAGGGTCCCAGCTTCTCGCCCGATGGCCGCTGGGTCGTCTTCACCGCCTACTTCGACCACCCCAACGACGACCACGGCTGCGAGCTCTACCTGCTGCGCAACGACGGCACCGACCTGCGCCGCCTCACCGACAACGCCTACTGCGACTACCAGCCGCGCTGGGGGCCGTAATCCTTCGCCC
>CAZGFR010000090.1:3535-10848 GCA_964524485.1 uncultured Anaerolineaceae bacterium | reverse complement strand
CCGCGCTGGAGTACAATAAGCCGACATTTCACATTGGAGATTTTCATGGGTTTTCTCGATTCCCTCTTTGGACCTTCGGTCCCTTCCATTACCGCCGAGGAATTGAGCCAGCGGCTCAAGGTCGGCAAGCACCCCATCGTGCTGGACGTGCGTCAGCCCGAGGAGTTTCGTCAGATGCACATCGCGGGCGCGCGGCTGATCCCCCTGCGCGAACTGCAGCGCCGCATGAGCGAGCTGCCCACCAACCGCGAGATCGTCTGCATCTGCGCCTCGGGCAACCGCAGCAGGTCCGCGGCCAGGCTGCTCATCAAGGCGGGCTACAAGGTCGCGGACGTGGCGGGCGGTATGCACGCCTGGCGCCGCCTCAGCCTGCCTGTGCAAAAGGGATAGCCTCCCCGAATCAAAACCAGGCCAGCATTTGCTGGCCTGATTGCTTATTTATCCTTCGACTGCGGTCCTCGCAGCCTTCCGCTCAGGACGAAAATCTATCACGTAGGATACTGGAGCAACACCCCACGCCTTCTCCCTTAAGACCTTCATGTCCTTTGTGGTGAATCTACTCCGTTGCGCCTGCCGCCTTCAGGTCCTTCAAATTCAACTGGTAGCCGATGCGCCCGTTGTACTCGTTGACCTCGTAGGTGAACAGCAGGTCCACGCGCGGCGGCATGTCCTTCTGCCATTCGCCCAGGTTGAAGCCGATCGCATCGTGGCTGTAGCCGCGCTCGTCCTCGACCACCAGCTTGAGATGTTTGCCCTCCGCGCCGACCGTGCGCGAAGCGCGCACCTTCACGTCCCGCGCCACGAAGGCCACCTCGCGGTTGCCGTAGCCCGTCGGTTCGAGGCGGCTGAGGACCTGGATCAACTCGGGGCGCAGCTGGCTGAGACGCACCTCGACGTCGGCCGTCAGCGTGGGACGCAGGTCCTGGCCGTCGAGTTTTTGCCTGGCGATGGACGTCAACCGCTCCACCAGCTCGGGCAGGTTCCCGTTGCGGACGGTGAATCCCGCCGCTGCGGCGTGCCCGCCGTGACGGACCAGCAGGTCGGCGCACTTGTCGAGCGCGTCCGTGATGTGGAACTCAGGGATCGAGCGGCACGAGCCGCGCGTCTCCTCGGGCCCCTGCGCCGCCACGACCGCGGGCAGGTAATATTTCTCGGTCAGGCGCGAGGCGGCCAGGCCGATCACGCCCGAGTTGAAATTCTCGTCGGCGGCGAAGAGCAGGTAATGCTTCCCATCGGGCTGGGCCAGGGCGATCTCTTCGGCCCTGATCTGCATCTCGCGCGTGATGCGCTGGCGCTCGGTGTTTTGCAAATTGAGTTGCTGCGCCAGTTCGCCCGCGCGCTGGACGTCCTGCGTGGTGAGCAGGTCGAACGAGGCCAGCGCTGACTCGAGCCTGCCTGAGGCGTTCAGGCGCGGACCCAGGTTGAAACCGATATTGCCCGCGTTGACCTTCTTCAGGTCCAGGCCTGCCACGCCCGCCAGCGAGAAGAGTCCCTGGCGCTGGGTCTGGCGCATCTGGTTCAGGCCGCGTCGCACCAGCCCACGGTTCTCGCCCACCAGCGGGGCCAGGTCCGCCACGGTGCCGAGCGCCACCAGGTCGAGGACGCCCTCCAGCAACGGGCGGCCGCCGTCCACGGCCCAGCGGCCGTCTTCCATCTTCACGCCGCCGCCCATCACCAGCGCTTCGGCCAGCTTGTACGCGATGCCCACGCCCGCCAGGTCCTTGTCGGGATAAACGTCGCCGTGCTGCTTGGGGTTGATGACGGCCAGGGCGGGCGGCAGGTCCCCTTCGGCGGGGTGGTGATGGTCGCTGATGATCAGGTCCAGGCCGATCTTGCGCGCGTACTGGGACTCATCGGGCGAGCGGATGCCGCAATCGACGGTGATGACCAGCTTGACGCCGTCGGCCTGGAGGTGGTCGAGCGCCTCCTTGTTCAGGCCGTAGCCCTCCTCGAAGCGGTTGGGGATGTAGCCGCGCACTTCCGCGCCCAGGGCTTGCAGCACCTCCACCAGCAGGGCCGTGGCGGTCACGCCGTCCACATCGTAGTCGCCGTAGATGGCGATCGGCTCGCGGTGGTCGAGGGCCGACAGGATGCGCTCCACGGCCGCCTGCATGCCCGTCATCTGATAGGGATCGGCGTCGAAGTTGGGCTGCGCATCGAGGAAGGCCCGCGCCTCAGCGGGGTCGGCGTAGCCGCGGTTGAACAGGATCTGCCGCAGGATGGGCGGAAAGGGCGCCAGGGCCGAATCCGCTTCGGGGGTGAGGACGGGCGGCACGATCCAGCGTTTGGGTCGGGTCTGGCTCATTGCAACCCCACCAGGCGCAGCAGGGTCTGGATCCACATGTCGAACCAACTGATCTTGAAGGTGTCTTTGAACATGATGTATAGTCCGATGAAGTTCATGAATACAGAGGCCAGGATCAAGGCGATGGCGAGCTTATCCACCTTGCGGATGCCGTCGGCCAGCAGGATCAAGAGAAAGACCAGCACGTCCAGCAGGTAGCGATACCCGAACTGGACGTAGCCTGGCGCGTGATACATCCACACCGCCAGCGTGACGGGCGTGAGCGCCGCCAGCGCCGAGAGGGTCAGCGGGTTGCCCTTCAGCCGCGCGCGGAAGACGTACAGCAGCGCGGGCGTGGTCAGGAAGACGCTCATGCCGAGCGGGTTGAAGAAATCGGTGATGTGCTTGAAGCCGCGCGGCGTGTTCAGGTCGGGGCACATCTGGTTGACAGTCGGCAGTGGGTCGTTGGGGAGGTTCGGCAGGCCCGCCAGCGAGATGTAGATGTTGCACGGCATGTAGCGCGGGTTGAAGCCGCCATATTTGGCATACAGTTCGGTCAGCTGTTTCGAGCCTTCCACGTAGCCGTAGCCGAAGTCGAGCGGGTTCCCGAAGCGCAGCAGGTTGTAGCCCAGCATCACGATCAGCGCCAGGCCGAAGGTCCCTGCAAAGGGCAGCGACTTGAGCAGCCAGGCTCGCACGGTTTCCCTGCGCAGGAAATGATAGAGCAGGAAGAAGACCGCCGCGAACAACAGGGTGGGACGCGAGAGCGCCGCCAGCCCCAGCCAGAGGCCTGCCAGCCAGGGACGTTTGTCGATCAATGTCTCGCGCACGAACAACAGCGTGAACAGGACCGCCGTCACTTGGGCGTTGAACCAGACCGAGCCGACGCTGGAGATCCACCAGTTGACCGTCCCCGCCGCGAACAGGACCGTCAGCCAGATACGCTTCGAGGAGTTTTCCTCGCCGCCCAGGCGTCCCAGCAGGTCATAGGCCAGCGCGGCGTTGACCGCAGCCACAACCACGCTGAACAGCACGTCGCTGACGCCCAGTCCGAAGAGCGCCACGAAGGGCAGGTAGAGCAGGGCGGGCGCCAGCGCGCCTGGGACGTAGAGTTTGCCGCCAAAATGGATCAGGTCGTAGGGCGCGCCGCCGTAGTTTACCAGGTCGAGATGACCGTGCAGGAAGGCATCCGCCAGGTACACATATTGCTGCATGCCCGTCTGTTTGAAGAGCATGGCCCCCACGCTGGATCCGTAAAAAAGCAGGGCGAGGATGAAGGCAACCCACAAAGAACGTTTCATGGATTGGCGAAGTATAAACGGGATGCGCACCAGGGTCGAGGGTATAATTGTACGCGGAGGGCTTATGCCGACACCTGCCGCTGACGAGAAACTGACGACCGTGATGATCTATTCCCATAATATGCTGGTGCGCGGGGATGTGTTGACCAAGCAAAGCATGCGCGTGAGCATCTGGCTGCGCACGCAGGGCGTGCCGAACTATGTACACCTGTTCAAGCCGCAGGTGCTGGTCTTCGGTGGACCCGCGCCCAGGTCGCTGACCTACGAGGAGATGTTCTTTCCCACGCCGCAGGTGGTCGGGTTCCACATCGCGCCGCCCGCCGCCGACCCCGTGGACTATGACGCGGGCGAGGCAGGCCGCCGCCTGGTGGACGTCTCCCTGATGATCGGCTCGTTCATGCTCAAGGCCAAGGCGCGCATCTCCAGCCAGACCGATTTCGCCACCAGCATCGACGTGGCCCGCGCCGCCTGGATGTCGATCTACGAGGCCGAGATCAGCAGTCCCGCCCTGCCGCAGATGGGCGTGATGCGCGTGCCCATGCTGCTGGTGCGCCCCGAGCAGGTCAGTTTTGCGT
This sequence comes from uncultured Anaerolineaceae bacterium, assembly GCA_964524485.1. Classification (GTDB taxonomy): domain Bacteria; phylum Chloroflexota; class Anaerolineae; order Anaerolineales; family Villigracilaceae; genus JACPVF01. The sequence continues at coordinate 6,688 of CAZGFR010000090.1, read as the reverse complement.
TGTGACCGTGTTCGCCCTGAGCGGAGCCGCGGGTTCTTTTACGCGGCGTGGTCGAAGGGCGAAGGATCGAATCATTATGGAAATCACCCTTACCACCCCGTCCCTGTTGTTCCCCGCCATCTCCCTGCTGATGCTGGCTTACACCAACCGCTTCTTGACCCTGGCCACCATCATCCGCGGATTGCACGACCGCTACCAGACCCGGCAGGATGAGAACCTGGTCCGACAGATCGCCAACCTGCGCTACCGCGTGTACCTGATCCGCAACATGCAGATCGCGGGCGTGCTCAGCCTGCTGTTCTGCGTGGTCAGCATGTTCTCGCTTTTCGCAGGCTGGATCGCGGTGGGGCAGTGGGTCTTCGGAATCGCCCTGGTGTTGATGATCGTCTCGATGGGCATCTCCCTGCGCGAACTGCAGGTCTCCGTTGGCGCGCTGGACCTGCTGTTGAACGAGATGGGCAAGGGAAAGAAGTAGAAACCGTTGAATCAAAAAAGAGTCCCTGCGCAGGGACTCTTTTTTTGTCGTCGTTGGGTCGGTTAGCGCCCCAGGATTGTGTTGATCTCGGCCATCTGACCCTCCGTCAGCGGGCCGAAGTCCATGGCCTTGCAGTTCTCCTCCACCTGCTTCACGGTGCGGAAGCCAGGGATGGGAACCGTCTTGGGGCTGCGCGCCCACAGCCAGGCCAGCGCGCCCTGGGCCAGGCTACGCCCGCCGCTGGTGAGGATCTCGCGCAGGGCGGCCACTTTCTTCATGTAGTCTGCGCTGGCTACGCCGTCCTTGAAGTACTTCATCCACTCGGGGCTTTTCTGTCCGCGTACGTCATCGGCGGAGGGTTGGACCGCGCCCGTGTATTTGCCCGTCAGCAGGCCCATCGCCAGCGGACCGCGATTGATGGCGGCCAGGTTCTCGCGCTCGCAGATGGCCAGGATGGCGGCGTTGTCGTCCAGCACGTTCAACTCGACCTGGATGGCCGAACAGTGTTCGCCGCCCGCAAAGAACTCGGCGCTTTTGGGGAAGTCGGTGCTCCAGCCATAAGCGCGGATCTTGCCCGCGGCCACCAACTCCTCGAGCGTGTCGCGCACGGGACCCGCCTGCTCGGGCGGGAAGCCGTTATCGTGGAACTGGTACAGGTCGATGATATCCGTTTCAAGGCGACGCAGAGAGTCCTCGCAGGCGCGGCGGATGCCCGCGGGCGTGGCGTCGCTGCCGGTCACCTGGCGGGTGGTCTCGTCGAACACGGCGTTGAACTTGGTGGCGATCACCACCTGTCCGCGTTTGCCCTTGAGCGCCTTGGCCAGCACACGCTCGCTGTGGCCCGCGCCGTAGACGTTGGCCGTGTCGAAGAAGGTCGCGCCCAGGTCCAGGGCGGCGTGGATGGCGCGGATCGACTCGTTGTCGTCCACTTCTCCCCAGCCCAGCGGCGTCTCTCCGCCCCAGAACGGTCCGCCAATGGCCCAACAGCCCATCCCCAGGGCGCTGATCTCGATGCCCGAACGCCCAAGCGTCCTTGTCATGTTCGCTTTCATGGTCGTCTCCGTGTACAGGTTTCTCCGTCAGCGCAGGGCGTTGACGGGTTTCTTCGAACTGTATTGTACAACCATTCGCCGAAACCAAGAGCCTCCAGCGCGGACTCTGGAGGCTCGTACGGACACGGGCTTTGGCTTCAACAGCTTTCGCCGTTGTCATAGACGTAACAGGCGTCGCCCTGATACATGTGCCAGTCGTGATAGAAATCGGCCAACTCTTTCAGGTAGGTGTGCAGCTCCGCGTTGCCGCTGATGATGCGGGCACCGTCCTGGATGGCGGGCAGGCCCACGTCCGCGCCGAGGCGGGCGGGGACTTCTTTGGGGGTCAGGGTCACGCGCTCGAAGCCGACCACCATGTCGCGCAGTTCCGCTTCGACGATGTCGGCAGGCTGGCTTTGGGCTTCTCGAAAAACAGTGATCATGGGAATCCTCCAGTCCATTCCTGTCTTGGATGCCGCTTCGGGTCCGCAACTTACCCTGGCGGTTTGGGTTGAATTTCTCAGATTTATCGGCGTATAATGTGACGTTGCATGCACGAAAATCAACCAGGAGATCGAAAATACCTTATGAGCAAAAGTGTGTACATCGGCACGGACGGCGGCGCGACCACGTCCAAGGTAGGCGGGGTCTGGAGCGACGGCTCGACCATCTCGACGAAATTATTGCAATCCTCCACGAACTCGAAGAGCGGCCCCGAGGCGGTCGTGCGCAGCTGGGTCGAGGCGGTCAATTCCTACCTGACCCAGCATGCCCTGACCTGGGAACAGGTCAGGGGAGTAGGGCTGGCGGTGCCTGGTCCGTTTCAGCGCTACGGCGTCTTCGACCATTCGGCCAACCTGCCCGATGAGTTCACGGGCTTCGATGTGTACACCGCTTATGGCAACGCCCTGTCCGAGCGCGCGGGGCGCGCCATCCCGCTGACGGTGGGCAACGATGGCGACATGGGCGGCGTGGCCGAGGCCCAGCACGCGCGCGGCAGCGACAACGGCACGGTGCTCATGCTGGCCCCAGGCTCGGGCCTGGGCTGCGCCTACATCGACCGCCACGGCCTGGCCCTGGACGGCGACACCCTGGCGGGCATGGAAGGCGGCCACATGCCTGCACCGTTGCATTTGTTGAATGCCAAACCCTATCCCTGCGGATGCGGACGCACCTGGGGCTGCATCGAGGTCTACACCTGCCTTTCGGGCTTGCCTTACCTGCTGGCCGAGAAGCTGGAGCAGTATCCCGACCACGACCTGGCGAAGTCGACCCTGAGCATGAAGGAACGCGCCTTCAGCCTGCGCGGATTGGCCCAACGCGGCGACCCGCTCGCCAACGAGTTGTTCGACTTCCAGGCGAGGGCCCTGGGCCTGCACCTGGCCAACCTGGCGATGGCGCTCGACCCGCGCTATGTGGTCATCGGCGGCGGCCTGATGGATCCCGAAGCCACCACCACTGCCTTCCGTGAGCGTTACCTGGGCATCGTCCGCGCGGCAGCTCGTGAGTACCTGTGGCCCTATCAGCGCGACACGATCAACATCGTTCCCGCGGCGCTGGGAGATCTCTCCCAGGCCATCGGCGCGGCCCTGGCAGCCCTGTATAAGAACCGAGCGTAATCACAAGGTCCCCAGAAATTCTGGGGAC
>CAZGFR010000090.1:0-3435 GCA_964524485.1 uncultured Anaerolineaceae bacterium | reverse complement strand
GCCCAGCGCCGCATCCATCAATTGCTGCACACGCGAGACCATGCTGGAGGGGTCGGGGTGCAGGCCTTCGACCAGCAGCGCGCTGTCGTAAACCTGTTCGATGATCAGGGTCCCCAGTTCGGAAGCGGCATCCAACTTGAGCAGCTTCTTCAGGATGGGGTGGGCGGGGTTCAACTCCAGGATCTTCTTCGGTACCTCATATTCCTTGCCGAGGTAACGATACACGCGCTGGAGTTCGGGATTCATCGCCCCGTCCGCATCCGCCAAGCGGGCGACGGACTGCGACAGGCGCTGGCTGGCGCGGACGTCGGTCACGCGCTCGCCGAGGACCTGCTTGAAGCGCTCGACCAGCCCGTTGAAGTCCGCTTCGGGAATCTTCTCCGCCTCGGCCTGCTTCCCGTCCTTGTGGGGAATCTCCGCCTGGGCCACGTTCTGTAACTCGTAGTCCTTGTACTTGCGCAGGCCCATCAGCATGAACGAGTCCATCGGGTCGGTCAGCAGCAGCACTTCCACGCCCTGCCCGTGGAAGTAATCCAGGTGCGGGCTGCGCAGTACGGCCTTGGGGTCCTCGCCGACGATGTAGTAGATGACCTTCTGGTCGGGCTGCATGCGCCCGACGTAATCCTCCAGCGAAGACCAGGTCTCAGGGCTCTGATTCGTCTTAAAGCGCAGCAGCGGGTGGATGCTTTCCTCGCCCAGCGGATTGGCCGCGACGCCCTGTTTGAGATACCCGCCGAACTCCTGCCAGAAAGTGTTGTACTTTTCGGCATCGTTTTTGGCCAACGCCTCGAGTTCTTTCATCACCTGGCCCGTGACGACCTTCTTCAACTTGGGCATCAGTCCCACGGATTGCACGGTCTCACGCGAGACATTGAGCGGCAGGTCCTCCGAGTCGACCACGCCCTGCACGAAGCGCAGATAGTCGGGCAGCAGGTCCTTGTTGTACTCGTCGATCAGGATGTTGCGCGAATACAGTTTCAGGCCATCCTCTTTGCGCAGGGAGAAGATGCCGCGCTCGCCCTTGCCTGGGATGAACAACAGCGCGTACAACTGCACGGGCGCATCGGTCGAGACGTGTACGCGCAGCAGCGGGTCATCGAAGTCCAGCGTCAACTGATGGTAGAAATCCTTGTATTGTTCGTCGGTCACTTCCTGCCTGGAGGTGCGCCACAGCGAGGTCTGTTTGTTGACCTGCTTCTCGTCCGCGCCGATGTAGATGGGGAAGCCGATGTAATCCGAGTGTTTGTGGATGACGTTCTTGAGGTGGTATTCCTCGGCGAATTCGGCGGCATCCTCCTTGAGTTTGATCTCGATCTTCGTGCCGCGCTCGGTCATCTCGGCGGGGCTGACCTGGTAGTTGTCCTCGCCCGTGGCGTACCAGGTCACGGCCTTGGCGCGCGGCTTGTAGGAGCGCGAGGTGACCCGCACCCATTCGGCGACCATGAACACGGAGTAGAAGCCCACGCCGAACTGCCCGATGACCTGGGTGAAATCCACTTTCTTGTCCCTGGTGGCTTCGATGAATTTGCGCGCACCCGACTGGGCGATGGTACCCAGGTTTTCCACGATCTCGTCGCGGGTCATGCCGATGCCCGTGTCCTGGATGGTCAGGGTGCGGGATTCTTTGTCGGCGTGGATGCGGATAGCCAGTTCCGCGTCGGGATCGAGCACGTTGCGGTCGGTCAGCATCTCGAAGCGGATGCGGTTAAGGGCGTCCGAAGCGTTCGAGAGCAGTTCGCGCAGGAAGACCTCGCGGTCCTTGTAGAGCGAGTGGATCAGAATGTTGAGCAGCTGCCTGGTCTCGGCCTTGAACAAGTAGGATTGCGCCTCGTCGCGCGCTGGGGTGGTGTCGGTCATGGGGGGTCCTCCTGATGAATCAAAAATGCTCCGACCATCCCGAAGCATTTGAGAAAACGGGATCGTCGTGTGGGTGTCCAGTTTTCGCCTTGTATTTTATCGCGACTAGCGTCGGAAAAATGTTAGAGAAATATCAAAAATTGCGGGTATTTGCAGGGAGGGCGTAGGTCCACCTACCCGACCAAAACGGCTTGGATATGCTTCCGTCCGAGCCGTTTTTTTACTCCTGCTTCATCGCCTGGCGCGGCTGGTAATGCGTTGCGCGTTTCAGCTATCTGCACTTCCATGAATGCCCTGAACTCCGACAAGACACTCGATCATTCCGAGATGTCGATTGTCATGAGTCATCCAGGTAATCAGGATCGGGCCGATGTGACCGTCATGCCAATTTTCGCCGTGCAGACCTTCATACACATCGAAAAATTCGTTGTCGCTGATCTTTGCCACGGCTTGCTGGGCCGCGGAGAATGCGCGGCGCGCATAAGCGAGCAGTATACTTTTTTCAGGCATCCGAAGCGCCACGGCGGTCTCTGCCTCCATTTCCATGCCTGTTTCGGCGTACCCCAAGCTCTTCGTTTCCATATTCCAACGAGCCGCCAACCCTTCGATCTCCCAAAGCTGGCTCCCGCGTCCATTGATCAGTTCCTGAAGATAATCTGCCCAACGCGCCAGATGCCAAACATGAAAACCCACCGACGGAGTGGTTTCATTGGGGGTCCACGCAATCTGCGCCTCCGTAAGACCCTCCACAAGTTCAAGCAGGTTCTCCTGGTTGGTTCGATATCGATCAGAAAGCTCAGCCATGATGCTATCGGGCAGCTTGATCCTCCATCAGAACATGAAAAGAGCGGATATAAGATTTACATCCAAGAGGGATCATCCCAACCGATTTCTTAGTTCACGATCAAGTTTATAGAAAAGTTGATCGATCCTCATCTTCCCAGCTTCCTGCGCAGGCATTTCCCTGAGCAATACAACAATTTCATAGGGTGCCTGGTCTATTGCCAGTTCGATCTCCTGATCCCCAACATTCGAATCTGAGTCGTTGGATAGTTCGATGGCAAATGCGGAATAGGCCGCTGCTCCAAGGATATGCCTGGCTTGCTTTACGTCTTTAAATGGGTGCGTATAAGCGCTTGCGGCCGCAAGACTTGCGGACAGCGCGGCTGCCGAGGCTGCCTGATCCCTGGTCTCGAGCGAAGCCCTGTATGCGTCCAACGCAAGTTTTCTTAGATGATTGGTTCGTCTTCCACTATTGGAAAAGTCCTTAATCCCATTTATTGCATTTCGTGGACGAGCATCTTCACTCTCGACACTTTCATAGACGGACAGCGTTCTTTCCGCACAGGCAGCCGCCCATTTCCCCACGCTTTGCAACTGTTCCATTTTAATTTCGAAATATTCTTTGTTTTTCACCATAGGTTGGCGTTTAAGCGAACGAGGGTAGGGCGCAAAAGTCTGAGGATAGGGAAAATATAAAAATAATGAAACTACTTCCCGAAGCCGCAGACTCTCCAGCGTTCGATGATTTCACAACTGGTAATCGAACGGCCAAAATAACCGTATTTCTGTTTCTTA
>CAZGFR010000089.1:325-13412 GCA_964524485.1 uncultured Anaerolineaceae bacterium | reverse complement strand
GCCGCCGCGCGGCTGAAGACGCCGTTGTTCGCGCCCAGGTCCCAGACGACGGACGGCCCGACACGCGCCGTCCACTCGCCCACCAACTGCTTCTTGTGCTCGAAGGCGGCCTCGGAGTAGTTGGTGATGTCGTAGTAGTTGCCCCATTCCGTGCCCGCGGGTTTCCACTCCAGCTTTCTAACCGCCCCCTCCAAGCTCTCCAGCAGGCCCAGGAAGGCGTTTTGCGACATCTGCGCTCGCTGCGCTCGGGAGACCTCCTGTTTGGCGTCTGCGTCGGCGTAGCGGGCCTGTGCGCCCGCGTGGACGTGGATGTGGGTCAACAGGCCGAAGTCGAGGCGGGTGCCGAAGGGCAACAAGCGGCTGGCCAGGTCGAGCGGGATACCGTCGATGTAGACGCGCAACAACTGGCTCAGGCGCACGTCCACGTAGGCCATCAAAGCCAGCGGGGCCAGGAAGTGCTGGCAGAACTGGCGGTAGGCGTCCCAAGGCTGGCCCTCCTTATACAGGCCGAACGAGAGCGTGTCGATCAAAGTCGCTTTGCCGCGCACGAACTGGATGTTGTAGGCGCTGGCGTCCTTGAGCGACATGCCCGCCTTGAGCGCGCGCTTCTGGATCGACAGCGTCGCCAGAGCGGCGTCCTTCAACTGGCTGAACGACCACTCATAGGGGTAGGAGATGAACGGGACGCGCTCGGGCTGAATGACCTTGAACGCGGACTCTGCCTGAACTGGAGCCTGGTCCGCTTCGACATGCGGAATCAGCAGCCCCGCCTTGACCAGCCTGTCGTACAGGCCCGAGTCCATCAGGCGGGTGTACTCGTCAGCGTAGGAGCGGTTGACCTGGCGCAACAGGACCCCATCACGGGTGAACAAAAACCCGCTGGGGTCCCGAAACGAGGCAGACAGTTGATTCGACTCAGGCATCGGCGTTGTCATCATCCTGGTCGGCGGGCTTGCTCGTCTTGCCGAAGAGGCTCTGGATCTTGCCCCACGAGGCGCGCAGGGCAATTCCAATCGCCAGCAGGGACGCGATCAAGACCTGGATGATGATACTGCCCGACCCGGGGTCGAGGTAAGGGGGAGGAGAGAAATGCATGGGAAATCCTATTCGACGATCTCAGGGACAACTTCCTCCAGAAGGAAGCTTTCCTGGCATTGGGTGCATTGCGCCTCACGCTTGTTGGCGATGACCAGCAGCCCGCCGCATTTCGGGCAGGGACGGGCCAGCGGTTTCTTCCACGAGGTGAAATCGCAGTTGGGATAATTCAGGCAGCCGTAAAAGACGCGGCCTTTACGGGTCTTGCGCTCCACCAGGTCGCCGCCGTCCTTCGGACAGGAGACGCCAATCTTCTCCAGCCACGGTTCGGTATACCGACAGGTGGGGAATCCGCTGCATGAGATGAATTTTCCGTAGCGCCCGTAGCGGATGACCAGGTCCCGCCCGCACTCGGGGCAGGCGCGGCCGATCGGCTCAGGTCCCGACTTGACGACGGGCATGTCGGCCTGGGCCTTCTGCACGTCGGCGGAGAAGGGCTCGTAAAATTCCTGCATGACCTCCGCCCAGTGAGCCTGGCCCTCGGCGATCTTGTCGAGGTCCTCCTCCATGCGGGCGGTGAAGGACAGGTCCACTACGTCGGAGAAGTACTGGATCATCAGGTCATTGACCAACATGCCCGTCTCGGTGGGAACCAGACGCTTGTCGATGCGTTCGACATATCCGCGCGCCTGGATGGTCGAGAGCGTGGGCGCATACGTGGACGGACGGCCGATGCCGTTCTCTTCGAGCGCGGCCACCAGCGAAGCCTCGCTAAAGCGCGGCGGCGGCTGGGTGAAATGCTGCTCGGGAATCAGGCGGACCAATTCCTGCTTCTGGCCTTCGGCCACGTCCGCGGGGATGCGGACATTCTCTTCTTCGTCCTCGGTCTTGACGTCCTCGTTCCTGGCCTCTTCATACACCACCAGGAAGCCCGGGAACTTGACCGCCGAGCCCGACGCGCGCAGCAGGTAATCGTGCGCGGAAGTCTTGCCCGCCACTTCGACCTGCAGGGTGTCGTACACGGCGGCCTCCATTTGAGAAGCCACAAAGCGCTGCCAGATCAGGTTATAGAGTTTGTACATGGCAGGTTCGAGGAAGGGCTTGACCTTCTCGGGCTCACGCATGACCGAGGTCGGGCGGATGGCCTCGTGGGCCTCCTGCGCGCCCGCGGACTTGGTCTTGTAAACGGGCGGTTCGGGCGGCAGGTAGTCGCTGCCGTACTTCCCCGTCACATATTCGCGCGCTTCATTCTGTGCCAGCGTCGAGACGTTGGTCGAGTCGGTACGCATATAGGTGATGAGACCCGTGGCGCCGCCATTGCCCACGTCCTGGCCTTCGTACAGACCCTGGGCCAGCGCCATCGTGCGTTTGGCGGTGAAACCCAGCTTGCGCGAGGCTTCCTGCTGCAGCGTGGACGTGGTGAACGGCGCGGAGGGTCTGCGGCGGCGCTCTCCACGCTTGACCTTGGTGATGGCATAGGCCGCCGTCTCCATGTCCATAAGGAAAGGCTTGACCGCCTCCTCATTGGGTAACTCAGGGTCCTTGTCGTCGATCTTGACCAGCTTGGCCAGGAAGGACTGCTTCAGGCCTTCGGGCTTGAACTCTGCGTGAATGGACCAATACTCGACAGGCACGAACGCATCAATCTCACGCTCGCGCTCGACGATCAGGCGCAGCGCCACCGATTGGACGCGTCCCGCCGACAGGCGGCTGCGCACCTTCTCCCACAGGATCGGGCTGATGCTGTATCCCACCAGGCGGTCCAACACGCGGCGGGCCTGTTGCGCGTTGACCAGGTTCATGTCGATCTCGCGCGGATGCGCGAAGGCCTCATTGATGGCGGGCTCAGTGATCTCATGGAAAACCACGCGCCTGGTGCGCTCAGGCTCGATCTCGGCGGCCTCCATCAGGTGCCAGGAGATCGACTCGCCTTCGCGGTCGGGGTCGGTCGCCAGGTAGATCTCCGCGGCGGATTTGGCCAGCTTTTTGATCTCCTTGACGACTTCCTTTTTCTCGTTCGGGACGCGGTACTTCGGCTGGAAGTTATTCTCCACGTCCACGGAAAGCTGCGACTTCAACAGGTCGCGCACGTGCCCCACCGAGGCGCGGACCGTGTAGCCCCTGCCCAGGAAGCGGCCAACCGTCTTGGCCTTGGCAGGCGACTCGACGATGACCAGCTTGCCTTCGCGCGGCTTCTCCTGCTTCTGCTTCTCAGGCGGAGTCAACCCAGCGTGGGCGTCGGTCCTGCCCATGCGGAACAACTTGGTCCCGCACTCGGGGCACACGCCGACGGTCACAGGCGAACCCTTGGCATTGAAAGACGCAACGGGATCTTTCATCTCCCGTTTGGTCTTGCACTTCATGCAATAAGCTTCCAAAACTCAAACCTCCAGGGAACCTGGCATACCGATCTGTTCCCTCATTACAAATATTGATGTAGTTCGTTCTTTTTCAAGGTATCCACCACGGCGCGGACCTTCTGCGAATGATCCCTGTGGCAGACCAGCAGCACGTCGCCGCTGTCGACGATGATGACGTCATGCAGGCCGATGGTCACGACCAGGCGTTCGCTGCGGTTGCCGTAAACCAGCGAGTTGCGCGTGTCTTCCGCAATGTGCTGGCCTGCAAAAACGATATTACCGTCCTTGTCGGGCAGGAGCACGTCGAAGAGCGAATCCCACGAACCGACGTCGCTCCACTCCAGGCCGCCCGCGGGCAGCACCGCCACCTTTTCAGCGTGTTCCATGATGCCGTAGTCGATGGTTTCGTTCTTCAACCCGGGCCAGACTTTTTGGACGACCTCATCCCGCTTGGGCGTCCGCCAGGCGGATTCGATCTGGCGCAGCGATCCGTGCATGTCGGGCATCAGGCGTTCGATCTCGGCCAGGATGGCGCCCGCCTTCCAGACGAACATGCCCGAGTTCCAGGAATGGTCGCCTGTGCTGAGCATGACACGCGCCTGCTCTTCGGTGGGTTTCTCCCTGAAACGGGAGACGTGATACACGGGATAAATCACCCGCTCGGGGATCGGGTCGCCGCGCTGGATATATCCGTAGCCCGTGCCTGGATAAGTGGGCGTGATGCCCAGGGTGACCAGATAATTCTTCTCGGCCACGTCCACCGCCACGCGGATCAACAAATGAAACAGATCGCGGTTGCGGATGAAGTGGTCGGCGGGCAGGACCGCCATCACGGCCTCGGGGTCGCGCTGGCGCAGGGCGACAGCCGCCAATCCTACCACCGAAGCGGTGCCGCGTGGAAGGGGTTCCATGAGGAAATTTTCGGCGGGGAGCTCGGGGGCCTGCTCCTGCAGGCTGGGCGCCTGGTCGGCCACGGTCACCACCAGGATGCGCTCAGGGGGCAGCAGACCCATCAAACGGTCCACGGTGGTCTGGAATAACGTGCGATGCTCCTCCAGCAGGGGAAGCATTTGTTTGGGGCGGTCACGCCGCGAGACTGGCCAAAGGCGGGTCCCGCCGCCGCCTGCCATGATCACCGCATAGGTGTGATCAAGGATGTCGGTCATGTAAGATAATCTCCATTCGCTTCACGGATCGAGACATAGTGCATTCCGCCAACCTGACGCACCATACCTTTAAGTTCCATCAGGGTAAGTGTAGCGGAGACTTTCTCAATTGGCAAGCCAGTCTGATTTCCCAGTTCATCCACATGGACGGGCTGTTCGCCCAGCGCCGCCAACAGTTTCGCCTCGACCTCGTCGCTGGGCAGGATCTTGCGGGCAGCCTTGTGCTCGCCCATGCGCGTCAGGTTCAGGGCCTGCATCAGGTCGCTGGCGGTTAACAAGGGCTGCGCGCCGTTTTGGATGAGCTTGTTGGTACCCTTGCTCTGAGGAGCCAGGATGCTGCCTGGCACAGCGAAGATCTCACGTCCCTGCTCGGCGGCGAACTCGGCCGTGATGAGCGCCCCGCTGGTCTCGCCCGCCTCGATGACCACCACCGCCAGCGACAGCCCCGAGATGATGCGATTGCGCGGCGGAAAGTTCGATGCGTCGGGCGGCGTGCCTGGCGCGTAATCGCTGACGACCGCGCCGCGTTCTACCATCTGCTCGGCCAGGGCGCGATGCTCGGGCGGATAGATGCGGTCCACACCCGAGCCGAGCACGCCGATGGTGCGTCCGCCCGCCTTGAGCGCAGCCGTATGCGCCACCGCGTCCACGCCGCGCGCCAGCCCGCTGACCACGGTGATGCCGTTGGCGGCTAGAAAGGAGGCGATCTCTTCAGTCACTTGTCGGCCATAAGGCGTGACCCGCCGTGTGCCGACAATGGCCACAGCAAATACATCGTCGGGCAGATACTCACCGCGCAGATACAGCACGGGCGGCGGCTGGTCGATCTCGCGCAGGCGCGCGGGATAGGACTCATCGTCCCAGGTCAGGATTTGGATACCCTGACGAGCGATCTGCTCCGAAATTTTTTTGAGGTCCACGCTTTCGCGTGCCTGGACAATCCGCTCGACCAGCTTCGCCCCCAGGCCTGCCTCCGTCAAATCGGCGGGATTCGCCTTCCAGGCCGTTTCCAAATCCCCAAAATGATGGATCAGCGTCTGCATGCGCACGGCGCCGATCCCTTTGATGAGTGTAAATCCAACCCAGTAGCGTTTGTCTTCCATATTGATTTGTAACGCAATACGACTCGTCGCGCTACAACCCCTCCAGCACATGCACGCGGATGAGCCCCGCTTCAGGCTGTACATCCAGAATGACAGATGGGATGGCAGGCAGCAGGATTTCCTTGCCCGCTTCATCTTTTACAACGTACACATCGTTCGCGCCCGTTTCGAGGATCTCGGTCAACGTGCCGAGCGTATGATCCGCTTCGTCCACCACCTTCAGGCCAAGCAGTTGATACTGATAGTATTTACCTTCGGGCAGCGGCGGCGCGTCCTTGGTCTTGATGAACAGCCAGGTGTTGCGATACTGTCCTGCCGCCTCGGGCGTGTTCACCCCGCGCAGGCGGACCAGCATGTTCTCGCCATGCGGGCGGACGGAGGCCAGCGTTATCGGCTTGTGCTCGTCACCGACGTACACCTTGCGTCCCGTGCGGAAGCGCTCGGGGAAGTCGGTGTGCAGGTCCATGAGGATCTCGCCGCTCACCCCAAACGGGCGGCGCAGAAATCCGATCACCAAATATTCAGGCTCGCCGACTGGCGAGCCTGGAAGTTTCACATCAGCCATTAGGGTTCGACCACATCGAGCGTGACCTGCCTGCCTTCCCGCTCCGCTGCCACATGCAGGAGGGTGCGGATGGAGTTGGCCACCCTGCCGCTCTTGCCAATGACGCGCCCCATATCGTCCTTGGAAACGCTGAGCTCGAGGCGGATGCGGTTTCCGTTGCCATACTCCTGCACCTGCACCTCTTCGGGATGCTCCACGAGGGACTTGGCGATATATTCGATGAGTTCTTTCATGGCTTTATGTAGAATCAGTGCGAAAATCGCTCTCCGCACTGATCATGAGTGAATTAGTCCTTGCGAGTGCGGGTGGGGGCGGCGCGCTTGGTAGCGGCGGCCTCGGCCTCGGCCACGAGGGTTTCGACGGCCTCGCCCTTTTTGAAGCGCTCGAAACGCTCCAACGTACCAGCCGACTTGAAGACCTTCTCCACGGATTCGGACGGCAGGGCGCCGTTCTTCATCCAGTGATACACGCGGTCTTCCTTGAGCGAGATGGTGGCGGGCTCGGTGCGCGGGTTATAGAAGCCCAGGATTTCCAAAAAGCGGCCATCGCGCGGGGCTTCCTTGTCCGCGGCAACGATACGGTACGAGGGCTGGCCCTTGAGACCGACACGGCGTAAACGAATACGAACCATCGAGAACGTTCTCCTTGTGTTGAAAATGCGAATTCAATGTGCAATCCCCACGCGCGAGAGAGGGGTGCGTGTAAAGGTCACGCGCTCACGGGCGGAAACTACAGCGGCATATTGTACCAGACTTTACGACGAGAGAGTAAATGAAATGCGCGTTCCGCCCTCGATTCGATTCTCCGCGCGGATCGTGCCACCATGCGCCTCGACCAGCGCCTTCGCAATCGCCAGCCCCAGGCCCATGCCGCCCGAGTCGCTTGATTTGTAAAAGCGCTCGAAGATGTGCGGCAGGTCGGCGGGCGGGATGCCTGGGCCGTCATCCTCCACGGTCACGCTTTGTCCGTCATAACGAATGCAGATCGTACCGCCGACGGGCGAATAACGCAGTGCATTGGCGATCAGGTTTTGCAGGACTTCGCGCACCCGAACAGGATCGACCTCCACAGGCGGTGGCTCAGCGAGGGAGGTTTCCAGTTTAACGGAACCAGCCTCGGCCCTGGACCCAAAGCCTGTCACCGTTTCGCGGATCAAGTCGGCCAACTCGGTCGATTCCCGTTTCACCTGCAACGTCCCACTTTCGGCCAACGCCAGGGTGCGCAGGTCATCCACGAGGCGGGAAAGCAGTTGCGTCTCTTCGAGGATCAACTTGAGTTGTCCCTCGTCGGCGGGATACAGGCCATCGAGCATGCCCTCCACGTTGCCCTGGATGACCGTCAGCGGGGTGCGCAGTTCGTGGGTGACGTCGGCCAGCATGGCACGGCGCTGACGGTCGCTGGCCTGTAATTTTTCGACCATCGTGTTAAAGCCGCGCGCCAACGAACGCGTCTCGGGCCAGCCCTTCTCTTCCACGCGTACCGAGTAATCCCCTTCCGCCACCTTCTCGGAGGCGGATAACATCTCATCCAGCGGAACCGACATGCGGCGCATGCGCACAGTGGCAAAGCCCATGACCGCCACGGTGAACAGCGCGAATACCACGCCCGCGGGGATCAGCAGCCAGGAAAATGAGTCGAAAACAAAATGCGTCACCCCGAAGTAATTCAGGGCATAGATGAATGCGAACAGGAATGCCGCCGTGCCGACGAAATTGAAGAAACCGAACAGGCAGCCGAACCTGCGGGCGAACGGCGTGCGCCGCCCCCGCCAGGGACGATGAATCGGCGGCCAGGGTTCGTTCTCTGGCCACCAGGATGGGCGGTGACGTTCTGGGAAGTGCTTGGGTGCAGACATGGCAGTTTATCGGTCGGCAAATTTGTAGCCGACTCCGTAGACAGTGAGAATATATTTCGGCTGACCAGACTTGATTTCGATCTTGCGGCGGATGTTCTTGATGTGCGCGTCGATGGCGCGCTCATACGATTCAAAGGCCACACCGTGGATGGCATCCAGCAGTTGGGCGCGGGTGAAAACGCGTCCGGGCTGACGGGCCAGGGCGGCCAGTAACTCGAACTCGGTGGGCGTCAACTCCTCGATGCCCCGCCCTTCTGCGGTGACGCGCAAGCGCGGGACGTCGAGCGTCAGGTCGGCGGCGTGGATCAGGTCGGGCGTGGTCGCAGCGGAGGTTTCCACGCGGCGCAGGACCACGCGCACGCGGGCCACCAGTTCCTTGGGGCTGAAAGGCTTGGTCATGTAATCGTCCGCGCCCAGTTCAAGGCCGATCAGCTTGTCGGTCTCTTCGGCGCGGGCGGTCAGCATGATGATGGGCGCATTGGAGGTTTTGCGAAACTCACGGGTGAAGTCCAAACCGTCCATGTGTGGCAGGCCCAGGTCCAGGACAATCAAGTCGGGCTTCTCAGTCTTCGCCAGAGACAGGGCTGCACGTCCATCATTGACTACGCGCAAGGCATACCCAGCCCGTTCGAGGTAATCCCGCACGAGTTGGGTGATCTTGGGTTCGTCATCGACAACCAGGATGGTTTTCATTGAAAATCTAGGGGCACAGCGGAGGCAGCAAGGCGTATCCGCTTTATGCTCTGCTGTGCCCCTACATTATACGTGGTTATTCTTTCTTGTCTTCAGCGGGCGTTTCCCCGCCCCTTACAGGGACTTCGTGCGCGCGCTTGTGCCACTCGTCGAACATGGGCGGGACGTTGCCTTCGCCCCAATGCCCGCGGCCCCATGGACCATGTCCGTGCATGCGGTAGCCCCAGCGCGGTCCCCAGAAGGCGAAGCGGAAAGCGCGCATCGCCAGAAAGAGCAGGAACAACGGGATCAGGATGCCGAAGCAGCCGAAACCGAAGAAGGGCATGCCGTGGAAGCCGAAAGGCATTCCGTAAAAAGGCATCGGCGCGACAGCGCCCGAAGGCGCCTGCAGCGTGATGGGCGAACCCTGCGCTATGCCCGCCTGAAAGGCGAAGAAGGCGATGCCCGCGATGGCGGCCACCATCACCAGGCCAGAGAGGATGCGTAACCAAATCTTTCCGTTCATTTTTCACTCCTTTGTGTGAACTTATGAACGAGAGTATAGATTTCAGTTGTGAATTGAGTGTGAATACAGCAAGGAAACAAAATGGAAAGGATGAATTCAGACTCGTCTGGTTGAAATTCGAAAATCCGCGTGCTATGATAGGAACGAATTCCACAAGGCGGGCTTTCGTCAATATTCAGTCAAAAAGATGGAGGTTCAGGATGCGAAAGAAGGTGTCAGGTTTTGTGACCGTCCGAGCGGTGAGCGGGACCCATGTCGTTTTTCTGGCCTTTAGCATGAAGGAGGCCGACGCGAAGGGCCTCATGGGATTTGCAATCCAGAGAGAAGACCTCACCGAAGACGAAACCGTCTGGCTGAGAGGAAACAAGACTTTTGCCAGCATTCGGCCATCCACGGGCATCGAAGACGCCAGCAGCCACGAGCATCCCTTCCAGGCATTCCAATGGGCGGATTATTCGGCCAAGCCTGGCTATCGCTATCGCTACCGCGTCATACCCATGTATGGAACTCCTGGCGCCCTGACAGAAAAAGCCGCCACCACCATCGCCATCGAGACCGAGCCGCTGACCGGTGGTGTGCATGAAGTCCATTTCAACCGCGGCGCGATCGCATCCCAGGCGTTTTCGAAGCGCTTCCCCGGTCTCACGCTCGACCAGGCCGGTGCGCCCGCCTATGCCTGGCTGACGCGCGGTCTGCTGCCAGCCCTGCTGAATTTCATCAAGCAGGCCAAAGATAATACCTACAGCCTTCAGGCTGCCATCTTCGAAATCCAATGGCCTGAGGTTCTCCAGGAATTCAAGGCGGCCGCTGGCGCAGGCGCCAAAGTGGAACTCATCTACCACGCAAAAGATGATTCGACTGGACGGGAGAACGAACAAAAGATCGACCAGGCGGACATCCGCGCCCTGTGCATTCCGCGCAGGAACGCCAAACTGATGCACAACAAGTTCATCGTGCTCAGCAGGAATGGCAAACCGCTTGCTGTATGGACGGGTTCGACGAACCTGAGCCGAAATGCCCTGTTCGGCCAGCTCAACGTGGGACACGCGATCCGTGACCCCAAGGTGGCGCGCGCCTTTCTGGAGTATTGGACCGCGCTGAAGGCGGATCCCCTCGACGAGGACCTCAAGAATTGGACCGAGACCAACAACGGGCTGCCCTTCGACGACTCCCAGCCGATCACACCTATCTTTTCGCCCCATCGCGGCCGCAACGTTTTCGACTGGTGGATCGAACTGGCCAAGTCGCCCAACAAACCGTTATTTATGACCTTCCCCTTCGGCATCGTGCAGGATTTCCGCCGGGTCTATGACAATAACGACAGCGTACTGCGCTTCGCCCTGCTGGACAAATACGTCAACGGCGGGACAGCGGCCTCGCGCAAAGCGGTAATCGACGACATTGAACGCATCCGCAAATTCCCAAACATCGGCATGGCCCTGGGCGAGCGTATCTTTGTGGACTGGATTGACGGCTGGCTCAAAGAATCCAGCCCCATCGGGGTCAACGTCAACTGGGTCCATACAAAGTTCATGCTGATTGACCCGCTTGGAAGCAGCCCAGTCACACTTAGCGGTTCGGCCAATTGGAGCGAAGCCAGCGTCGATACCAATGACGAGAACATGATGGTCGTCCGAGGCGACAAACGCGTGGCTGATATCTATTTCGGGGAATTCATGCGCATCTTTGCCCACCACCGCTTCCGCGAATCTGTGAAGCGTCATATCGAGAAATTCGGGTCGGCGGCCTTCAACACGTGGAAACCGCAGGACCTTTTCGAAGATTGGCGCAAATGGGTGCCGCAACACTTCAAGCCCGGCTCGGAATACGACATCAAGCGGCGCTATTTTGCCAACACAACGAAGTAAACAGTACCCCGTACAAAAAGACGACCACCGTACGGTGGTCGTTTGTGTTATCCGAACAATTTTCCCAAGCCTTTTCCGCCCGTTTTTTGCAGGGTCTTCATCAACTTCTGCGACTCGCGGAATTGCTTGATCAGGCGGTTGACTTCCTGCACTTCCACCCCCGAACCCGCAGCAATGCGGCGGCGGCGCGAGGCATTCAGGATATCGGGGTTACGGCGCTCCTTGAGCGTCATCGAACTAATGATGGCCTCGGAGGTTTTGAAGTTCTTCTCGATGTCCTTTGGATCCACCTGACGCGCAGCCTGGCCGAACTGACCCGGCAGCATATCCATGATCTGAGCCAGCGGTCCCATCTTCTTCATCTGGCGCATCTGGTCGAGGAAGTCCTCCAGCGTGAACTGGCCCTTCATCATGCGGTCAGCGGTCTTCTGCGCGGTGGCCTGGTCGAAGGCCGCTTCAGCCTTCTCGATCAAGCCGATCACATCCCCCATGCCCAGAATGCGCGAAGACAAACGCGAAGGATCGTACGTCTCGAGCGCGTCGAGTTTTTCACCCGTACCGATGAACTTGATCGGTACGCCCGTCACCGAGCGGATGGAGATGGCTGCGCCGCCGCGCGAGTCGCCGTCCATTTTGGTGAGGATCAGGCCCGTAATATTGACGTTATCGCGGAAGCCCTGCGCGATGGGCAGCGCCTCCTGACCGATCATCGAGTCAATCACGAGCAGAATTTCCACAGGATTGATCTTCGCGGCGATGGCCTTCAACTCGGACATCAACTCCGCATCCAATTGGGACCGACCAGCGGTGTCCACGATCATGACGCCGTATCCGCCCTTTTCGGCTTTGTCGAAGGCGCGCTTCGCCAGCTCAGGTGGCTTGACCGAAAGGTCCGCCTCGACGGGGACATCCAGGCGTTCGCCCAACTGCTGCAACTGCTGGACCGCCGCGGGACGATAGGGGTCGCCGGCCACGAGTAGCACACGCTCCCCCTTCGAGCGCAGCAAGCGCGCCAACTTGCCCGCGGCCGTCGTCTTGCCTGAGCCTTGCAAGCCAACCAGCATGATCACGCGCGGTTTCGCGCCCGACAAATTCAACGGGGCAGATTCACCCAGGGTGGCGATCAATTCTTCGTTGACGATCTTGATGACCTGCTGCCCGGGGTTGAGCGCCTTCGACACCTCCGCCCCCACCGCGCGTTCGCGCACGCGCGCGACAAAAGACTTGACCACGCTGAAATGCACATCTGCTTCGAGCAAAGCGAGGCGCACCTCGCGCATGGCGGCGTCCACGTCCGCTTCGGAGAGTTTTCCGCGTTTGCGAAGCTGGTCAAAGAGTTGATTGAGTCGTCCAGTGAGTGTCTCGAACATGAGAGGCCCTTTCAGCGCAGGCGGGGATTGTAGTGCGGAAGCAGGCCAGGGTCAAGGGAGGATGGGACACCATCCACGGCAAGCAGGACGCAAGAGAAAAGTTCATTTTGATTTGCGGATTTCGCTTGACAATCTCCAACCCAGCTAGTAAAATCACGCTCGCTTAACAACCAAATAACTGGCCGAGATAGCTCAGTTGGTAGAGCACGCGACTGAAAATCGCGGTGTCCCCAGTTCGATCCTGGGTCTCGGCACTCTCGGTCAGTAAGACGGCCAAGAAATTGCGGGCGTGGTTCAGTGGTAGAACGTCTCCTTGCCAAGGAGAAGGTCGTGGGTTCGAATCCCATCGCCCGCTCTTGTTTTTAACTGGCGTCGTGGCCAAGTGGTAAGGCAAGGGTCTGCAAAACCCTCACTCAGGGGTTCGAATCCCCTCGACGCCTCAGATACGCAAGCGAGCCCGCAAGGGCTCGTTTTCATTTTCCACTCGTGGTTTCCCCGCAGGAGGGACGCTGCGAATCCCCTCGACGCCTCAGATACGCAAGCGAGCCCGCAAGGGCTCGTTTTCAT
>CAZGFR010000089.1:0-225 GCA_964524485.1 uncultured Anaerolineaceae bacterium | reverse complement strand
TTCTGTTCTTTCCTGATCTTGCCATTAAACAAAACCACCCCGAGTTGCCTCGGGGCGGTTTTGAACGTCATCGCAATTCAGACTTCGAGACTCCTCCCCCTTCTGTCAGAAGCCTCGTCATTGCGATGTTGGATTTGAGTCTCGTCGTTCCAGTTTACGGTAATGGCAACTGGAAGGTACGGACGAGGAAGACAGCCATCTGATCGCGGGTGACGGGGGTGGCGG
>CAZGFR010000088.1:0-13646 GCA_964524485.1 uncultured Anaerolineaceae bacterium | reverse complement strand
CCCATCCCGTTCCAGGCGCTTGCCAAGCCAGCCATGCGCGCCTTGGGAGCCGCCGCCGAGCAGGGACCCTCGCTGGGCATGGACATCCAGCACAGCAAGGTCATCCACGTCAATGTGGATGTGTGGTACCGCGTCTCGGCGTTTCTATAATAGGACTACTCCGCCCTCCGCTCACGTGTGCCTGCACGCCTGTGGCGCAGTGCAGGCAGGGCGGAGAAACATTTTCTTCATACCCCGACCCTCAAAAAACTAGCACTTTTGTTCTAGTGATGATAAAATCTCTCCTTCCGAGGAGAGATTTTAATATGTCCCCAGACACCATTCTTGTCGAGCAATTGAGCAAGACCTATCAGGTGCCCGAGCGCGAAGGCGGCTTCGGCGCGGCCGTGCGCAGTTTCTTCAAACGCAAGTACAAGGATGTGAAGGCCGTGGAAAAGGTCAGCTTTCGCATCGAGCCGGGCGAGGTGGTCGGCTTTCTCGGGCCGAACGGCGCGGGCAAGACCACCACGCTCAAGATGCTCTCGGGCCTGCTGCATCCCACCAGCGGACGGGCCAGCGTGCTGGGCTTCACGCCCTGGGAGCGCAAGTCCGACTATCTGCGTTCGATGACGCTGGTCATGGGACAGCGCAACCGCCTGTCGTGGGACATCCCCGCCGCCGACTCGTTCCTGCTCAACCAGGCCATCTACCGCATCCCCGACGACGAATACAAGAAGACCTACAAGGAACTGGATGAACTGCTCGAACTCGAGCCGTTGATGAAGAAGCCCGTCCGCAACCTGTCGCTGGGCGAACGCATGAAGTGCGAGATCGCGGCGGGACTGCTCCACCGCCCCAGGGTGCTCTTCCTCGACGAGCCGACCATCGGCCTGGACATCACGGGCCAGGTCCGCATCCGCGAGTTCCTGCGCGAGTACAACCGCCGCACGGGTGCGACCATCCTGCTGACCAGCCACTACATGGCCGACGTCACCGCCCTGTGCGAGCGCATCATCATCATCCATCACGGCCAACTCAAATACGACGGCGGCCTGACCGACCTCTCGCACAAGATCGCGCCCTTCAAGTTGATCGGCGTGATGCTGGCGGACGCCGACTCGCACGACCTGAGCCGCTACGGGGCCGAGGTCCAGAACGAGGAGGACATGGACAAGCGCTACCTCCAGGTCCGCGCCGACGAGGTCACGCGCGTGACATCCCAGCTGCTGGCCGACCTGCCCGTCCACGACATCACCATCGCCGACCCGCCCATCGAGTCGGTCATCGAACAGGCGTTTAATCAGTAGTCCTGTTGTGTCATTCTGAGCCGCGCAGCGGCGAAGAATCTCTGTTTGTCTTAGTAGAGGCCCTTCGCTATCGCTCAGGGCGACACATACGGAAGGAGTTTTATATGTTGAACATCTTCAAACGTCTCTGGCAGGTCAACTGGGCGGAACAGTGGCAGTACCGCGCCAACCTGCTGATGTACCTGCTCTACTGGCTGGTCTCGCCCATCATCTACCTGGCCGTGTGGACCAGCATCGCCAATGTCAAAGGCAGCGTCAACGGCTTCACCGCGGGCGACTTCGTCAACTACTACCTGGTGCTGCTGATCGCGGACCAGGTCACCAGCAACATCGTCATCCACAACTTCGCCTACAAGATCCAGGACGGCACGCTCTCAGGCGAGCTCGTGCGCCCGATCCACCCCATCCTGACCAATAACCTGGTCAACAACCTGGCCTTCAAGGCCCTGATCCTGATCGGCTTCACGCCCGTCTGGCTGGCCCTGACCCTCATCTTCAAACCCGACTTCAGCAGCGTCACCTGGCAGGGCGTGCTGCTGGCCATCCCCGCCATGCTGCTGGGATTCATCGTCGGCTTCCTGCTCTCGGCGGCCATCACCTCGGTCGCCTTCTGGACCACGCGCGTGTACTCGATCCACGAGTTCTATTACGCAGTCATCCTGTTGTTCTCGGGGCAGTTCGTCCCGCTGACCCTGATGCCCAAGCTGGTCCAGGACATCGCTCAATTCCTGCCCTTCCAACTCTTCATGTATTACCCCGTCCAGTTGATCCTCGGCAAATTGAGCACAGCGCAGATCGTTCAGGGCTACGTCGTCGGCCTGGTCTGGCTGGGCATCTCGATCCTGTTCTTCAGGTTCGTCTGGCGCAACGGCGTCAAGCAGTACTCCGCCGTGGGAGCGTAGGTCTATAGCGTGTCATTCTGAGCGACCGTAGGGAGCGAAGAATCTCCGCTTACCTTAGAGGCTCTTCGCTCCGCTCAGAGTGACACAGCAAGAAGGAAACCATGCACTTCTTAAAATTGATCTCCACCTTCTTCAAGGTCAACGTGCAGATGTCCCTGGCCTACCGCGCCGATACGGTGGTCAACATCCTGCTCAACCTGATGTGGCTGGGCTGGGAACTGCTCGGGCTGAACATCATCTTTAGCAACACCACCTCGCTGGGCGGATGGGGCATCGGCGAACTGATCGCCCTGCTGGGCGTCTTCCGCCTGATCAACACCCTGATGATCGCGCTGATCTGGCCCAACACCCAGCGCTTCAATGAAAGCATCCGCGACGGCTCGCTCGATTACACCCTCCTGCAGCCCGCGCCCAGCATGTTCCTGGTGACCTTCTCGCGCATCACCGTCTGGCGCATCTGGGACCTGCTGCTGGCCGTCATCCTGATCCTGGTCGGGATCAACATGTCGGGCGATGTCGCCACCCTGCCCAGCGTCCTGACCTTCATCCTGCTGACCGTTTCGGGAGCGATCGTCATCTACAGCCTGTGGATCGTGCTGATCGCCCTGACCTTCTGGTTCACCAAGTTTGACAACAACGTTACCATCCTGCAGGCCCTGCTGGACGCAGGCCGCTACCCCGTCACAGTCTATCCCGTCTGGCTGCGCATCATCGTCACCTACATCATCCCGATCGCCGTTGCCACCACGGTCCCGCTCCAGGCCTTGCGCGGCGACCTGACCCTCGCACGGGTGTTGGTCTTCCTGGCCGTCAGCATCGTCGCCGCCTGGATCGCCTCGCTGGTCTGGAAGGCGGGCGTCAAACGCTACAGCGGCGCGAGCAGTTGACGCTTGACAGGTTCCGTCCGCCAGTGATATAAACACGCCCAACATGAACCGCTTCTTCGGCATGACCATGACCATGACTACCCCTCGCAGGTTGCGTAGGGATAGTTTGGTTGGTCCAGCCTGAGAAAGGCATACGTCCACACAAACGCCCTGCGCAACGCAGGGCGTTTTTATTTTCTCGCTGCGCACAGTCGAAGCGAACACAGGAGCGCACTATGTCAGAGAACTCATCCAAAACACTGGTCATGAAATTCGGCGGGACCTCCGTCGGCATCGGCATGCCGAACGCGGTGCAGATCGTCAAGGATACCCGCATCGAATGGGGACGCGTCGTGGTGGTGACCTCGGCCATCTCGGGCGCGACGGATCGCCTGTTGGACTCAGCCGTCCACGCCGCCCAGGGCGACCTGACCATCCTGCGCTCGACCTCGGCCTGGCTCCGTCAAAATCACGCAGACCTGGCCCAGAAGCTGGTGGCCGACCCCGCGCGCCGCGCCCAACTCAACACCGAGATCGGCGCATTGATTGACTCGTTCGTCGAGTTGTGCCGCGCCATCGGCGTGCTGGGCGAAGCCTCGCCGCGCGCATTGGACGCGGTCGCGTCGCTGGGCGAGCGCATGAGCGTGCGCCTGCTCTCGGCCGCCATCGAAAGCGCGGGCGTTCCGTCGAAGTACGTGGAAGCCACTGAGTTGATCCTGACCAACGACCGCTTCCAGCACGCCCATCCCGATTTCGCGCAGACCACCGAGCGGACGCGCCGCGCGCTCCATCCGCTGCTCGACCAGGGCATCGTGCCCGTGGTGACGGGCTTCATCGGCGCGACGGAGAAGGGCGCCATCACCACGCTGGGCCGCGGCGGCTCGGACTATTCCGCGGCCATCCTCGGCGCCGTCCTACCTGCCAACGATGTGTGGATCTGGACCGACGTGGACGGTGTGATGACCGCCGACCCGCGCCTCGTCCCCGAAGCGCGCACGCTGCCCCAGGTCACCTACAACGAAGTGGCGGAGCTGGCCTATTATGGCGCGAAGGTGCTGCACCCCAAGACTATCCGCCCCGTGGTGGATGCCGGCATCGGCCTGCGCATCTGCAACACGTTCAACCCGTCGCATCCTGGAACACGCCTGGTGGCCAACAACGGCAACGGACATCGCGCCGCCCATAGCGGCGAGGTCGTCCGCGCGGTGACGGCCATCCGCCAACAGCGGCTGGTCACGATCGAGGGGCGGGGCATGCTCGGGGTCCCAGGCGTGGCGGCGCGGACCTTCGGCGCGGTAGCCTCCACGGGCACCAGCGTCCCGCTCATCACGCAGGCTTCGTCCGAACAATCCATCTGCTTCGCCATCCCCCACAGCGCGGGCGAAGAGACCGTCCGCGCGCTGGAACAGGTTTTTGCTGAAGAACTCGAAGACGGTGACATCGACCGCGTGTGGATGACCGATGAGGTCGCCATTCTGACCGTGGTCGGGGCGGGCATGCGGCATACGCCGGGCGTCTCGGGCCGTGTCTTCAGCCAGCTCGGACAGCACAACGTCAACGTGCTGGCCATTGCACAGGGATCGTCCGAAGTCTCGATCAGCATCGTGATCGACTCAGCTGATACCGAATGCGCCGTAAAAGCACTGCACGAAATGATCGCCAAGTAATCATGTCGTTGCGAGGAGGCCGTAGACCGACGAAGCAACCTCCCAATCGCAGGAGATTGCTTCGGGCGAAAGAACGTCGCCCTCGCAATGACGTCAACCATTCCAAAGGAGAAATCATCATGTCCCAACCCATTATCCCCGTAGCCGTACTCGGCGCGACAGGCAGTGTCGGTCAGCGTTTTATCTCCCTGCTCGACAATCACCCGTGGTTCAAGGTCGTGGCTCTGGCTGCTTCAGACCGTTCCGAGGGCAAGAAATACGCCGAGGCCTGCCGCTGGATTTTGAACGACCCGATGCCCGATTGGGCGCGCGAGATGACACTCGTCCCCTGCCTGCCCAACTCAGTCGGCGACGCGCGCATCGTCTTCTCAGCCCTGCCCGCCGACCAAGCCCAGGACCTGGAGCCGCAGTTCGCGCAGGCGGGCATGGCGGTCTGCTCGAACGCTTCGTCGTACCGCACCGCTGAGGATGTTCCGCTGCTGCTGCCCGAAATCAATGCCGACCACATCGCGCTGGTCAAGCAACAGCGCCTCCGCCGAGGCTGGAGCGGCGCCATCCTGACCAATCCCAACTGCACCAGCACAGGCCTGACCGTGGCGCTCAAGGCCATTCAGGACAAGTTCGGGTTGAAGCGCGCCTTCGTCGTTTCGCTGCAGGCACTTTCGGGCGCGGGCTATCCTGGCGTGCCCTCGCTCGATATCCTAGACAACGTCATCCCGTTCATCGGCGGCGAAGAGGACAAGGTTGAGTGGGAACCGCGCAAGATGCTTGGTACGCTCACCCCACAGGGCGTGCAGCTGGCCGAGGTCAAATTCTCGGCGCACACCAATCGCGTGGCTGTGGTGGATGGTCACACCGTGTGCGCCAGCGTGGAACTGGACTCGCCCGCCGCGCCCGAGGAGGTCATCGCCGCCCTGAGCGCCTACCGCTCCCACCCGCTCGCCGCGGGACTCCCGTCCGCGCCTGACCCCGTGATCCTGGTCCGCTCCGAACGTGACAGGCCCCAGCCGCGCCTCGACCGCCTCACAGGCAAGGGCATGTCCACCGTGGTGGGGCGCGTCCGCCCTGACCCATTGTTGCACATTAAGTTCGTGGTCCTCTCGCACAACACCATCCGCGGCGCGGCAGGCGGCTCGATCTATAATGCGGAGTTACTGGTCAGTGAGAAGTTGTTGTAATCCATTCATTCCACGCTGAGCGGAGCGTAGCGCAGTCGAAGCGCCTTGTTACAAGCAAAGTCCACAACAGAAAAGAGCCAGAGATTGCCTCTGGCTCTTTCTTCTTTCTTCTTACTTGTTCTTCCCCTTCACATACACCGCCACCGCGTCGCGCATGAACTCCGCAAGCTGAGGATGCATCTTATCGAAGTTGGCCTTGAAGCGGGCATCCTCCACGTAGCCGTCGGCAAGCGGCTGCAACTGATCCAGCTTCGGGGTCCAGAAGTAGTCCATGTGCTTGCGCCAGCGTTCGACGATAGCCTGGGCTTCGGGAGAGGCTGCGCCCCTGGGCATGACTGCGATCATATCCTGATAGATGGCCTTGCCTTCAGCCATAATGGCTTCCTTTTTGGCGGACGAGTAGCCCTTCCATTTGCGGTTGGATTCGCGCACAGTCTCGGGGTCGTACATCTGTTCGGCCTCCTGGGCATACTTCTCCTGCTGTTCCTCGGAAAATCCTTCAAAGAGTCCTTTTTCGCTCATTTTTGTGTCTCCTTTCAAATAGTCGATGGTGTGGTCCACGGTCTGGATCAGGCGCTCGAGCCGCCTGGCCTGTTTTTGCAGAGCTTCCTTGTGTGTATGCAACGCACCCAGCACGTCAAAATCACGGCGTCCCATGATTTGCTTGATCTCATCCAGCGGGATGTCCAGTTCGCGATAGAACAGGATCTGTTGCAGCCGCAGCAGGGACTCCTCCCCGTAGTAGCGATAGCCGTTATCGCCGATACGGGACGGCTTGAGAAGCCCAATCGCATCGTAGTGATGCAGGGTGCGCGGCGTGACACCTGCCAGTGTGGAAAGTTGCTTGACCGTGAACATGTCCCGAATATAAACCCTGACGTAACGTTAATGTCAAGAGAAAAGTGGGGTGGACTTTACAAAGTCCGCCCCACTTCGTTGTAAAATACCCTCATGCAAATCCTCCACATCGACAACCACATCATCGTCATCAACAAACCCGCGGGCCTGCCCGTGCTGCCCGATGGCTGGGACAAAGACGCGCCCTACGTTGTCAAATTGCTCGAAGAACAATTCGGCAACCCTTCGACAGGCTCAGGGCGGGTCTTCGTCGTCCACCGCCTGGATAAGACCACCAGCGGTGTGATGGTCGCGGCGCGGGATGCCGAGACGCATCGCGCGCTCAATATCCAATTCGAGAAACACGATATCGAAAAGCTCTATCACGCCATCACAGTCGGCGTACCGCGCTGGGACGAGAAGGTCACCAAATTCCCATTGCGCGTCAACGTGGGACACAAGCACCGCACGATGGTGGACAACAAAAATGGAGTCCGCTCTGAGACGAGACTCAAGGTCCTTAAACGGGGTCAGGCCAACGCGCTACTCGAAGCGCAGCCGATGACGGGGCGCACGCACCAGATCCGCGTCCACGCTTATGCGTTGGGCTATCCGCTGATGGGCGATGTCCTCTACTCCGCGCCCGAAACGGACGTCATCGCCCGCCCCGCGCTGCATGCATTTTCTTTAACGTTCACGCATCCCGCGACCCGTGAGAGGGTTTCTTTCACAGCCCCCTACCCCGACGATTTCAATCAAGCCCTCCAAACAATAAGAGCCAGCGAGTAGCTGGCTCTTCCTTTGTGTTCTTCGTGTCCTTCGTGGTTAGGCGATTTTGCGCGCTTCCATATAGAAGCGCTTTTCGCGCGCCTCGCCCATCGAGAAGGTCTTGCGCGGCAATGCGCCGTCGAGGATGACCGTCTTGAACAGCTCGGACTTGGACATGCCAGGCAGGTAGATGCCCGCGTTGCCAGGCTGCAAGCCCAGGCGCACGGTCACGTCCTGGCCGTGGACGTAGTCGATCTTCTCAGCGCCGCCGTTCTTGACGAACGGGTCGAGGAAGGCCTGGATGGTGCCGACGGGCAGATTGGACGACGGGTTAGAAATCTCGACCACGCCGAACTGTTTCCCGCCCCCGACCAGACCGATGAGCTGCTTCTCACCCGAAGCATTATCCACCGCCTTGACCATTTCCTCCGCGCTGGCTACGGGGCGATAGGTGTAATTCGCGCCAAACGTGGATTCGAGCGCCGCATATATATCCTGCTTTAGGCCGAACAGCACACGATGGATCGGCTCGAACTCCAGTCCTTCGTCGTGGACGTTCTCGATCTCGACCAGCGCGTAGCGGGCGGGGTGGTCCATGCCGACCTGCGGCTTGATCTTTTCCCAGATGGCCTTGGCCGTCGCCAGCGAGTGATTGCCATCGCCCATCGCGAAGAGCAGCACGGGCTTGTCCGCGTCGATGCCATATTTGGCGGCGAAGGTCTCGAGCCTGGCGAGTCCGCGCAGGGCCTCGACCACCTGAGTCTCGTGCGCGGCGTCGACGGCGTAGCCCGCGAGGTGACCGCTATCCAGCATAAGGTCGAAGTCGTAGACCTTTTCGAGTTTGGACTTGTCCGCCATCAACGGTTCGATCACGGTGCGGTTCGGGTCATCGATCAGCACCAGGATGTGCGGGAATTCCAGCGCGGCGCCTTCGCGGATCTTCATGCGCGGGGGCAGGCGGTCGACGATGGTCCCTTCGGTGGCGCGGATCAGGCTGGAGGAACCCTTGTTGTAATCGTAGCGTTCCAGGTCGAGGGCCAACACGATGCCCTTGCGGGTCTTGCCTGCCACGCTGCGCTCCACATAGATGAAGCCATCGCGCGCTTCAAAGACGCCCGCATCCAGATACTTCTTCATCGTGGCCTGGATGTTTTGGATGCGCGCCTCGCCGCCTGGCTTTTCGAGATAGACCTCAGGGAAGGTCAGGTTCAACGTGGAGGGCACATCGCCGACGGTCTTCTCGACCTCGTTCCAATACTCGGGCTCGGAGGTGAACTGGTCACAGGCGATCACCGCCCATTTCTTGAGGTCGGTACCGCGTTTGGGAAGATAGACCTGGGGGATTTGAATGCCAATATCGCTAATGATTTTCATGGATTACCTCTGAGAATCGGTAGGGGCGACCCAAGGGTCGCCCCTACCTGATGAATCTATTTCTTCGAGAACTCGATCAACTTGGCGGCCACTTCCGCGCCGACGCGAGCCTGGGCTTCCTTGGTGGCGGCGCCGATGTGCGGCGAGCCGATGACGTTATCGAGCTTGAGCAGCTTCCAGTCCGTGGGCGGCTCCTCGGCGAAGACATCCAGCGCCGCGCCAGCCACCTTGCCG
The DNA here is from genome assembly GCA_964524485.1 of uncultured Anaerolineaceae bacterium. Taxonomy (GTDB): domain Bacteria; phylum Chloroflexota; class Anaerolineae; order Anaerolineales; family Villigracilaceae; genus JACPVF01. Next base: position 4,534 of record CAZGFR010000088.1, on the reverse strand, counting down.
CTGGTCAGGGCTTCGTAGAGCGCGTTCTCATCCACGATGCCGCCGCGCGCGCAGTTGACAATGCGCACGCCGTTCTTCATCTTGCCAAACTGCTCGGTGCTGATCATGCCCGCCGATTCCTTGGTCTTGGGCAGGTGCAGGCTGATGTAATCGGCCTGGGCCAGCAGTTCGTCGAGGGTCACCATCTGGATGCCATCCACGGACTTGACGTAGGGATCGTAGGCCACGACGGTCATGCCGAGGGCGATGGCGCGCTTGGCGGTTTCCTTGCCGATGTTGCCGACGCCGATCAGGCCGAGGGTCTTGCCGCCGATCTCGTCGCCTTCAAAGGACTTCTTGTCCCATTTCTCGGCCTTCATGGTGGAGGTGGCCTTGTACATGGAGCGAGCCAGGGCGAACATGTAGCCGATGGCAAGTTCCGCCACCGAAGCGGAGGAGGCCAGCGGGGTGTTCATCACGGCGATGCCCTTGGACTTGGCATACTCGTGGTCGATGGTGTCGAGGCCGACGCCGCCGCGCACGATGACCTTGAGGTTGGGGCACACATCGATCAACGGCTGGCGCACCTTGGTGCGCGAGCGGACGATCATGCCGTCGTAGGCGGGCAACACGTTGGGGAGTTCTTCGGGGGTGATGTCATCGCGCACATCCACGGTCAGGCCCGCGGCGCGCATCTGTTCGATATATTCTTTTTCGGTCTTGTCGCAGACGAGGATCTTCATGAGGGTTCTCCTTGTTGAGTTTGTATAGTCCAGCAGGTGCGGACCAGGTTGAAATTAAAAAGAGACCCACCCGACGAATCGGCAGGTCTCCGTGGGGCCCGTGCAAAGTATCACGAAGACATTTTAACAAGCCGAAAACCCCTTGTCAACGACATACATCAGGCCGAAAACATGCCAATCGTTCTTGAAGACTTGTCTGACAACCGACTATAATGGCTTGAAAGTCGCAGTATTGCGCCAGAAACCTGACCTTTTAACCACTCACCCACAGGAGTAACCCCCCAATGACCAAACGTGTGTTCAACTTCAACCCCGGCCCCGCCGTCCTGCCGCTCGAAGTGCTCGAACAGGCCCAGGCCGAAATGCTGGATTTCAAAGGCACGGGCATGTCCGTGATGGAAGTCAGCCACCGCTCGAAGGAATTCGAGGCCGTCATCCAGACCGCTGAAGCGGACCTGCGCGAACTGCTGGGCATCCCCGCTAACTACAAGGTGATGTTCCTGCAGGGCGGCGCGCACCTGCAATTCTCGATGATTCCGATGAACCTGCGCGCTGCAGGCGCCTCCGCTGACTATATCGTCACGGGCACCTGGAGCAAGACCGCCGTCAAGGAAGCCAAGAAGTTGGGCGCCACCCGCGTGGCCGCCAACACCGAAGCCGAAGGATTCAAGGGCCTGCCCGCCAGCCTGGACCTCGACCCGAAGGCTGCCTACCTGCACTTCACATCCAACGAGACCATCCACGGCGTGGAGTTCTTCAACGAACCCGTCCCGCCTGCCGGCGTTCCACTGGTCTGCGACTCCTCCTCCGACTTCATCAGCCGCCCGATCGACGTCTCCAAGTATGCGTTGATCTACGCGGGCGCCCAGAAGAACGCGGGCCCCTCGGGCGTCACCATCGTCATCGAGCGCGACGACATGGTCGAGCGCACCCCCGAAAACCTGCCCGTCATGCTCGACTATAAGATCATGGCCACCAGCGGTTCCCTGCATAACACCCCGCCCTGTTGGTCCATCTACATGGTCGGCCTAGTCTTGCAATGGGCCAAGAAGATGGGCGGCCTGGCTGCCATCGAAAAGACCAATCGCACGAAGGCCAACCTGATCTACAGCGCCATCGACAACAGCGGCGGCTTCTATCGCGGACACGCCCTGCCCGATGCCCGCTCGATCATGAACATCCCCTTCCGCCTGCCCAGCGAAGAACTCGAAGACGCCTTCGCAAAGGAAGCCAAGAAGAATGACCTGATCGGCCTGAAGGGTCATCGCTCCGTCGGCGGCATGCGCGCTTCCATCTATAACGCCATGACCGTGGAAGGCGCCCAGGCGCTGGCCAACTTCATGGCTGAGTTCCAGAAGAAGAACGGCTAATCCTGCGCGTCATTGCGAGGCCGCTCATCGGCCAAAGCAATCTCCACAAAAAACGAGGCGGCTTCCGATTAACTCGGAGGCCGTTTTGTCTAGTCAATTCCGGGACGATTGATAATTGTGATAATGAAGTGGTCATGTTGGCGCGACAAAGCGCAGGTACAATTATTGTTACAAGGCCCGACGATGCAATTTCAGTACACTCCTTACATTCTCCCCCTCCTGTTCGCCCTCATCCTCTCCGCCTGGATCGCCTATTACGGTTGGCAGAGACGGGCATCCGAGCACGCGACCCTGCTCACACTGCTGGCGCTGGCCATCACCGAATGGACCGCCTTCTATATCCTGCAGATCATGGGCGCGAACCTGCCCACCAAACTGCTGTTCGGGGAAGCAAAATACATCGGTGTGGCCTTCACGCCGCTGCTGTGGATCCTGTTTGCGATCCATTACGCCACCCAGAGCAGGCACTTGACCTGGCGCATCATCCTGCCCCTATCCATCCTGCCAACCCTGACCAGTATCCTGGCCCTCACCACCGAATGGCACGGACTTTTCTGGAGTCAACCGCAGTTTACCGTCTATGAAAACATCTCCGACTTCAGCGTAACGTATGGTCCCTGGTATTGGGTCCACCTGGCGTATTCCTACCTGCTGATCCTGGGAGGCGCGGTCATCGTCTTTCGGGCGATGCGCCGCTCGAAAGGACTGCACCGCAGACAAGCCATTGTCCTGATCGTGGCAGTGCTGGCTCCCTGGTTAGGGAACATCCTCTACTTTTCGGGTCTCAACCCGCTGCCCTACCTGGACCTGACTCCCTTTGCGTTCACGATCACCGTCACGGCGCTGACCTGGGCAATTCTCGGCTTCCAACTGGTGGATCTCGCGCCCGTAGCCCGCGACCTGATCGTAGACGAGATGAAGGACGGCATGATCGTGCTGGACGCGCAGGACCGCATGGTTGACATTAACCCGTCGGCCGAGCGCATGATTCGCCTCTCGGCTGCGCAGGTGATTGGCAAACCTGCCCGTGAGGCCCTCTCGGCCTGGCCCGACTTGATCGAACGCTACAGCGGCGTGACAGACGCGCTGGACGAGGTCTTTGTCGGCGAAAGCGCGGCCGCAACCTGGCTCGAACTCTACATCTCGCCCTTGTACGACCGCCGCAAACGGTTCCTCGGGCGCGTGATCGTCATGCGCGATATCACGGCCCGCAAGGAAATGGAGAATGCGCTCTCCATGGCGCTGACCCAGGCGCGGGAAGCCAGTCACCTCAAAGACCAGTTGTTGGCCCGGGTCAGCCACGAATTGCGCACGCCTTTGAGCAGCATCCTGGGATTCGCCGAATTATTGAATATGGACTCCTTCGGCGCCCTGGAAGAAAGCCAGAAAACGGCCACAGGGCAGATCATCGAAAGCGCCAACGATCTAAACAGGCTGATCGACCAATTGCTTGACCAGGCCCAACTCGCCTCAGAAACGCTCACCCTACAGAATTCATTATTTTCCCTAGACGAATTGCTCCAACAGGTGCGGGCCAGCATGGACGGTCTCGCGCGGGACAAGGGCCTGGCATTCAACATCCACCTTGCACCCGAGGTCCCCAACTCATTATTCGGCGATATGCGACGCATCGAACAGATCCTTCTAAACCTGGTCGACAATGCGATCAAATTCACTCAGCAGGGTCACGTGGATTTGAACATTTTCCTGCCCGACGCAGCCCACTGGATGTTCCAAGTATCCGATACGGGACCGGGCATCCCGAAAGAGGCTCAATCCTATATTTTCGAGGCCTTTCGTCTGGTCAACACGGCCATCGTCAACGAGAATCGCGGCGCGGGGTTGGGATTGACCATCACCCGTCAACTAGTCGAATTGATGAAGGGCAGCATCCAGGTGGAAAGTCAGCCCGGGCAGGGCAGCACATTCACCGTCACCCTGCCGCTCGACGTCGGCACTCCACAATAGCCCCACAATTACAAAAATCCGACAAAATCGGTCCACCCCGCATAACTGGTTATAATTGCGCGCATGGAATTTTTCTTTCCCGAAGACAACCTGGTCCGCGCCACGCCCGCGGAGACGAGAATCACCGCCCTGCACGCCGATCCCTATCCCGACGGGCGCCGCGTGCATGTCAACGTCGAGATGACGCCTTTCCAGCAGCGTCCGCACCTCGAAGTGAATCTGTTCAACGCGGACGGCGACGCCGTCGCCACGGTCAGTATCGTCGAGCCGATGTCGTGGAAGATTGAGTTCACCCTGCACATCCGCGGCGAACAGCGCGGACCCTACCGCCTGGAGGCCAAGCTCTTCTACCCCGAAGGTCCCGCCGCCGCGCCGTGCGAGATCACCTTCGAAGCGGCCCCACCGTCCGCCGAATAATTCCCCTCGATGTTCAACCGTCCCATCGTTTTCCGCGCGCTTGTCGGCCTGACTCTC
>CAZGFR010000087.1:0-13685 GCA_964524485.1 uncultured Anaerolineaceae bacterium | reverse complement strand
TAATTAATTTGGGAATATTGTACAAGAAAACACACGGGACCGGCGATGGGACGTCCGTCCTGTTACGGCTAGATCTCGTACTCGTCGCCGTCCTCGTTCGAGAGGAAATAGGTCTGCGCGGGCAGCAGCACGTGCCTGCGCTTCCAGGTGGGATAGACCGTGGTGCAGTGCGAGCGCGGCAGGCGCTGGATCAGCGACGAGTCGTACAGGAAGATCGAACGGTTGGTGATGCGCTCGATCACGGTCCAATGGTCGTGGTAGCCCTGCAGGCCGAGGATGATCGCGCGGCGCGGGGTCCCGTCCAGGAAGGCCTGCATCGACCGCCAGAAGGTGGTCAGGTCGGGGTTGGGCACGCCACGCCAGGGGATCTCCGCGCTCTGGATGCGCTGCTTGCCCACCACCTTGTTCAGGATGACCAGCATCTCCTTGTGGATGATGCCCCCGATCAGGAATTTGCTCAACAGCCGCCGCCGCGAAAGGAAGTGGATCAGGTCGTCGAACAACTGCTGGGTCTCGTCATCGCTGGAGCGGTTGATGATGCGTTCCGCGTTGACGATGCTGTACAGCCCGCACAGCGAATCCAGGCCGCCCTGCTGGAAGGGGGGAAGGGCCGAACCAGTCTGCGAGTAAACCATGCTGAAAAACCTGCCTGCGATCCTGCGTTGGATTCGCCAGCCCGTCGTTCCCGAACGACCGCAAACGGTCCGCTGTTGACGGCTGGCCCGCCCACTATACAACAAATTCCCCCGGGCTTCAAGCGATTCGCCCCTCCAGACTTTAGGCTGCCCCCAGTAACCCGGGCAGTTCCCCCAGCGAGTGGATCGTGGCGTGCCGCTCCCCGCTGCGGACCTCGTCCGAGCGCGGGTTGAACCACACCGCCGAGAGCCCCGCTGCGTTGGCGGCAACCACGTCCTTCTCGAAGGAGTCGCCCACCATCACCGCTACCTCGGGGGCGACTCCCAGGTCCGCCAGGATATAACGGTAGAAATCCACGCCTTTGGGCAGGCCCGTGTTCTGGAAACAATAGATGCGGGCGAAGTAACCGTCCAGCCCAACGCGCGCCAACGCCCCGCGAATCTGCGCCTCGTCTGAAATCGCCGCGCTGGTCGCCAGGATGCAAGTCCGCCCGCCCCTGTGAAGTTGTTCCAGCGCCTCGGCGATCCCCTCCACCGCGCGGACGGTTTCCCATTCCACCATCGGCACCGCCGAGGTGGGGAAATCGTCGTGCATCACCGTGTCGCCCCAGTCGAAGAGGATGAAGGTGGGAGAGGAACTGGTCATAAAGAAAAAAACCTGCACGAAAGTGCAGGTTTTGAGTTCAGGGTGTAATGTACTCGCGCAGGTTGTGTTCCACCGCGTAGGCGGCGGCCTCGGCGCGGTTGTTGACGCTCAATTTCGAGAGGATGCTCGACACGTAGTTTCGCACCGTGCCTTCGCCCAGGAACAACGCCTTGGCGATCTCGCGGTTGGTCTTGCCTTCGGAGACCAACAGCAGCACGTGTTTCTCCTGCTGGCTGAGATGGGCGAAAGCCGAGGCCTCCTCCTCTTTTACCGCGCGGCGCACTTCCTGGAAGACGCGCTGGGTCACAGCGGGATCGAGCAGCGCCTCGCCGCGTCCGACCGCTTCGAGCGCCTTCACCAGGTCCTCGCTGCCGATCTGCTTCAGGATGTAGCCTGAAGCCCCCGCGCGGATGGCTGAGAAGAGCATCTCGTCCTCTGCGTACGAGGTCAGCATGATGACCTTCGTGCCCGGGAAGCGGTTCACGATCTCTTCACAGGCCTCGATGCCCGAGGTGCCCGGCAGGCGGATGTCCATCACCACCACATCAGGCTGGAGGGAGGTCACCTGCTCGATGGCCTCACGGGCCGAGCCAGCCTCGCCAACAATCTCGAATTGCTGGTTGCGCTCCAGGAGGGCCTTCAGCCCCAGGCGCACGACTTCATGATCGTCCACAAGAATAATGCGTTGTTTTGACATGGTGTGCTGATTTTACCCTAACTTTGTCGTGAAAGTCGAGAAGAAAAGGGGGCGGGGACCCAAAATGGGTCCCCGCCGCTGGTTCTGGACCCTGAGATGGGTCCCGTTTCGTCGGTTTTACTTCGCCTTGACGGTGATCGTCTTCGGGCGGACCTCCTCTGCCTTGGGCAGGGTGATGGTCAGGATGCCGTCCTCGAACTCGGCCTTGGCCTTGTCGGCCACCACGTCGGTCGGCAGCATGATGCGGCGCTCGAACGAGCCCCAGTGCTGTTCGCGGATGTGCCAGGCCTTGTCCTTGCTCTCTTCCTTCAGCCTGGTCTCGCCCTTGATGCTCAGCACGTCACCGGTCACGCTAATCTGCACATCCCCGGCTTTGACGCCCGGGACGGCCGCCTTGACCACCAACTCGTCGTCGGTCTGGTACATGTCGACGGCGGGCAGAGACAGGTTGCCCGTCATGCTGATCGGGCGGGTGAAGGCGTCATCGAACAGACGGTCCATCGCCTCACGCAGGGTCATCATTTCACGAGCGGGCTCCCAACGGATTAGATTTGACATAGCAACCTCCTTTATGGTTGATTGGTTGGATGCCGTTAATATAAAACGCCTGCGTTGGAAGTACGCAAACGTTTTGTCAAAAATTCGTATGAGGTTGAGGGGTTAATCTTTGCTCCGCTTGAAATCCACGAAGCGATATCCCACGCCGCGCTCGGTCAGGATGTACTTGGGGTTGGCGGGATCCTTTTCCAATTTCTGGCGCAGGTAGTTGATGTACAGGCGCACGTAATGCGGCTCATCGCGGTACTCGTAGCCCCACACCTTTTGCAGTAACTGGTCGTGCGAGACGACCCAACCCGCGTTCTGCACCAGGTGGAAGAGCAGGCGGTATTCGGTGGGGCGCAGCTTGACCAGCTTGCCCTCCAGCCAGATCTCGCGGCGGTCGAAGTCGATCTTCAGGCGCTCATCGATCTCCATCAGACCGTGCATCGAGCCGCTGGCGGCCTCGGTGCGGCGCAACACGGCTTTCACGCGGCTGACCAGTTCGCGCGGACTGAACGGCTTGGTGATGTAGTCGTCCGCGCCGAGTTCCAGTCCGTGCACACGGTCGTCTTCCTCGCCCTTGGCGGTGAGCATGATGACGGGCACGTTGCTCACCTCGCGGACGGTCTCCAGCACTTCGAAGCCGTCCAGGTCGGGCATCATCACGTCGAGCAGGATCAGGTCGGGGGTCACATCGCGGATCTTGTTGATGGCCTGCTTGCCGTTGAACGCCTCAGCCACCTGGAATCCGTCGTGTTCCAGGTTCATGCGGATGAAGCGCACCATGCGCTCCTCGTCGTCCACGACGAGGATGCGGCGGCGGTCGAAAGTCTCAGGCATGGATTAATCCCTCACGAAGCCGATGATCTTCTCTTCTTCCGCGCCTTCGAGAATCTCGATCAGTGTGAGTTTGTTGATCGGCCAGATAACCTTGCTGACGTTCGGCTCGATGTAGTGCAGGTCCTTGCCTTCGCGGGTGCGCGGATTGCTGACCACGATCAAGGTGTCGCTGGGCTTGGGGAGTTCTTCGATCTCGCCCGCAATGGCGTTCTCGCCTGCGATGTGGAGGATGACATGATAGGCCATGGGATTCCTTTCGCCCAGCCGCCTAGACGGGCTGGAGCAGGATCTGGATCTTCAACTTCCCGAACATCACCACGTCGCCGTGACGCAGGGTCTGTTCCACGTTGGGCGGGATGCGCTTGCCGTTCAGGTAGGTCCCGTTCGAAGATCCCAGGTCCATGAGGATGATCTTTTCGTTGACGCGCTTGACCACCCCGTGCAGGCGTGAGACGCCGTTGGCGTACGCGTGATAAGGGGAGAGGTCGATGTCGGGCATGATCGGCTGGCCGTCGCTGATGCGGCCCAGGGTGAACTCGTTGCGGTCGGAGAGCGGGAGCATCTGTCCCGTTTCGAGCAGGTGCAGGGTGCCCCAGGTGTCGAGCTTGCTTCCCGCCGTGCGATGGATGCCCGTGATGGGTGGGCTGGAGAGCGCCTCCTCCATCTCCGCCTGGTCGGGGGTGATATTTTGAGTGACCAGGTTGTCGGATGCGATCAGGTGCGCGCCGCATTCACTGCAGAACATGGCCCCGGTCATGTTGTTGTGGTGGCAATTCGGGCAGACGATCATAATGACTTCTCCTTCGCGCCCGAAAGCAGCAGGGCGCGGGTACGATACTTGATCTCTTTGGAGCGTTCAGCGCCCCAGGTTTGGTTGCGTTCCAGGCTATCGGCTTCCAACAGGGCGGTGCGGGCCAGCCCCTGTTCTCCCTGGGCCAGCAGGTGCGAGGCCAGATTCTTGAGATGGCGGGTGGCCGAGTCGATACGGCCGGCGTCGGCTTCGGAGCGGGCCTTTTCCTGCAGGCGGTAGAGCGTCAGGCGCGAGAGCGCGCTGAGGATCTTGGTGGGCGGCGGGTCCGAATCCGCCTCGGCGGCGATGCCCCGAACCAGGCTCACGCGGATGGGCGGGATGGGCTGCGGGCGGGCGGCAATGGACACCTTCAGCGAGCCGCTCAATATTGTAATCGTATCGCCCTGCAGGGCGGACGGGGCGACAATGAATTCAAATAAAACATTAAGCGGCACGTCCTGAAGGATCGGCCCGAGCTTTATCGGATTCTCCAGCGAGACGGGCCCGCCCTCCGGCTGGATGCGGAAGGCGTAGTTCAGGTTGATGCCCTCCTGCGGAGTGAAGGTCAGGGACACCTCGTCGGCGTAGGTGTTGGCGAGGGCCTTGAACTTCTCGGACAGGATGCGCTGGACGTCCTGGGCCTGGGCGATGTAGGCGCTGTTGCCGCCGGTGCGGCTGGCAAGCGCGTCGAGGAAGATGTCGTTCCAGTCCGCGCCGATGCCCATGCCGCTGATGCCGACGTTTTGTTTGGCGGCCTCGGCAGCCAGCTCAAGACAGGCCTGCTCGTCGCCATAGGTGTGACCGTCGGTAAGCAGGATGATGTGGTTGACCCGCGAAGGGTCCAGCCCGCGCTTGACCTCGTTGTAGCCCGCCTCCAACCCCTGGAAGATCTCGGTGGCGCCGCCGGGCTGCATCATCTGGATGCGCGACTCCATCTTGTTGCGGTCGCGCTGGAAGGCGGCTGGGATGACCACCTCGGCCCGATCGCTGAACGAGATGACGCTGAGGATGTCTTCGGGCCGCAGGCTGCGCAAAAGTTGGATGGCCGCGGTCTTGACCATGTCCATCTTGCTGCCCTGCATCGAGGTGGAGCGGTCGAGCACCAGCGCCACGTTGAGCGGCGGCGCGGGGATGCGGCCCTCCTTCTCGTGCGGCTCGACCTCGATCAGCGCATACACCAACTGGGGCTCGGTCAACCGCACCAGGTTGGGGCGGCTGAAATAGATCTTGTGCTGGACGACCGTCTGAACCGGTTCGGCGGGGGGCAGGGTGGCGTCGTACTGGGAGCGGCGCTTGGGGTTGGACAGTACCTCGTAGGCTTGCTGGATATCCAGGAAGAGTTCGGTCTCGCCGGGCGCTTTGTTTTTGTCGGGGTGCAGGCGTTGAGCCGCCTCGAAATAGGCACGTTTAATCTCCTCGGGGGAGGCATCACGCAGGACGCCAAGGATGGCGTAGTAGTCGACCTGTCTGGAGGGCATGCTATCCGATCAATTGGGCCAAAACGACGCTGATGTTATCCGGGCCGCCGGCGATGTTGGCGGCCTCGACGAGATTCTGGCAGGCGCGGTGCAGGCTGGGCGCCTCGGCCACAGCGCGGTAGAGGTCGGGTTCGGTGACCACGCCCCACAGGCCGTCGCTGCATAACATGAGGTGCCCGGGTTGAGGGAAGGAGACAGTGAACACGTCGGCTTCGAGGGTCTCGCCCTGGCCGAGCGCGCGGATGAGCACATTGCGATGTGGGAAGTTGGCGGCCTCGTCGGCGCTCAGGTGACCGAGTTCCTCCAGGCGTTTGACCAGGCTGTGGTCGCGGGTGATGGCCTGGATGCGGCCGTCGGGATAGAGGGCATAGGCGCGGCTGTCGCCCACGTGGGCGATGGTCACCTGCTGACCCAACACCAGCGCGGCGGTGACGGTGGTTCCGCTGCCCGGGGCCTCGCGCTGGACGAAGCGGTGCGCGTCCTTGATGGCGGTTTCCATGATCTCCTGCAGGGGTTCCTGCATGGGCTGGGTGGGCATGTTGAAGAGATAGGTGTGGAAACTGCGCATGACGTGCCCCGCAATGATGCGGATGGCGGCGTTGCTGGCCACTTCGCCGAACTGATGCCCGCCCATGCCGTCGGCCACGATGTACAGGCCGAAGGGGATGTTGCCCGAATGCCCGGCGATGGTAGCGGTGATGGCCAGCAGGCTGTCTTCGTTATGTTCGCGCTGCTTGCCCACGGACTGTCCGCTGGCGGCGATGAGCTGCTGGATCTCGTAGCGCGGACTCTGATTTTGCAGGATCGACTGGATCTGGTGATCGGTCAGGGGCGCGGTGGTGGTTCCGTCGAGGACGGCCGGCTCGCGGCGGGGTTCCTTGCGGAATAAATTGCGGAAAAAGTCAGCCACGGAATCTCCTCCACGCTCAGGCAAGCAGCGCGTACATGTGATGATCGGTCGAGCCGATGTAGACGATATCGTCGAAGGCCAGGGGTGAGCCGGTGATGGGTCCCTTGGTCTCGAATTTCCAGCGCAGGCGGCCCGAGCGGTATTCGAGACAGTACAGGGTGTTATCCACCGAGCCGAAGTAAAGCGAATCTTTGTAGATCGTGGGCGAGCTGCTGATCTGGTTTTCGGTGCGGAAACGCCAGACTTCCTTCGAAGTGCGCATGTCCACGCAGTACATGAAGCCGTCCGCCGCGCCGAGGAAAATGAAGTCGTCGGCGATGACCGGGGACGAGATGGAACCCTTGCCCAGACGGAAGCGCCACAGCGGCCAACCATTCTTGGCGTCCAACGCGTAGAGGGTACCGTCGAGCGAAGAGAAATACACAGCCTGTCCCTTGGCGGTGGGCGAGGACGTAATGGCGCGTTTGGCCTGGAAGCGCCATTTCATCGTGCCACGAAAATCCACGGCGTAGAAGTCGCCGCTCTCGGTGCCGGTGTAGACCAACTCATTCGCCACGTAAGGCGTCGAGCGGACGGCGTCGGCGGCTTCGAACTTCCAAGCGGCGCGGCCTGTGTTCAGGTTGACGGCGTGCAGGTAGTGATCGTCGGAGCCGACGAAGATGTGTCCCTCCGCCAGGCGCGGCGAGGAGCGGATCTTGCCGTCGGTGTAGTAGGTCCACACCACCTTGCCCGAGCGGATACTGACCACGTGCAGACGCTGGTCCTCGGACCCGAAGTGGATGTTGCCTTCGTAGGCCGCCGGGCGCGAGACGATGCCGCCGTCGGTGGCGTACTTCCACTGGAATTGTCCGTCCGCGGCGTTGATGGCGTACAGGTTGTTGTCGTAGCAGCCCACGAACAGCGTACCTTGATGCAGGGCCGGTGTGCCGCGGATCTCATCCTCGCATTTGAAGGACCACAGCGGCTTGATGGCCGTGGACTGGGCCGGTAGGGCAGTGGTGATCTTGGAGAGCGCGCCGGTCTTGCGCGCCACGCCCATCAATGCTTCCTTCATGTCGTTGGTGTTCTGGAAGCGTTCGCTCGGGTTGTATTGCAGGCTGGTGTTGATAGCCAGTTCCAGCTCGGGCGAGACATTCGGGTTGATGCGGCGGATGGGCCGCTCGGCGAACGAGAAGGGCGGCTCCAGACGAGGGTCGCGGCGGGTGAGCGCGTGGTGCATGGTCGCGCCCAGGGAGTAGATGTCGGCCAGAGGGGTGGCTTCGCCGCGATACTGCTCGGGCGGGGAGTAGCCTTCGGTGCCGATCATCGTGCCTTTGATGCCGCTCTGGAAGGTCTTGGCAATGCCGAAGTCCACCAGCACCACGTCGCCGTTGTGATTGATCATCACGTTGGAGGGCTTCATATCGCGGAAGATGATCGGGTCGGGCTTGTGGCCGTGCAGGTAGGTCAGCACGTCGCACAGGCTGATGCCCCAGCTCAGCACCTGGTCCTCCGGCAGGAAGCCGTTGGTGTCGTTGATGATCGCCTCCATGTCCTTGCCGTGGATGAATTCCAGCACAAGGTAGGAGCGGTCGTCCTCGGTGAAGTAATCGTAGATGCGCGGGATGGAGGGATGGTTGAGCGTGGCGAGCAGGTTGGCCTCGCGCTCGAAGTTCTGCACGATGGTCTTGCGCACCAGCGGATCAGGCGCCATATTGACCATTTCCTTGACGGCTACCAGTTTGACCACGTTCGGGAAATGCAGGTCGCGGGCGCGATAAACCGACCCCATGCCGCCGACGCCGATCACTTCCTGAATGTTATAGCGTCTGACGAGCGTGGTGCCCGATTGTAGTTGTCGGCGGGGCGGCTCGTTGCCGTCGCCGAGGGGTTGCGTGATGTGTTTGGTGTCCAGATGGGTCTCCTCTTCACGCGCACCGCGAAGATATCAAATTATAGTGTTTATGGGGGGGATTGACAACGGTTTTCCCCCTGCTATTCCATCGTTTTTGATAGTTGTCTGCAAAGTGAACGCCTATATGGCGGCATTTTTCGGTTTTTTCCGCCCTGGTCATCCCTGAATTGGCCGTCTGACACTTGCACGACGTCCCATTCTGCGGCACAATTAAGGCCGTGAAAATCCTAGCCGTCAGCGACCAGGTCGTGGAACGCATCTATGCACTCATCTCCAGCCAGCAGTTCCAGGGCGTGGAGTTGCTGCTCGGATGCGGTGACTTGCCTTACTCGTATCTCGAGAACATCGTCTCGCTCCTGAACGTCCCCCTCTACTACGTGCCAGGCAATCACGATCCCGCGTACGACGAGCGCTGGTCCCAGTCGCGTGCGGAAGGCTGCATCAACGTGGACCTGAAATTGACAACCTTTAAGGGATTGCTGATCGGCGGCTTCGGCGGCAGCGTGAAGTACCGCCCCGATGGCGTGAACCAGTACACCCAGGCCGAGGCCAACCTGCGCGCCTGGCGGATGCTGCCCGGCCTGTTGTGGAACCGCGTCCGGCACGGCCGCGCGCTCGACATCCTCATCAGCCATTCGCCGCCCTTTGGCATCCACGATGACGACACCCAGGCTCACCAGGGACTGCGTGCATTGAACTGGCTGCTGCGCGTGGCGCGTCCGCGCTATCACTTCCACGGGCACACTCATTTCTACCGCCAGAACCTGTCGCCGTCCGTGACCCGCTTCGGGTCCACCGAGATTATGAATATCTACCCTTATAAAATGATAGAGATCGAACATGAGTGACGAACTAACCTCCCGTGTGCGCTCGGATTTCAGCCGCGCGCGCTTCAAAGCCTTCCTGAACGGTGTGTGGGCGGCTATCTCCGGCCAGCCCAACCGCCTGTTGTCGTATGATGAGATCAAAGAGAAACTGCACATCGGCGGCCCCATCTACCGCGGCGTGCAGACCGTGCGCGTGGAACAGATCGCCGGCAGCCTCAACCGCTACCACCAGTTCGACCGCGCCTTCCTGCCTACCCAGGACGACACCTCCAGCCGCTGGATGTCGGTCAACCGCGCTTTCTACCAGGACGTGAGCCTGCCGCCCGTGGTGCTCTACAAGGTCGGTCAGGTCTATTTCGTGGTGGACGGCCACCACCGCGTCTCGGTGGCGCGCGAGCAGAACCAGGAATTCATCGACGCCGAGGTGCGCGAATGCGCCACGCGCGTCAACATCACCCCCGACATCAAACCCGAGGACTTGGAGATCCTGGAAGATAAGGTCCACTTCCTCGAGCGCACCGCCCTCGACTATCTGCGCCCGGGCGCCAACATCAAGCTGACGGTCCCCGACGGCTTCGAGCGCATCCTCGAACACATCGCCGTCCACCACTACTTCATGGGTCTCGACCTCAAGCGCGACATCACCGAACAGGAAGCCGTCACCCATTGGTATGACACGGTCTACCTGCCCATCGTGCAGGTCATCCGCGAGAGCGGTGTGCTGGAGGATTTCCCCGGCAAGACCGAGGGCGACCTGTACTTGTGGGTGCTCGATCATCAGCATTACCTCGCCCAGACCGAAGGCCAGCCGCTCCAGCCGCCGGCCGAGGCCGCGCGCGATTTCATCGAAGAACAGGATTAGGACGAATGCCCGAACTGCATCCCCTGGCCGGCGTTTACACCGCCGCCGTCACTCCCCTCAAAGCGGACTCGAGCCTGGACCTCGAGTCGGTCCCGGTATTGCTGCGTTTCCTTGCCTCGCGCGGGAACCACGGCGCGCTGCTCTTCGGCACCACCGGCGAGGGGCCATCCTTCTCACCCACGGAGCGCGAGCAGCTCCTGCGTTCGGTGCGCGTCTTCCGCCAACAGGTACCGGGCTTCCGTCTGCTGGCCGGCACCGGGACCCCCAGCCTGGGTGAGACCATCGACCTGACCAAGTTGGCCTTCAGCCTGGGCTTCAACGGCGTGGTCGTCCTGCCGCCGTACTACTTCCGCAAGGTCAGCGAAGATGGCTTGTTCGAGTGGTTCAGTGAAGTGATTCGCAAGGCCGTGCCCAGCCAGGGATATCTGCTTGGCTATCACATCCCGTCTGTGACGGGGGTGGGCTTCTCGCTCGGCCTGCTGCGCCGCCTCAAGGACGCCTTCCCGCGTCAGTTTGCGGGCATCAAGGATTCCTCGCACGATGCGGACTTTGCCCGTTCGCTGGGCGAACACTTCGGCGCGGACCTGCTGGTGCTGAACGGCACCGACTCGTATTTGCAGTTGGCCGTGGAGAATAAAGCCCAGGGTTGTATCACCGCCGCCGCCAATTTGATCTCGCCCGACCTGCGCTCCATTTGGGATGCGATGCAGGCAGGGGTGGATCCTTCCGAAGTTCAAACCCACGTCACGGCCCAGCGCCACGTGCTGGAGAAGTATCAACCCTTCGCGCCCACGCTCAAGGCGTTGATGCATCGCCTGCACGGCCTGCCGCGTTGGAGCGCCCGCCCGCCGCTGCTCCCGCTTTCGGCTGAGATCGAGGAACAGGTGGCGCAAGAATTTGGCGCCATATAACGTAAGGGCGGGATCACCCGCCCTTACGGTTTTGTTTTGAATGTTTTTCGATGAATGGGGGACTGACCCAGCCGCAGGATGGCCGTTCGGTGGACCTGCGTGCCATAGCCCTTGTGTTTTCCCAGTCCATAACCCGGGTATTGCGAGTCCAGTTCGCGCATCAGTTCGTCGCGGGCGGTCTTGGCCAGCACGGACGCGGCCGCGATGCTGAGCGATCTCTGGTCGCCTTTGACGATGGCCGATTGCGGCAGGTCCAGTTCGGGGAGTTCGAGGCGGAAGTCGGTCAGCAGGTAGTCGGGGAAGAGTGTCAGCGCGGAGAGGGCGCGGGTGGCGGCCAGCCGCGTGGCAGGGACAATGCCCAACGCGTCGATCTCCTCAGCCGAGGCGAAGCCCACGCCCCAGGTCCACGCGCAGGCCTGGACGAGCGGAGCCAGGCGGGAACGCTCGAGCGGAGTCATCAGCTTGGAGTCGCGCAGCCCGCCCAGGGTCGAGGATAAGTTTGAGTCGTTGGGGAGGATGACCGCGCCCACCGCCACGGGACCAGCCAGGGCGCCGCGTCCCGCTTCGTCCAATCCTGCAAGGTGATGCAGGCCGCATCCCCAGAGCGGGGATTCAAATGTCAGGTCGGGGGTGGGACGCATTATCCGTACATGCCGCGACGGGCATTGCCGTGGATGCGGAAGATGTCGCGGATCATGTTGAGCGCATCGCGCACGGCGCTGACCTTGCTGCCTTCGCCGAAGTACCAGTGGATGGGGATCTCGTGGATGCGCATGCCCGCGCGGCGGGCCAGGAAGAGCAACTCGATGTCGAAGGACCAGCCGGGCAGGGTCTGCAATTTGAAGAGACGTTGGCTGGCTTCGGCGCTGAAGCATTTGAAGCCGCATTGCGTGTCTTGCAAGCCGGGCAGGATCAGCAGGCGGATGATCAGGTTGATGGCGCGCCCGCCCCAGTGGCGGTAGGCGGGCTCGTTGTAGCGGACCGCGCCGGGCGCTTCGCGCGAGCCGATGGCCACGTCGAAATCGGTCAGCGCCGGCGGGATGAACTTGACGATCTCTTCGATGGGCATGGAGAGGTCGGCGTCGCAGATGAAGCGGAATTGGCCGTGCGCCTCCAGCATGCCGCGGCGGACGGCCAGCCCTTTTCCGCGCTCGTCGTTTTGCAGGATGCGCAGCTGCGGGTGCTGCGCCGCAAAGGACTGGGCGATCTCGAGAGTGCGGTCGGCGGAGCCGTTCTCCACCACCACAACCTCGGCGGTGTAGGTCTGCTTTTCGAGGAAAGCAAAGACCTGCTCCAGCGTGCGGGGCAGGCGCTTTTCCTCGTTATGCGCGGGAATGATGATGGACAGAAAGACGGGAGTCAAAGCGTTGTTTTTTAGAGCGGATTGTTCCGCAAGTAGACGACGTACCCGCCGAGGACCAGTATGGAGCACAGCCAGAACAGCAGGATGCATCCGAGGATGACGAGTTGCACCATGGTCAGGCCGAGGATGAATCTCTTCTTCGGCGCGGAGTCGGCTCCGGGCAGGGTGCGGATGGGCGTGGTCTCGTTCGGGCCGAGCGGGAGTCCGTTGGGAGCGATGTGGGTGTCGTCCTCCAGGGCAAAGGACAGGTCGTTGGCGGCGGGCTTGCCGGCGTCGAAGATGGCCTTGGCGCGCGAGGGAGTCGGCGCAGGCTCGGCCAGTTCCTCTTCGGGGCGCGGGTTGACAATGCGGTCGGCCAGGTCGTAGACCTGCTCGTTGCGCAGCAGCGGACGTCCCTGCAGGAGCGAGCCGGCGAACTGGTTGATGGCGTCGCTCTTGACCACGCGGATGATGGGCCGCATGCTGTCGAGGTTGAGGCCCGGGTCGGCGGCCATTAAGACCGGCTCGACGCGGGCGGGCGGGTTGATGCGCTGGATCTCGAAGTATTTCTGCGTGGCTTGCGCCAGGCGGTCGGCGATGCTGAGCAGGTTGCGCGGCGCGGCCAGCGAGCGGCCCTGGTCGACCCTGTTCCACTGGTCGCCCTTGGCCTCGTAGAAGCCCTTGAGATGCGTGACGTAGATGACGTACACCCCGACCGGGGCCAGCAGGATCATCGGCACGATGACCTCACTGCCGGGCAGGTTGAAGTTGCGGATGAGCACGTAGCCCTTTTCGAGCAGGCGGTCCAATTGGGCGATGACCGTCTTCTGGGCTTCGAGCTCGCCGTACCAGCTCAGGCCGTACTTCAACGTCCCCTGGATGCGGCCGACCAGGTCGATCTGGCCTTTTTCGTTCTGGAGCGGGGTTTTATCTATGATTCTCATGGGACTCCCGGGACGCGCAGACTAGAGGACGGGCACACCCTCGAGCTCGTCGCGGCTGGCGTCGGCGCGCGTGGACACGAACTTGCCGACCGTGTGGACGGGTTTGCCCAGCTCGAAGGTGCTGGCCATGAATTCCTTGCGCTGGCCGGCGACGGCCTTCTTGCCCTTCTCCAGCCGCTGGACGAGGTCCGCGCGGTCGATCAGGACGCGGTCGGAAAAGGTGGCGCCGCGGCGTTCGTAGGCGCGCACCTGGGTGATTTGTCCGTTTTCGTAACGGACGGCTTCGATGACGAGGTCAAATTTCTTCAAGGCGGAACCCTCCGCTGGCTATTTTAACATGAAAGCCGCCGCGTGTCCGGCGCGGCGGCA
>CAZGFR010000086.1:0-13726 GCA_964524485.1 uncultured Anaerolineaceae bacterium | reverse complement strand
ACTGGGCTGCTGCCTGGATTGAGCAACTGGCTGTAGAAGGAATCACTGCCGGTTGTGGCGGCGGAAACTACTGCCCGTCCACGGTTGTTAATCGCGCCCAGATGGCGGTGTTCTTGGTGAGGACGTTTAGTCTGCCGTAGAAAGAAAACCGCATAGTAACGGCAGGGCAGGCTACGGCTTGCCCTGCCGTTTTTTTGTAGTATATTCGTGCCTTCAAAGGAAATCATTCATGGCATTGATCAGCTTGCAGGAAGTGAGCCTGGGCTTTGGCGGGCCGCTTCTTTTTGACAACATCAATTTACAGATCGAGCAGGGCGAATGGGTGGGTTTGCTGGGCCGTAACGGCATGGGCAAGTCCACGCTGCTCAAGCTGGTGAACGGTGACATCCTGCCGCAGAGCGGGGTGCTGGCCCGTCAGCAGAATCTGCGCGTGGCCTATCTGCCGCAGGAGGTGCCCGCGGGCATCGAGGGCAAGGTGCTCGACATCGTCGCCAGCGGACTGGAGGCGCGCAAATCCGCGCAGGATGAGCATCACTGGCGCGGCCAGCTCCACGTGGACCAGGTCATCGCGCGCATGCAGCTCGACCCGAACGCGCAATTCGACGTCCTCTCGGCGGGGATGAAGCGCCGTGTGCTGCTGGCGCGCGGTCTGGTGCGGAACCCTGACCTGCTCCTGCTCGACGAGCCGACCAACCACCTCGACATCGCCTCCATCGACTGGCTGGAGACCTTCCTCAAACGCTGGGGCGGCACGCTGCTGTTCGTCACGCATGACCGCGTCTTCCTGCAGCGCCTGACCACGCGCATCGTCGAGCTCGACCGCGGCCGCCTCTTCGACTGGAATTGCAGCTACGAGACTTTCCTCGAACGCAAAGAGTCCATGCTGGCCGCCGAGGCTCAACAGAACGTGCTCTTCGACAAAAAACTGGCCCAGGAGGAAGCCTGGATCCGCAAAGGCATCGAGGCGCGCCGCACGCGCAACGAGGGACGCGTCCGCGCGCTCAAGCGTCTGCGCGAACTGCGGCTGGAGCGACGGGAACAGCCTGGCAAGGTCCGCATGCAGATCCAGGCCGAGAAGCGCTCGGGGCGGCTGGTCATCGAAGCGGAGAATGTCAGCTATTCGATCGGCGACAGGCCCATCGTCACGGATCTGACCACCACCATCCAGCGCGGCGACAAGATCGGCATCATCGGCCCGAACGGCTCGGGCAAGACCACCCTGCTGCGGCTGTTGCTCGGCGAACTGAAGCCGCAAACGGGCGAGATCGAGCACGGCACAAATCTGGAGATCGCCTACTTCGACCAGCTTCGCGCGCAACTGGACGAGTCGAAGTCCATTCTGGACAACGTGGGCGAGGGGCGCGACGCGGTCACCATCAACGGCCGCACCCGCAACCTGATCGGCTATCTGGAAGATTTCCTGTTCTCGAAGGAGCGCGTGCAGGCGCCCATCACGGCCCTCTCAGGCGGGGAACGCAACCGCCTGCTGCTGGCGCGGCTGTTCGCGCGGCCAGCCAACCTGCTGGTGATGGACGAGCCGACCAACGACCTCGACCTCGAAACGCTGGAGATCCTCGAAGACTTGCTGCTCGATTACGAAGGCACGCTGTTGCTGGTCAGCCACGACCGCGCCTTCCTGAACAACATCGTCACCAGCACGCTGGCGCTGGACGGCTCGGGCCGCGTGGTCGAAACTGTCGGCGGGTATGACGAGTGGTTGAGTCAGAATGGGGCGGCGGACCAACCCAAAGTCGAGGAGAAGCCGCGTAAATCCGCGCCGATGGAATCTGCCGAAGTGTCGAAGAAACCCAGCTACAAGGAAAAGCGCGAGCGGGAGGCTCGTCAGCGCGAACTGGCTGAATTGCCGCAGCGCATCGAGTCGCTCGAAGCCGAGATCCACGAACGGACCGCCGCGATGGCTGATCCCGCGTTCTATCAGCAGGCCGAAGCTGAGATCACCCGCGCCGTGGGTCGATTGAACGAATTGCAAGAGGAATTATCCCGCGCGTATGCGCGTTGGGAGGAATTGGAAGGAATGGAGCTGTGAATCAAAAAGCCAGCAGTCCGCTGGCTTTTTACTTGAAATTAGTAGTGGATGGCGCTCAGGTGGTGTAATTTGTCGAGACGATGGTGGGCGGTGATCTCGCGGACCGTGCCCGTCAGGCCGCGCACCACGAGCGAGACGGTGGTGGCGCCGTCGCCGTAATAGCGCACGCCCTTGAGCAGCTCGCCGTCGGTGATGCCGGTGGCGGCAAAGAAGACATCCTCCGAAGAGACCAGGTCGTCCATGGTCAGGATCTTCTCGAAGTCGTAGCCCGCCTCGCGTCCACGGCGGAGTTCGTCCTCGTCGCGGGCATACAGTTTGCCCTGGATCTCGCCGCCCATGGCGCGCAGCGCACAGGCCGAGATCACGCCCTCGGGCGTTCCGCCGATGCCGAAGAGCACGTCCACGCCTGATTCGGATTGGGCAGTCATCAGGGCGGCGGCCACGTCGCCATCGGGGATCAGACGGATGCGCGCGCCCGCCTGGCGGATCTCGGCGATCAGCTTCTCGTGGCGCGGACGGTCGAGGATGATGGTGGTCAAATCTTCCACGGCCTTGCCCTTGGCGCGGGCGATGGCGCGCAGGTTGTCGGTGACGGGCGCTTCGATGTTGATCTTGCCGCGCGCCTCGGGACCGACGGCGATCTTGTTCATGTACACGAACGGGCCGGGGTCGAACATGGCGCCATGCGGAGCGATGGCCACCGTGGCGATGGAGTTCGAGCGGCCGAACGCCAGCGGGCGGGTCCCGTCGATGGGGTCCACGGCCACATCCACGGCAATGCCCGTCCCGTTGCCGACCTTCTCCCCGTTGAACAGCATCGGGGCCTTGTCCTTTTCTCCTTCGCCGATGATGATGACGCCGTTGATCGAAATGGAGCTCAGCACCAGGCGCATGGCTTCCACGGCGGCGTGGTCGGCGGCTTCCTTGTCGCCGCGGCCCATCCAGCGGCCAGCCGCCAGAGCGGCGGCTTCGGTCACGCGGGCCAGGTCGAGGGCCAGGTTACGGGTGGGGGCAGAGATGTCGAGGGATTCCATATCAAGCCTCCGTCAGGATAGAATGAACCATTGGATGAAATAAAAACCGATCGCCGCGGCCCAGAGCCACGAATCGATACGGTCGAAGAATCCGCCATGCCCGGGGAAGATGTCGCTTGAGTCCTTCATATGGGCCTGGCGTTTGAACATGCTCTCACCCAGGTCGCCCAGCGGACTGAGCGCCCCGAGGATGAAGCCCAGCAGCGCGCCCTGCCAGAGGGTCATCCCCTGGGGCAGATAGCCGAAGGTCTGGTAGGCGTAGACGAAGAAGGCGCCGCCGATGGTGGCAGTGAAGACGCCCGCCGCGTAGCCTTCCCAACTCTTCTTGGGGCTGAGCCGCGGGGACATCTTGTGCCTGCCGTAGGCCGCGCCGATGGAATACGCGCCCGTGTCCGCCAGCCAGACGGCGGGCAGCACGATCATGAAATACCAGCCGCCTTCCGGCAGCCCGCGGATGTCGACCAGGTAGGCGCCCAGCCAGCCGATGTAGGCCAGTCCGCCCACGGTGACCCCAAAATCAAGCGCGGCCTGGTCGCGGCCGCGCTCGAAGGCAATCAGATGGACTGCCATGGCAATCAACAGCAGCGCCACGAAGACAGGCACCGCCAGGTTCGGCGCGAAGTCGCGCGCGGCTAGCAGGAGGAAGACTCCGCCGACGGTCAGAAACTCGTTGGCGTCGTATCCCACCGCCTTGAACATTTGGGTGTACTCCCAGGCGGCGCCCGCGAGGAAGACGGCGATCAGCACGAAGAAGAGTGGTCCCCCAAAGATGACGGTGGGCATCCCGACCAGCAGCAAGGCCAGCGCGGTCAGGGTGCGCTTAAGCATTGGTCTCCTGCATTTCCTGCGGTGAGACCTTGCCAAAGCGGCGCTCGCGGTTGGCGTAGGTTTCGAGCGCGCGGCGGTATTCTTCGCGGTCGAAGTCAGGCCAGTAGGTGGGGGTGACGTACCACTCCGAGTAGGCCACCTGCCAGATGAGGAAGTTGCTCACGCGCAGTTCGCCCGAGGTGCGGATGACCAGATCGGGGTCGGGGACGCCCGCCGTGAACATGTAGTGGCTGACCAACTCGTCGGTAATGTCCTCGGGCGGAATGCCGTCCTTGATGATCTTCTGGATGGCGCACACGATCTCATCGCGGCCGCCGTAATTCCAGGCAATATTGAGGACCAGTTTGTCGTTATCCTTGGTCAGGTCGATGGCTCTCAGGACCTTGGCCTGAATCTTGGGATCCAGGCGTTCCAGCCGCCCGATGTGACGCAACTGCACGCCTTCCTGGTGCAGTTCGTTGAGCTCACGGTCGATCACATCCTGGAGGATGCCCATCAGCCCCTGCACTTCCTCGGTGGGACGCCCCCAGTTCTCGGTGGAGAAGGCGTAGATGGTGAGGTATTTGATGCCGAATTCCGCCGTGGCGCGGATGATGCGGCGCAGGTTCTCGGTGCCCGCTTTATGGCCCGCCAGGCGGGGCAGTCCGCGCGAGATGGCCCAGCGTCCGTTGCCATCCATGATGATGGCAACGTGGCGCGGAATCTTTTCAGCAGGGATATTGAGGGGGGATTTGCTCATGGGGATCAGGAATAACAGCGGGACGCGTTATTACACTTCCATGATTTCTTTTTCTTTGGCCTGGCCGTGCTTGTTGATGTCTTCCACGAAGCGGTCGGTCAGTTTCTGGAGGTCCTCTTCACCGCGTTTCAGTTCATCCTCGGTGATGAGTTTTTCCTTTTCGAAGTCGCGCAGGTCGTTGTGCAGGTCGCGGCGGATGTTGCGAATGGCCACGCGGGCCTCTTCGAGGCGCGTGTGCATGTGCTTGACCAGGTCGCGGCGGCGCTCTTCCGTCAATGGGGGCAGGTTGAGGTGGATGGCCTTGCCATCGTTGTTGGGATTCAGCCCCAGGTCGGAAGTGCGGATGGCCCGTTCGATGTCCTTCATGGTGGAGGGGTCGAACGGTTTGATCATGATCGAGCGCGGCTCCGGGATGCTGATCGAGGCCAACTGCATCAATGGGGTGGGGGCGCCGTAATATTCCACGTGCAGTCGTTCCACGAGGGCAGGGCTGGCGCGTCCCGTGCGGATGGTGGCCAGGTCATCGGTGAGGGCATGGATGGCCCCGTTCATGCGGGTTTCAGCGTCTTTGAGGATGTCTTTAATCACCTCGTCCTCCTGTAAGGGTCATTGCCATAAGGATACCTTAAAACGGTAATTTGTGCTATGGGGCGGGCGGTTTACGAGAGAATATGTGGGATTTTGAGAGACTCTGAGCGGGGCGCGGCGGAAATTGGGAAAGTCTGCCGCCGCGCCCCGCTGGAGATTGTCTAGCCGTGGTGGACGAGCGTGCCCGATTTTTCGCCGCGCAGGGCCTGCATGAGGGCCTGCGAATCCCACAGGTTGAGCACCAGGATGGGCAGGTTGTTCTCCATGCACAGGGTGATGGCTGTACTGTCCATCACTTCGAGGCGGCGGTTGAGTACTTCGATGTAGGAGAGTTCGTCGAACTTGACGGCGTTGGGATTCTTCTTGGGGTCCGAGTCGTAGACGCCGTCCACCTTGGTGGCCTTGATGAGCACATCCACGTCCATTTCGGTACCGCGCAGGGCGGCGGCGGTGTCGGTGGAGAAGAAGGGGTTGCCGGTGCCCGCGCTGAAGATGACCACCCGTCCCTTTTCGAGGTGACGGATGGCGCGGCGGCGGATATAGGGCTCGGCCACGGACCTCATCTCGATGGCCGACTGGACGCGGGTCACCACGCCCTGGCGTTCGAGCGCATCCATCAGGGTCAGCGCATTCATCACGGTGCCGAGCATGCCCATATAGTCGGCGGTGGCGCGATCCATGCCGCGGTCGAGTCCCTGCTTGCCGCGCCACAGGTTGCCCGCGCCGATGACGGCGGCCACCTGCACGCCCATGTCGCTGATCTCTTTGATGCGGCTGGCAATGGATTCGGCCTCGGTCACGTCGATGCCGTAACCCGACGGGCCGCTGAGCGCTTCGCCGCTCAGTTTGAGCAAAATGCGCTTGTATTTCAACTCGCTCATCCCACGTCTCCTTGTCTGGATTGGTTATAAAAAAGGCCAACCCGAAGGTTGGCCTTCCTGACTAGCCGAGGCTCTCGCCCAGCTCCCATCGCTGGAAGCGGCGGACGAGCACGTTTTCGCCGATGGCGGCCACGTTTTGCAGGATCAGTTTTTCGACGTTGATGCTCTCGTCGCGGATGTAGGTCTGGCGCAGCAGGCAAACCTCATCCTTATACTTGTCGAGGCGGCCTTCCACGATCTTGGGCAGGATGTTCTCGGGCTTGCCCTCTTCCTTGGCGCGGGCGCGGGCGATCTCCGCCTCATGCTCGAGTTCAGCAGCGGGAATGTCTTCCGCCTTGATGTACTTGGGGCTGCTGGCCGCGATCTGCAGGGCGATCTCGTGGGCCAGGGTGCGGAACTGCTCGGAGCGGGCGACGAAGTCGGTCTCGCAGTTGACTTCTACCATCACGCCCACGCGTCCACCGCCGTGCGAGTACATCTCGACGACGCCGTTGGAGGCGACGCGGTCGGCGCGCTTGGCAGCGGTGGCCATGCCTTTTTCGCGCAGCCAGTCCACAGCCTTCTGATAGTCGCCATCGGCCTCCTGGAGCGCCTTGCGGCAGTCCAGCATGGGCGCGTTGGTGGCGGCGCGCAGTTGTTTGATCATTTCGGTCGTGATTTCCATGTTTCGTTCCTCTTCAGAATAACCAGGCCTAGGCCTCGTTTTTGGTCTCTTCGGCGGCGGCTGGCTTTTCTTCAGCGGCTTCGGGATTGCGGGTCACGTTCAGCTTGGCAAGGGTGGAAGCGCCCAGCAGGGCGTCTTCATTCACTTCCTCTTCCTGTTCGGCGGCGGCGCGGGCGGGACGGCGGGACGGTTTGGGCGTCTCGGCCTTGGCCTCGGCGGCAGGAGTCTCTTCGGGCTCCTCATCCTTGCGGGAGGCTTTGCCCTCGAGCACGGCGTCGGCCATCTTGGCGACCAGCAGCTTGATGGCGCGGATGGCGTCATCGTTGGAGGGGATGACGTAGTCGATGCCCTGCGGGTTGCAGTTCGTGTCGACCATCGCCACGATCGGGATGTTGAGCAGGTTGGCTTCGTGGACGGCGGCGTCTTCGCGGCAGACATCCACAATGAAGAGCAGGTCGGGCAGACGCTTCATGCCGCGGACGCCCGAGAGACGGGTGTGCAGGCGCTCGATCTCGCGCTGGATCAACAGGCCTTCCTTCTTGGTCAGGCGGTTGATGTCGCCGCTGTCGCGCAGCTGCTCAAGGCGATCCAGTTCCTGGATGCGCTGATACATGGTGGACCAGTTCGTGAGCATGCCGCCCAGCCAGCGTTCGGTGACGTAGGGCATGCCGCAGCGGACGGCCTCTTCCTGCACGGTTTCCTGCGCCTGGCGCTTGGTGCCGACGAAGAGGACCGTGCCGCCATTCGCGACCGTGTCGCGGATGGTGTTATAGGACTGCGTGAGCAACTTGACGGTCTGCTGCAGGTCGATGATGTGAATGCCGTTGCGCTCCGTGAAGATGTACGGCTTCATACGGGGGTCCCACTTGTTGGTGCGATGTCCGAAATGGACGCCGCTCTCAAGCAGGGCCTTCATTGAGATAATGGCCATGGGAAAGAACCTCCTAGCGTTTGGCCTCCGCCTGTTTCATCCCCGCCAGCGACTGCGTCCATTTCGGTCCGCAGCACGCGCTGGAAGGTCCGCAGGCGTGTGAAGTTGGGCATACGTTGCCTGCCCTGGCAGAATGTGCCTCCTTGCGGAGAGCGGACGCAAGTATATCACAGATTCCGAGCCGCCCCCGGGCCTCATCCCTGACTTTGGGCTGGCTCCGCCTTGAAGGGGAACCAGCGGTCTTTGAGGTCGGTGATGGGTTTCTCGATGAAACGGAAACTGACCGAGGCGATCAGAACCG
Organism: uncultured Anaerolineaceae bacterium; assembly: GCA_964524485.1. GTDB lineage: Bacteria > Chloroflexota > Anaerolineae > Anaerolineales > Villigracilaceae > JACPVF01. Next base: position 5,713 of record CAZGFR010000086.1, on the reverse strand, counting down.
TCAGCGCCAGGGCAATCGCCGCCCCAAGGATCGGGTTCACGCTGGGGAAGAGCACTTCGGTCGTCAGCCACAAGGTGGCATAGTGGTACACGTACAGGCCATAGGAAATTTTACCCAGGTAGCGCATCCAGCGGTGCTCAAGGACGCGCACCATCCAACCCTCGTGCGCCACGCCGTAGAGGAGCAGCACGAAGAGATAGTTCAGGACGGAATAACCCCACACGGGTTTGTAGGCGTTGGGTAGCAGGAGCGGCAGGCCGAAACCGTTATTGTAGTTCCACGAGCCCGTGGACAGGAAATCGGTCAGCATGCCCAGGGCGGGGAAGGCCACCAGCAGGACCAGGAATTGGGTCCGCGCTTTGGGGAAGGTCACGCCCAGGTTGAGCAGCGCGCCAATCGCGAAGGCGTCCAAGTGTGAAAAAGGCAGGCCATAGACAGCGGTATTGGCATCACCCAGTATATTGAATGACGTATGCTGATAAAATAACAGTACCCCCAGGCGGAAGAGCGGAGCCAGTCCGATGGCCGCGAAAAAAACTTTTTTCAGATGTTTCACGGGCGTGAGGAAGACCACCAGCGGCCACAGAATGTAAAACTGTTCTTCCACGGCCAACGACCAAAGGTGGGTGAGGAACTGCGAGGTCAGCGTGAATTTGCTGGTGGCTATGAAAAAATTATAAACATAGGCCAGCGCGTACGGAAATTGATCCCAGAAGATATTGATGTAATTCCTGCGGATTTTGTGTTCAAAAAGATAATTTGCAATCTGAGCGATAAGGAACAGATACAGATAATACAGCGGGAAAATACGCAGGAATCGCCGTCCATAGAATTTGACAAAGTACTCCGCTGGAGCCAGACCCCGTTTCATGTCGAGCAGGATGCCTGTGATGAGAAACCCCGAGAGAACAAAGAACAGTTGCACGCCCACCCAGCCAAAGTAGATGAAATGAGCATGAAAAATGAAAACCAGCAAAAATGCGATAGCACGCAGACCGTCCAGGCCTTTGATGTACTTCATGACAGGGGAATTATAGCCGTAGTTAAGCCTGTATGCAAAATCTGAAAAGAGGAAAATTGGGGCAATAGTAATCATGGCAGCAAAGTTGGCGGGTCGTTTTTCATAGCAGGTCGCAATGCGCCGAAATTGCTTTAGACGATTGATGAGCCTTTTAACAATATTCCTCTTTCGGTAGTGCTGTTTGTCGAATGGACCTCTGCGTCTTTCAATAGACTTCTTGAATAATTGTGACATAATAGGTGCATGATAAAGACTTCAAACGTTGCACTGGCGTTCAGCGCAGCACATTTGAACAAATGCTGGCAGTTGTGGAAACAGGCTTGCGTAACTTTGGTAGGCCAACCACGCTCAGTCGGGCGGACCAGTTGCTGATGACCTTGATGTACTGGCGTGAGTATCGAACCGAATTTCACATTGGTTTGACTTACGGCGTCAGCGAGTCAACGGTCTGTCGCACCATCCGAAAGGTTGAAAATGCACTGATCCAATCCAAGCAGTTTCACCTGCCAGGCAAAAAAGTCTTGCGTCCAAGCGATACAATCTTCGAAATCGTCTTGGTAGATGCGACCGAACAGCCGGTGGAACGACCAAAAAAAGACAGAAACGGCATTACAGCGGTAAAAAGAAGCGACATACCCAAAAAGCACAGTTGATGGCTGATTTGAATACCGAACAAATCCTTGCCACAGATTTCTGCCTTGGAGGTCAACACGATTTTCAGTTGTTCAAACAAGGCTACAACGCGGTGGCTGAACAAGTTTGCATTTTGGCGGATGCTGGGTACCAAGGATTAACTGCCCTGCACTCGAACAGCCAGACACCTGCCAAGAAAAGCAAACTTCATCCGTTGAGTTCAGTGCAGAAGGCTGCCAACCGCAAGTTATCCAGGAAGCGTATTTTGATTGAGAACATCATTCGCAAATTGAAGATATTTCGCATCCTGAGTGAGCGCTACCGTAATCGGCGAAAACGCTTTGGTTTGCGCTTCAATCTGATCGCTGCCATCTACAACTTCGAACTCAACTCTCAACCGTGACTTTTGCAAGAGATCCACTATACGGTTTCAGCATCCTCAGGCAAGAGTATGTCCACATGCTTGTAGGGATAGGGAGGTTCCCAAATTTCTGGAGCCGGGAAATAAGCGCCCGGGTCAAAATCTTTGCATCCCGCCACCACCACACCTTTTTCTCTGAGTACTACGCTTACTGAGTTTAGATGCCGTACCGCATCGATAGGGATGATGATTCTGCGTTCTGTGTAGCGGCGCTCCCTCCACGGCCAGTTCAGCCCTGACTCATCCGGTTCAGGAAGCTTGGCGTTCGCGAGAATTGACGTCACCAATCGGTTGTTTGGATCGATGATCACTTTTTCGACCTTTCCTATTGTCATGTCGGTCGCTTGAATGCTGGCGCCGACTACAGGCTGCCAGATAAGCCGATCTTCAGGTCCTGCGTCTGATCCGAGAACGCGAATGGAATTGATCACACCTCTCACTCTCGGCATTGCCACGGCCTGCTCTTGAGCGGCGCGGCGACTTTCAACGCCAGGAGCTTGTCCTGTTAGGGTTACAAATCCATTATGTACGCCGACGAAGATTCTAGCCTTCTTGGCGAGTGGATCGTTGCCAATCGCCTGCGCCACAGCAATTTTCAAATCGCTGTCGATCGTTAAGTCGTTTTCTACTTTCCATACACCGTCCACTTTAAGGGCTGTCCTTTCTGCCCGCAAGCTAGTGGATGGAAAACTCACGTAACCGGACAGGTAGGCAATGCCGTTTTCCACATTTACATGGATTTGTCGATAATCGGTCGAACGCAAGATCGTATCTGCCCACAGAGCCTGATAGACAAGAGCCACAAGAACCACATCCTGCCGATATGTAGGCAGCTTTAGTAGATCCCTTTTGGCTATGGATAGAGAAACAACTTCTCCATCGTTGTATTCGATCCGGTCCATCGGGATGATCACCTTGCGGCGGGACCAGCCGCGGGTCAGCAGAACAAATCTCTCAATTTGCCCATCTTTGTCAGCCAGTAAATGCGTGATTGTTCCGGAGTAGCCATCGCTGAAGACCACTTTCTGTCCTACAGCGACTGGCAGGGCATGGGTGGGTTCTTCACCGACACTTATGCTTCGCAAGTTCGACACAAGCCCCTGCGTATCAGTGTTCAACTCTCTATTTTTGTCATTCATTTTCCGTCCTTTCTACTGTTGCCAATAACTTTACTCGGTAACCTTCGTTTTCTAAACCACCAAAAAGCAGAAAATTCCCTACCCAAAAATGATGATTTTGTTTTCCTGAAAAAGGATTTCAATGCAGGTGCCAAAGCCGATCTCTGCATTTTGAGTCTCACTGATATCCACCGAACTGCGTAGGAAAAAATACGCAGTTCGGTGGTTGTGGTTCCAGGTCCGTCCGGGTACATTTTCCCAAATCCTGGCGTATTCTGAACTGCGAGGGATAGACCTCATTGTTGCTGGATCACGCGGATTCAGCGCCATCGAGGGGTGGTGGGGTAGTATTTCCCGGAATCTGGTACACTATGCTCATAGCTCTGTGCTCTTCGTGCGCACAGGTGCTGAAAATACAAGCCCGGAGTAAACTTCTCATGGCTCAACAGCCGATCCAGTGGACGAAAAACAGATATAAACGTGCGTTGACGGCAGACTCTCAGCGTGAGGGACTATTGCCTGCAGAGTTACCGCGCAAGATCCGCCTTTTCCATCGACAGCTACCCGGTTACCGGATGAGTCCACTTAAGGGACTCTCGAATCTTGCCGCCAGGTTAGGACTGGGTGGGATTTGGGTCAAGGATGAGTCGGCCCGTTTGGACCTCCAGTCCTTCAAGGTGTTGGGTGGTTCCTACGCGATCTACAAGCTCCTTCAAAAACGGTTGGGACTGGAAGACCACGAATTATCTTTTGCGGATCTCACAAATGGGACACTGCGGGAAAAGTTGGGGGATATCACGTTCGCCGCTGCAACCGACGGCAACCACGGGCGCGGGGTTGCCTGGTCTGCTACGCAAATGGGATTTAGCTCGGTCATCTATGTTCACAAATTAACGTCTCAGGGACGAATCCAGGCGATCGAAAAGAGCGGCGCGCGGGTTGTAGTTGTGGATGGGAATTATGATGACGCCGTGCGACAGGTCGATCAGGACGCGCGCCGAAACGGCTGGGAAGTGATATCCGACACATCGTGGGAAGGTTACGAAGACATCCCGAAATGGGTGATGCAAGGCTACACCACCATGCTCAGTGAAGCGCAGGAGCAGTTAGCCGCCCAGGGATTGAGCCAGCCTACGCACATTTTTGTCCAGGCAGGTGTCGGTTCCCTGGCGGCGGCCACGATCGGCTTTTACCGCAACCTGTTTGGCGATAACATCCAGACCTGTGTCATCGAACCGACCGAAGCCGCCTGCCTATATCGCTCTGCCCTGGCCGAAGATGGACGACCTCATAACGTGGAAGGCGACCTCGACACGATCATGGCCGGTCTGGCCTGTGGCGAACCCAACCCAATCGCCTGGGAGATCCTGAAAGACAGCGCCGACTATTTCGCCATCTGCCCGGATTTTGTCGCCGCGATGGGGATGCGAGTCTACGGCGTGCCCTTGCAGGGCGATCCATCGATTATCTCGGGTGAATCAGGCGCTGTTACGTTAGGTGCTCTCATGTATCTTATGCAACACCCCAGTGGAAAACAATTTTGTGAGGAGCTAAAGCTAGGGCCGGATTCACAAGTGCTCTTGATCAACTCGGAAGGAAATACTTCCCCCGATGATTTTCGTTATGTGGTCTGGGAAGGCGGCATTCCGGTTCCGGAACAGTACAAGATGTATTCGCCGGGATAGTTTGCTTTTGAATGCTGGAAGAGCCCATAAGCAAAAGTAGAGCCTCAGGATAAGACTGAGGCTCTATGATTTTAAGACAAAGACTTTGGAGTGACTCTACTGCGCGACGATCCGACGTTTATGATTCGTCTCCAGATGCCTCTGGTTGGTAGAGAATCTCTTTTACACGAAAAATGCGTGCTCCACTTGAAGTATCCCATTCGAATGTATCCCCAGTCTTATACCCAAGCATCGCTGTCCCAATGGGCGCGAGAATTGATATCTTTCCCTTGGAGACATCAGCATCTTCAGGAAACATAAGCGTGTACAGCATTTCTTCATCTGTGTTCTGATCGATCAGGCGCGCGGTGGAATTCAGTGTGATCACATCCGGGGGAATTTGATCCGGCTCCACGACAGATGCTTTCTCAATTTCTTCCTCCAACTTCTTTACAGAGCGTCTCATTAATAAGTAAACTTTTTAAGCCAAAAACAAGGCTAAAATTACCTTAAAAAGTTTACCAAATTATGAGAGGCTCAGTAGATACTCGCTGCCGCGATAATTGGAATGAAACGCATTCCGAATGAGTTCGCGCAGCTTCTGTGCATCTTTCGTAGTAATAAAAATTTGGGGTTGATTCATAATATACCTCGAACTACGTCGGGCTACCGTTTGCTCATTTGAAGCAAACGATGTTTCCGTCTTGTTTTCTATCTACTGACCTCATTGAATTGGATTTTGCAGTCTATATAAGTTGAATTGTAATTGAGATTCTTACTCAATACCTATACGTAAAAAGGTGGATTTGTGAACTCTGTCAATTTTCTAATTGAATGGCAGAAAAACTCAACAAAA
>CAZGFR010000085.1:0-14621 GCA_964524485.1 uncultured Anaerolineaceae bacterium | reverse complement strand
GGCGGCCCTCACGCCGCCTTTTTGATTCCATACTGCAAATGGTTATTTCCTCTTTTCCTGAGAAATTTGGCTGACTGCTTGACAGGTGGGAAAGAAATCTGTATACTGTGAAAACGCTTTCTGAAAGCGTTTTCACATGAACCCAAGACCCAATTCCACCACAATTTCAGACGTCGCCAGGCATGCAGGGGTATCCATCGCCACCGTCAGCCGGGTGCTGAACGGGAAGATCCCCGTCCAGGCGGAGAAGGCCGAGCGGGTCCGCCGGGCCATCGCCGAACTGAACTTCGTCCCCCGTTCCGCCGCGCGGGTACTCGCCAGCCGCAAGACCAACACGATCGGACTGGTCTTCTCGGAGATCCGCGGCGCGTTCTTTCCGCAATTGCTCAAGGGCATCGAGTCGCAATTGCACGAAGCGGGTTACGAGCTACTGGTCTACTCCACGCACAGCGAGCGTCCCATTCAGCGCAAACCGATCGGCGAGCACAACACCGACGGGCTGCTGGTATTCACCACCAGCCTCGAAAAGGACGAGATCGCCCGCCTGTATCGGATCAATTTCCCGCTGGTGTTGATGCACGAGACCCCGCCCGAGGGGATGAACATCCCCGTAATCACGGTCGAAAACAAGGACGGCGCTTCCATGCTGGTCAGCCATTTGATCGAGGCCCATGGACGGCGCCGCATCGTTTTCCTGCGCGGACCCGAGGGGCACGAGGATTCGGTGTGGCGTGAGCGCGGCTATCGCGAAGCGCTCACCGCGCACGGCCTCCCCTTCGACGAGAGCCTGATCTCGATCGGCGGTTTCGACCAGGGCACGGCCTACCAATCCATGCAAGAACTCATACAAGATGGGGTCGAGTTCGATGCGGTCTTTTCGGGCGACGACGACGCCTCCATCGGGGTGTACCGCGCCTTGAAGGAAGCCGGCCGAGTCATCCCCGACGATGTGGCGGTGGTCGGCTTCGACGACGTGGAGTTCGCTGGCTACATCTCCCCGCCCCTGACGACGATCCGCGCGCCGATCGAAGAGGTGGGCAGGGAAGCTGTCCGCCAGTTGTTAAGCCTGTTGAACGGCGGGCAGGCTCAAGGTCTGGTTTTGAAGCCGACAGAGATCGTCATTCGTGAATCCTGCGGCTGTCCGAGTCCATCCTAGAAGGAGGTCGCCGAAGAAAAATTCTCCAAGCGCAATGTCCCATCGGATCAAACCTTTTTTCTCGGAGGAAATCACCCATGAGTAAAAGAATATTCAGCGTTCTGAGCATCGTGCTGGTGTTGTCCATGCTGCTGACGGCGTGCGGGGGCGGCGGAAAACCTGCCGAGCCCCAGGTCTTGCGCGTGTGGATCCAGTGGGGCGACAACCCCCAGCAGATCCAGACGCTGTTCGACAAGTACACCGCCGAGACCGGCATCAAGGTGGAAGTGACCGCGCCGCTCGAAGCGGATAAGATCCTGCCCGCGCTGACCGGCTCCGAGCCGCCGGATGTGTTGGTGCTCTCCGGCGGCGACCTGGTCAAGTCGTATGCCAAGGAAGGCCTGGTGGTGGAACTTTCAGACATCATCAAGACCGGCGGCATCGATTTGAACGACTTCTTCGAAGCGCCGCTGCAGCAATGCAAGGTCGGCGATCAGATTCTGTGCCTGCCGTGGGGCACGGACATGTACGCCCTGTTCTGGAACAAGGACATGTTCGAGGCGGCCGGTCTCGATCCGAACACGCCTCCCAAGACGATGGAGGAACTGGCCGAGTTTGCCGACAAGCTGACCAAGACCGACGCTAACGGGAACCTGACCCAGGTGGGCTTCCTGCCGGACCAGGGCTGGACGCATGACGACCTGTACGTGCGCATGTTCGGCGGCTTCTGGTACAACGAGGACGGCACGAAGATGACCGCCAACAGCCAGCCGATGATCGACTCGCTCCTTTGGCAGCAGCAGTTCTACACCAAACACGGCGCAGACAAGGTGCTGGCGTTCTCGTCCGGCTGGGCTGACCAGTATATGTCGGCCGACTATCCCTTCTATACCGGCAAGATGGCCATGTACGTGGACGGCGAATGGATGACCGGGCCGAACTTCATCAGCGCCTTCAAACCGGAAGCCAGCTACGGCGTGGCGCCCTTCCCGCCCCCGGCCGCGCACCCGGAACGCGCCAACACGGCCGTGGTTCAGGGAACGGTGGCGGTCATCCCGTCCGGCGCTAAGGACAAGGATGCCTCTGCCAAACTGCTGGCCTGGATGATGTCACCGGCCATCGTGGCCGAGGAATTCTGCTTCAACGCCAACCTGCCCACCAGCAAGAAGGCTGCGCAGGACCCGTGCTTCACGCAGAATCCCAAGTTCAAGGTGTTCGTGGACCTGATGGCCAGCCCGAACGCCACTTACGTCATCACCACGCCGATCTCGCTGGAGTTCAACGACGCCTACGGAGTCCTCTTCGAAAAGGTGGTGCATAATGGCGAGGATCCCAAACCCCTGCTCGACGCGCTCCAGGCAGAGTTCGAAGTAAAACTCGCGGAAGCGTTGAAATAACGATGTCACACATCGGAGGGCGGCCATGCCGCCCTCCCTATCGGGTCGACGTTCCTCTCCGCCTTTGCGGAGAGGAACAAACGGATTGGAGGAAGACATGGAAGAATTACGCATGAATCGCTGGAAATGGACCTGGCCCCCGAAACTTCCGAAGTGGAGTCCGCGTGACCGCGCGAGTTTCAAAATCGCGATGCTCTTCCTGCTTCCGTGGACCATCGGGTTTCTCATCTTCACGCTCTATCCGATGGTGGTCTCGTTCATTTACAGCTTCAGCATTTATCATTCGCGCGCGCCGCTGGAATGGGTCGGGCTGAAGAATTACGCGGACCTGTTGAAGGATGACCTGTTCTGGACCTCGTTATACAACACCCTGTACATGGTGGCGATCGGCGTGCCGCTCACCCTGCTGGTATCCTTCTTTTGCGCCGTGCTCCTCAACCTGAAAGTGCGCGGGCAATCCATCTATCGCGTCATTTATTTCCTGCCCTCCATTGTCCCGACCGTGGCCAGCACGATCCTGTGGCTGTGGATCCTCAACCCACAGACCGGCATCCTGAACACGGTACTAGGCTATGCGGGCATCGAAGGCCCGAACTGGATGAGCAACCCGGCCTGGTCCAAGCCGGGTTTGATCCTGCTGGGCATGTGGGGCATGGGCGGGACGATCGTGATCTACCTCTCCGGTCTGCAGGACGTCCCCACCTCCCTGCTGGAGGCCGCCGAACTCGACGGGGCCAACTGGTGGCAAAGACTTTGGAACGTCACCGTGCCCATGGTCTCGCCTATCACGCTCTTCAACCTGATCACCGGTGTGATCGCACAATTCCAATATTTTGCACAGGCCTACGTCTTCCGCGGCTCACATGGACTTGGGTATCCGCTCAACTCCACGCTCTTTTACAGCGTGTACCTCTACCAGAACGGTTTTCTTTGGCTCAAGATGGGATATGCCTCGGCCATGGCCTGGGTGCTGTTCATCATCATCCTGATCTGCACGATCCTGCTCCTCAAGGTCAGCGACCGTTATACCTATTACGCCGGGTGATGCCATGACCACTCAACTTCTCAAACCCCAGCGCAGCCGTTCGCGGAAACTCCAGGATTTCTTCCAATCCTTGTTCAGTCACACGATCATCAACGTCGTCGGCCTGTTCTTCCTCATCCCCTTCATATGGATGGTGATGACAGCCTTCAAATCCAACGAAGACGTGTTCCACACTCCGCCGCGCTGGCTGCCCTACGACAACGCCACGGTGACGGTAAACGGCCAGGATCTGCCCCTCTACAACGTCCGGACCGAGGGAGGCATCCGCCAACTGGCGGCCGTCAAGATCGCCGAAGGGGTGGGCACCTTCGTCGACCCGGCCAATCCCACCGTGGAAATGCAGTACGAGATCCAGCAGGGCGCGGTGACCATCGCCGAGCCCATCATGCGCGTCCACTTCAACTGGAAGAATTTTCCCAACGCCATGGAGCGCGGCAGCCGTCCCGGGGTGGGCGCAAGTTTCTGGGTCTACTTCAAGAACAGCCTGATCATTGCTTTTTTCTCCATCGTCGGCACCCTGTTCTCCAACACGCCGGTGGCGTACGCCTTTGCGCGAATCAAATTCCCCGGCCGCGACCTGCTGTTCATCCTCGTCCTCGCCACCATGATGCTGCCCTTCCAGGTGACGATGATCCCCATCTACCTGTTCTTCAACGATACGCTCGGTTGGGGCGACTCCTTCCTGCCGCTCATCATCCCAACCTTCTTCGCCAACGCTTACGATGTGTTCCTCTTGCGTCAATTCTTCCGCACCATCCCCGAAGAGATGTGCGACGCCGCCCGCGTGGACGGCGCCTCCGAGTGGCAGATCTTCACCCGCCTGATTATCCCGCTTTCGGTGCCGGTCCTCGCCACGGTCACGGTCTTCACCTTCCTGTGGGCCTGGAACGACTTCACTGGTCCCCTGCTCTTCCTCACCAGTCCGCGCAATTTCACCATGGCGCTCGGCCTGCAGGATTTCCAAAGCCAGCGCACCATGGTCTGGAACCAGTTGATGGCCGCTTCGGTGGTCTTTACCGTACCGATCATCGTTGCGTTCTTCTTCGCTCAAAAGACATTTATTCAAGGAATCAAATTAACAGGCTCGAAGGAGTAAGGGCGCGCCAAGGCAGTGATATCGGCGCCCATGAACCTATCACGAATGATCATCCCAGCGACAGGGATGTGACGTGTTGCCAATGCGACCACGGAACCTCTGCACGATCGTGTTTTTGAATTCACAACTGAAAGCAGCTCATGGTCAAGAAAGTCCCCAATCTCCCTTTTGTTCACCTCATGCCCTTCGCAGAAATCGAAGAGAGGCGCGAAGTTCTGCTCGTCACCTCTGCGCCTGCATGGCTTGCCGTGAATGATTCGTTGCGCGGGCTGAACGTCACCGCCTCCATCGAAGTCACCGAAGCAACCACGGAGCATTGGGATCAACTTCAGTCACCGATCACCCATCACCCGCTTGAAGTCGTTTATGCCGTGGGGGGCGGCTTAACCGCCGACGCTGCCAAATATATGGCTGCCAAACTCAACCTGTCGCTGGTGGTTCTTCCGACCGCCCTCTCGGTGGACGCATTCATCACCGCCGCATCAGGGATCCGCAAAGATGGATGCGTGTACTACATCGAGACAAAAGTGCCCGAGCGCCTCATCCTGGACCTCGAAACGATCGGCAAGGCCCCAGCCTTCATCCGCGCTGCCGGGATCACGGATGTGATGTCCATTGCCACGGGCGCATGGGATTGGAAGTTCGCGCACGAGCAAGGCAAAAATCCCCCTGGCATGGAGTTCATCCCGTGGGTGTACGACAACGCCCAATCCATTTTGAGCGGCGTGCTCGACTGCGCCGAAGCTGCAGGCCGCGGCGACCTGGATGGACTCAAAACGCTTTACGATTGTCTCGCCATGGAAGTTCAACTTTGCAACCAGGTCGGTCACTCCCGCCCCGAGGAGGGAAGCGAACATTACTTCGCCTACGCCGTTGAAAACGAAATGGGGCATGGACTTCCGCATGGTGACCTGGTCGGGCCCGCCATTTTGCTGTTCGCCCGACTGCAGGGACAAGACACCACCAAATTGGAAAAAGCCTTGAAGGCCTGTAACATGCCGCTCAACAACATTTCCCAAGACACGATCGACCGCACGTTGAAGATCCTGCCAGAATACAGCCACAGGCATAATCTGTCGTTCGGCATCGCACACACGCTGGAGGTAAAGTGAAAATTGCATTTGCAGGAGCAGGGTACATCATCAACATTCACGCGAAGGCGGCAAAGAAGCAAAAGGATGTGCAGCTTGTCGCCGTCGCGGAAAAGTATTCCGAGAAGTCCGCTGCGCTCGCGCAGAAATTCAAGATCAAGGATCAATACTCCACTGTGGAGGAGTTGCTCCAGGCGGGCGGCGTGGACGCGCTGGTGATCGGCACGCCGAATTCCCTGCATGCGCCGCAAGCGATCGCAGCGCTCAAAGCGGGCGTGTCGGTCATGGTCGAGAAGCCGATGGCGATGAGTGCGCGCGAAGCCGAAAAGATGCTGGAAGCCAGCGCGGCAAGCGGAGCGGTACTGATGGTGGCGCACTGCTGGCGGTTCGATGAGGACGTCAACTGGCTGAAAAGGCAGACGCCGAGGTTGGGGAAGATCATCCGCACCAAGGGATACGGCGTGCACACCCACTGGGGACCCGCGGGCTGGTTCACGCAGAGACAGTTCGCGGGCGGCGGCGCTATGGCCGACATGGGCATCCATGCGCTGGACACAGCCCGTTATTTGCTGGGCGACCCGCAGCCCATTTCAGTGTACGCAAAGATCGGCACGCACTACAAGGATTTCGACGTGGATGATACGGGCGTGGTCATCGTCGAGTGGGACAACGGCGCGACTTCGTATTTCGAATCGGGCTGGTGGCAGCCGCATAGTGACGGTCCCGAGGCGGCGACACAGTTGTATGGTACGCAGGGATTCGGGCAACTCTTCCCGACCCAGCTCGAACTGCCCAACGCCAGAACGCAAAAGGTCGATCTGGTCAAGTCTGGCTTTAAATTCCCGCGCAGGGAGCATTGTCCGCAGACGATGTACGATGCGCAGATGGCGCATTTCGTGGACTGCGTCCGTCAAGGGCGGACGCCTGTCCCCGGCGGGCTGGAAGGCTGGACGAACATGAAGGTGGTGGATGCCGCGTATCGGTCCAGTAGAACGGGGAAGGCTGTCGCGGTCCGATGAAAGCGGGATGCGCCGTCGACAGTGATGTCAGCGCATCGGGCTTTTGCAGGTTGCCCTTTGGAAGGACCGCAGATCTCATGGAAAAGGCGGACGCTCGATGAAATATTTTCTCGGTATCGATGTCGGTTCATCCAAGACCCATGCCTTGATCGTGGATGAACAGGGACGCTGCGCGGGTTTCGGCAAGGCCTGGGGCGGAAACCATCAGGGCGTTGGCTACGATGGCTTGTCCAATGCGCTGCAGGAATCGTTTGCGGGCGCCAGGGAAATGGCAGGCGTGAACCCCGCTCGGATCGCGGGGGCAGGCTTCGGCGTGGCTGGGTATGATTTCCCATCCGACCGGGACGGGCATTTGCGGGCAATCGCCGAGTTGAAGCTGGCGTGCCCGCTGGAAGTCGTCAACGACGGTTGGAACGGCCTGTACGCAGGCGCCACCCGCGGGATCGGGGTGAACGTTACCTCGGGCTCGTCGAACAACTGCCGCGGGCGAAATCGCACTGGAAAAGAAGGCCGCATCGTCGGCAATGGCGCTCCGTTCGGCGAAAACGGCGGCGGCATCGAGATCGTCCAACATGGGCTGCAGAAGGTCAACCATGCCTGGATCCGACGCATCCCGCCCACGAAGCTGACGCAGATCTACCTCGAGGCGACGGACGCGAAAAACGAAATGGACCTGATGGAAGGCCTTTCCAACGACCAATATCATTTGTTCCCGTTCATCGCGGTTCAGGTCATTCAAGCCGCGCGCGAAGGCGATGCCGCCGCGCAGGATGTGATCCGCTGGGCGGGCGAGGAACTCGGCTGGCTGGCGGTTTCGGTAGCGCGCCAGATCGAAATGGAGGACGAAGAAGTGGAAGTGGTCCAATCGGGCAGCGTGTTCGAAGCGGGCGCGATCATCGCCGCCCCGATGGAGAAGATCGTGCTCGAACACTGTCCCAAAGCAAAACTGGTTCGGCTCGACTGCCCGCCTGTGGTGGGGGCGGTCATCCTCGGCATGGAACAGGCTGGCTTCGACGGATACGCCGTGCGAAACGAGATGATCCGCACGGCAAAGGAGATCATCAAATGAAAATCGGATATGCCCAAAACGTCATCACACCTTCCCTCGACAGGCCCGTGTATCTTGCGGGCTTCGGCCAAAATCGCCGCGCCACGACCATCCACGACGACCTGTACGTCCGCGCGCTCGCCATCCAAACGGAAGACATCACGCTCATGCTGGTCGCGCTCGACCTGATCGGTTTCTTCCGCCCCGATGTGCTCCAGGTGTTCGAGACCTTGCAGGCCTCGAAGGCCTTCAAGGTTCCAAATCCCCAGATCGTCATCGCCTCCACGCACACCCATCACGGACCCGACACCATGGGGCTGTGGGGACCCGACGACAAAACCCGCGGCGTGGACGAGGTGTGGATGTCGGCCACCAGGCAAACCATCGCGGACACGATCGCCGCTTCTGTGGTCGACCTCAGGCCTGCTTCCGCCAAATGGACGTCGGTCCACGTCCCGGGTCTGATCAAGAATGCCCGCAATCCCGAGATCCTCGACCATGAGTTGACTCTCCTCCAATTCGTGAGCGAAGACGAGACCCCTCTCCTCACCTGCATGAACCTGCCCTGCCACCCCGAAGTGTTATGGGAACACAACCCGAACATCACCGCAGACTATGTCCATACCCTGCGCGAAGAAACCGAACGGCGGACGGGCGCCCCGTGCATGTTCTTCGCGGGCGCGTTGGGCGGCATGATGACGCCCGACGTGAAAGACCACTCTTTCGAAGAAGCCGACTCCATGGGCAGAAAACTGGCAGAGGAAGGCGTCAAAGCGCTGGAGGTGACGTCCGCGAATCAACAGCCAGGAGTTAGTATAAAAAAGAAAGAGATCAAGGCCAAGTTGACGAACCCGTTGTACAAAATTGCCTTCTGGCGCAAACTCCTGCCCGACGTGCGAGACAGGAATGGCCATGTGACCACCGAGGTCAATCTCATCCAGATCGGCGGGCTGTGGCTGGCGACGGTCCCGGGGGAATTGCTGCCCAAGTTGGGCCTGCAGCTCAAGGCGTGGATGAAAGAGGCGGGAGCGCAAGTCACAGGGGTGGTCGGGCTGGCGAACGACGAGTTGGGCTACATCCTGCCCGTCGAAGATTTCAAATATCCGTGGAACCCCTTCAAGCCGGGCAAACACTACGAAGAGACCAACTCCATCGGGAAGGATATCGGGCCGAGTGTGATGGCTGGAATAAGAAGTTTGTTGTAGATCAAAACAAAGGAGAATCTTATGTCTGAATTAGCGATCCTGGGCGGTCCCAAATCCCGAACGGAGCCGTATCCCGCCTGGCCCGTGTGGGACCAGCGGGACATCGATGCGGTGGTGGAAGTCGTCAAGTCGGGCCGCTGGGGCGGGTATCCATACCCGGGTCCAAAAACGGCGGAGTTGGCGAAGAAATTTTCCGAACTGCAGGGCGGCGGGTACGCCGTGCCGATGGTCAACGGGACGATCACGATGGAAGTGGCGTTGCGCGCCGCAGGCATTGGCTGGGGCGACGAGGTGATCGTGCCCGCCTACACCTTCCAGGCCACGGCCTCCGCGCCGATGGGAGCGGGCGCAATCCCCGTCCTCGTGGATGTGGACCCCAACACATATTGCCTCGACCCCAAAGCGGCGGAGAAAGCCATCACGCCGAAGACAAAGGCGATCATCCCTGTCCACCTGGGCTCGAACATGGCGGATATGGATGCCATCATGGCGCTGGCGGAGAAGTACAACCTGATCGTGATCGAAGACTGCGCGCACGCTCACGGCGCAAAGTGGCGCGGGATGGGCGCTGGGACGATCGGCCATTTTGGCTCGTTCTCCCTGCAGTCGTCGAAGACTCTGACCTCGGGCGAGGGCGGAATCCTGCTGTGCAAATCCGCCGAGCATGCGGCGCTGGCCGCCTCGATCATCGACTGCGGACGTCCACATGCCCTGGGCGGCGGCGGAGAGGACAAGAACGGCCTCGCCGTTCAGGGAGGCAATTTCCGCATGAGCGAGTTGCAGGCGGCGATGGCCTTGATCGGGGTGGAACGCTTCCCTGAACAGGCGAAGCAGCGCGAAACGATGGCAGCTTATATGGACGAAGCGCTCAGCGAAGTCCCCGGCGTGCGGGTGATGAAACATGATGAGCGTCACACCACCCGTTCCTTCTATCGGTACATCTTTGCGATCGACCCGCAGAAGTTCGGCATGGAACACGATCTCCTGTGCGGCGCGCTGGACGCGGAAGGGATCGATTGCTGGGTCGGTTATGAAGCCATGCACAACTATGAATTGTTCCAGCCGCAGAGGTCGAAGTTGGCCGTGCCCAACGCCTTTCCGCAGTACTTTGATTTCAAATCCATGCACCTGCCTGAGTCCACGCGCGCCTGCGAACATGAAGCGGTCTGGCTGGACGAAGCGGTCTTCCGCGCGGGGCCAAAGGGTGTGGACGATGCGGTCGCGGCCATCAAGAAGATCCAGAGGAACGCGGAGGAACTGAACGCCGCCGCAGAGGAATTGAGAAAGAAGTACGGGGTTTAGGAACTGAGAAGGAAATGCAAAAGTCATCCCACTCGATCGAGTGGGATGACTTTTTAAGCAATTATTTGAATTGGGCTTTGCAGACAATCGCCTGAGACGGCGGCCTCACCACCAAGAATGGCAGCCTAAGGAGAACGGCAGGCAATAAAAAGCCCGCAGAAGACTGCGGGCTGAAGGGTCGGTCAGGCTGCGGCAGCTCCGCTGTAGAGCTGCTGTTCGATGATGCTGATGCGCTTCTGCAGGTCGGTCTTGATCTTGATCTCGTTGTCGATCTTCTCGATGGCATACATGACCGTGGTGTGGTCGCGGCCGCCGAGCGCCTCGCCGATCTGGGGCAGGGACGCATCGGTTTTCTTGCGCAAAAGGTACATGGCCACCTGTCGCGGTTGGGCGATCTTCTGGGAGCGGTCGCGCCCGAGCAGGGCCTCGACGGAGGTCTGCCACTCGCGGGCCACCAGCTCGATGATCTTCTCGGGAGCCAGGTCGCTGCGCTGGGGCAGGAGGTCGGCCAGGGCCAGGTCCACCAGTTTGGGCGTCAGGGGGGTGCCGCTCAGGTCGGCGAAGGCAATGATGCGGTTGAGCGCGCCTTCCAGTTCGCGGATGTTGGACTGGACGCGGCGGGCGACGATCTCGAGCACCTCGTCGGGGATGTGGCGGCCCGTGCGTTCGGCCTTCGAGCGCAGGATGGCCAGGCGGGTTTCCAGGTCGGGCGGCTGGATGTCGGCGGTGAGGCCCCACTCGAAGCGGGAGCGCAGGCGCTCCTCCAGCGTGACCAACGATTTGGGCGGTCGGTCGGACGAGACGATGATCTGCTTGTCCTGTCCGTGCAGGGTGTTGAAGGTGTGGAAGAATTCTTCCTGCGTGGATTCCTTGCCCGCGATGAACTGGATGTCATCGATCAACAGCACATCGGCCGAGCGATACTTTTCACGAAAGGCCTGGGTGGTATGCGTGCGGATGGCGTTGATCATGTCGTTGGTGAATTCTTCGGACGACACGTACAGCACGTTCAGTCCGCGCGCGATACAGGCGTTGCCGATGGCATGCAACAGGTGGGTCTTGCCAAGCCCCACCCCGCCGTACAGAAAGAGCGGATTGTAGGCGCGGGCGGGCTTTTCGGCCACAGCCTGACAGGCGGCGTGCGCCAGTCGGTTGCCCGAACCGACCACGAAGGTGTCGAAGATGTAGCGGGGGTTGAGGGTGGTACTGCGGGGACGCTCGGGCGGAGTCATCTCCAGCGAGGCGGGAGCAGGCTCGGGGTCCGTGGCGGCGGGGATGGGTTCATCCGCGTTGACAACCACGAAGTTGACGGTCACGTTCGCATTCAGGATACCGATCAACAAACGGCTGACGTTGCTGGCCAGGCGGCTCTCCAACCAATCACGGGCGTACGCGTTGCGCACACCCACGGTCAAAACGCCCTTGTCGTAGGAAACAGGGCGGGTATCACGAACCCAGGTGTCGAAGGACGCCCGGGGCATTTCCATCTGGAGTTGTCCAAGCACGGACTGCCAGGCCTGCTCTGCATTCATAAACGGTCGCTCCCTTTGCGAGGGGATAGGGTAGATAAAACTAACCCGCCAACCTGCCGCGGCTTAGTGACTTGAGGACTATGAATATTTGACAAACGAGCTTCAGGGGTTCATGGATGCTTCGTGGTGGGCCGCGCATCCATCTTTCAGCGTGCCCCTATTCTAGCAGAAGATAGGAAGGTTTACCAACACGGCTGGCCTACGCTAGGTTAAAAACATCCGTTTTTTTAAGGTTACTCAATGTTAAAGAATGATTGATGCGAAAGGCCTCAACGGGCTTGCCATCTCGAACATTTGTTTCAGCCAGAAGCGTCTGAAAAAGTTATCCACACCCCCATATATGGGCATTGCGCAGTACAAATGCCATAAATGGGTATATCTGCCTTAAAATATGGGGGGTGAAAGCCGATTTTCAAGCCTGTTCGTGAAACCCAGGATTCGGTGATTCAATTTTGTGAATCGTTCAGGGATTCCCGTTTTCACGCTTTGACGTTGCGCGGCACCCAGGCCAGGATGGTCGTGCCCTCCCCCGGCGTGGAGTTGATGTCCATTTCGCCGCCTACGCCGCGGGCGCGAGTCTGCATGTTCGAGAGGCCGTGGCCGATGGTGGTGGCCATCTTTTCGAGGTGGAAGCCGCGCCCGTCGTCGTGGATCTCCAACAGCACGCGCTCCTTGGTGGTCCACACCGAGACCTGTACCTTTTTTGCGCCCGCGTGCTTGGCGGCGTTGGCCAGCGCCTCCTGGCAGATGTGGAAAAGCGCCAGCGAGTGCGAGTGAGGCATCTCCTTGAGGTCCGAGCGGGGACCCGTCAGGTTGACTTCGGCAAAGGTGTTGGCGCGGTATTCGGTCACAAGGCGTTTGAGGCCCGCCATCAGTCCGTCGTTGCCAAGCTGGCGCGGACGCAGGTCGAGGATGTAGGTACGGATGTCGCGAATGGCCTGGTTCAGCCCGTCGATGGATTTCTGGACGCGGGTCTTGGCCTGGGCGGGATCCTCGTCGATGGTGTGGTAGGCGCTTTCGAGGGCCAGCCCCACCCCGTAGATGGATTGGATGATGCCGTCGTGCAGGTCCATGCCGATGCGGTCACGTTCCTCCAGCACTGCCAGGCGGCGGGCGTTGTTGTGCAGACGGGCATTCTCGATGGCCAACCCCGCCCAGTTGCCTACGGCGGAGAGCATCTGGATGCTGCGGTCATCGAAGGGCATGGTATGGCGGGTGGCAATGCTCAACACGCCCAGGATGTTCTCGCCCGAGCGCAGCGGAATGCAGGCCATCTGGCGGAATCCCGCCTTGACCACAGCCTGGCGCGCAAAGCGGTCATCGGTGAGCAGGTTGGTGCTAAGCAGGGGTTCACCTTTTTGGGCTGTCATGCCCACGTACCCTTCCCCCAGTTTGAAGATATTTTGGTTCCAAAAAGCTTCAGCGGCCTCGCCGCGATGCAAGACCATGCGCAGGGTCTTGCGGTCTTCTTCCAGCAGGAAGGTCTCGCCCGCCTCCACTTTCATATAGTTCATCACCAGCGCCAGCGACTTGTTCAGGATCTCTTCCAGCTCCAGCGAAGCGGTCAGCGTGGAGGCAATATCGTTGACCAGGGCCATGTCCTCGTTGCGGCGGGTGACGGCGGCGTCGTGTTCGCGCATCTGCTCGTACAGGTTCGCGTTCTGGATGGCGGCGGCGGCGTTGGCTGCCAGCATCTGGATGATCATCTCGTCGTCGGAGGTGAATTCGGGGGCATCCAGCTTTTCGGTCAGGTAGATCTGGCCCAGCTGACGGTCGCCCGCGCGGATCGGGACCCCGAGGAAGGAAGCCATGTGGGGATGATGGGCGGGAAATCCCACCGAACTGGAGTGTTCCTGCAGCACGGGCAGGCGCAGCGGGTCGTAACGGTCCATCAACTCGCCGATTAACCCCAGCCCCAGCGGCGGGTGGACGATGCGATTGATCTCGTCTTTGCTCATTCCCACGGTGATGAATTGCTTCAGGCTGCCATCCTCATCCAACACCCCCAAGGCGGCATAGCGCGCTCCAGCCTGGTCGCAGGCCAGGGTGGCGATCCGTTCGAGCAGCGTCTCCAGCGAGACGTCCTTCACCAATTCCAGGCTGGCTTGATGCAAGGCGATCAGACGGTCCTGGAGCTGTTCGCGCGTTAATAGCATTTAAGACACCTCAACGGTATTATATCCAAATTTTGTCTGGATTCAAAACGACGAAGGGTTTGTCGAGACCTTGCAAGGCCAATTTCGGGTCAGTTTTGATAGATTTTGGCGGGCAGACGAAATATAATAGCGCAAAAGGTGACCTGATGACGAATTCCCGCATTTCTGGATTTTACAACCTGACCCTGGAAGAGCGCCGCGGCAAAGTAGCCGATTCTGCCGATTTCCCGACCGATGGCCTGGTCCCGTTCACCACGGGCGGACTCACCCCCGAGGCCGCCGACCACATGGTGGAGAACGCTGTCGGCCTGTTCAGCCTGCCGCTGGGGATCGGGCTTAACTTCCAGGTCAACGGACGCGATGTACTGGTGCCGATGACGCTCGAGGAGCCGTCGGTGGTGGCGGGGGCCTCGTTCATGGCCAAGCTGGCCCGCGCGGGCGGCGGATTTCAGGCCACCTGCTCGGCGCCCGAGATGATCGGACAGATGCAACTGCTGGACGTGGACGACGTCCACTCGGCGCGGCTGAAGATTTACGAACACAAGTCTGAGTTACTGGCTGAAGCGGATTCCATCGACCCCGTCCTCAAGAAATT
>CAZGFR010000084.1:0-14837 GCA_964524485.1 uncultured Anaerolineaceae bacterium | reverse complement strand
TATCGATTTGTGTGTCAAAAAGGGGACAAGATTTAGCCTGATCGAGTCAAGATGTTATCAAGAGATTGGTCGGAAAAATGCAAATGAAACAGATTTGCGCGGTAAAAACGAACAGTCACGAAGGAGCACCTTCCCGCATTGCGCGTTCCATCTCGTATTCGGTAATTTGCACCCTTTCGATTGCCAGCCCGATCTGCAAGGCGACATTTCGGAAGAGTCGACTCTCTGGTGAAGGAAGATCTAATTCCTCTCCGCGCCAGAATTGCATCTCTCCAACCAGCCCCCAGGAGTCGATCAGGGGCAAGACGACATCAGGTTTTGTTGTCAGAGTTTTATCCTGCGGAGACTGCGCATTGAAAGTTTCCTTCTTCCCTTTTTGGCGAAGGATAACGACAACTGCATCCGCCATAAAGCGTTGGTGTGCAAATTGAGCTACTCGACGGGCAATGGCGTCCAGTGAGCGCAGACCAGCCAGCACAGTGGTGAATTCGTACATCAAAATGGCCTCCCTTTCGCTCGCGTGTGCCGCGGAAAGGGTAGCCTGAATACGTTCCACCATGACGATGGCTACGAGGAAGAAAATCACCAGGCTTAGAATCCCCTCTGGTCGGGCAACGGTGAAAGTGAAGTAGGGGCGGATAAAAAAGAAATCGAACATGAGCGATGCCGTAAGCGCCGCGCTCATGCCCGCACCCAACCCCCAGTGGTATGCGCTCCAGGCAACTCCAAGCAGGAAGACCATGGCAATCACGCCTTCGCCGATCAACTCTCGTTGAGCCATCATCAGGATAAAAGTCGTTCCCGAGATGAATGCCACGGCGGAAAACGTCTCTTTTGCCATATTCAACAGACGCGAAAAGTCTGGGGTTTTCATGATTTTCGATCCTTGAGAAGGGCTGCCCTGGACATGATATTAGGCAGCCCCTCTGACCATTTATTGCATTCCATCCAAGGCGAGATTGAGCTCCAGTACGTTGACGCGCGGCTCGCCCAGGAAACCGAACTGACGCCCCTCGGTATATTTATTCACTAGAGCCTTTACATCCGCTTCGCTCAGACCTCGTGCCTGCGCCACACGATGGACCTGATACAAGGCGGAGGCCACGCTGATGTGCGGATCGAGGCCGCTACCCGAGGCGGTGACCAGGTCCACGGGGATGGGCAGTAGATTGTCGGGGTCGGCGGCTTTCAAGGCGGCGATGCGCAACTGAACCACATCCATGAGCGCAGGATTCAACGGACCGTAGTTCGAGCCTGAAGAAGCTGCGGCATTGTATCCTGCCGCCGAAGGGCGGCCCCAGAAATAGCGCGGATCGTCGAACGATTGACCGATCAGTTTTGAGCCATACACTTTCCCGTCGATAACGATCAGACTGCCGTTGGCCTGGCGCGGGAAAGCGATTTGTGCGATGCCCGTCACCATCAACGGATAGATCGCACCCGTGATGAGGGTCAGGACCAGTAATAGAACGAACGCGGGACGAAATTGAGAAATCATGTTTATTCCTTTTTCAGATCCATTCTGGAATCCTCAACGGGGAGAAATTCAGCATCGATCACGTCTATTTCAAAAGTGTCGCTCAATGTGCCCTTGATTTCCGTATCGGGAAATTCGAACAGGGAGCGTCGGTCGGATAAGCGGCGCGGTGGGATGGGATTGATGATGATCGTCTCGTGGAATTTGTCCCGATCCACTTGAGCCAAAGCCCTGGCGTTGGCCCGCAGCCACAGGTCGATCAGTCCGTAGATCAGCAACACGATCCCGATCTGCGCCGCCAGATGACCTCCCGCCGATAACCTGAGTCGCCTCTCGACCAGGAACAATGCCGGCAAGAGCGGAAGGGTCAGATATAACTGCCACCATCGTGGACGAGATGTAGGACGTGACATTATTCCTTCTATGCCCAATGCAGGGCGACCAGCAGCATATCGATCAACTTGATGCCGAGGAACGGGGCGATCAATCCGCCCACGCCATAAAGCAGCAGGTTGTCACGCAGCAAGTGGGCGGCATCCACGGCTCGATAGGGCACGCCGCGCAGCGCCAGCGGAATCAGCGCGATGATGATGAGCGCATTGAAGATCACCGCCGAGAGGATGGCGCTTTCGGGTGTAGCCAGCCGCATGAAGTTCAGCGCCTGCAATTGTGGATAGGTGGAGGCGAAGGCGGCAGGAATGATGGCGAAGTATTTGCTTACATCGTTCGCCAGGCTGAAAGTGGTTAGCGCGCCGCGCGTCATCAGTAACTGCTTCCCGATCTCCACGATCTCGATCAGTTTGGTGGGGTTGCTGTCGAGGTCCACCATGTTGGCGGCCTCGCGCGCGGGCTGGGTGCCCGTGTTCATTGCCACAGCCACATCGGCCTGAGCCAGGGCGGGCGCGTCGTTGGTGCCATCGCCTGTCATGGCTACCAGCCTGCCGCCCGCCTGGTGCTCGCGGATCAGTTTGAGCTTGGCCTCGGGCGTGGCTTGCGCCAGGAAGTCATCCACGCCTGCCTCAGCGGCGATGGCGGCTGCCGTCAGCGGATTATCGCCCGTGATCATGACAGTCTTGATGCCCATCTTGCGGAGCTGCGAGAAGCGCTCCTTGATGCCGCCTTTGACGATGTCCTTCAGGTGGATCACGCCCAACGCCTGCTGGTTGCGAGTCACCACCAGCGGCGTGCCGCCCATGCGCGCGATGTTATCCACCGTCGGTTTCAGGTCGGACGGGATGGGGTTGCCGCTGGCCTGGAGCATACCCAGCATGGTATCGGGCGCGCCCTTGCGGATGGAGACGCCGTCGAAGTCCACACCGCTCATGCGAGTCTGCGCGGTGAACGGGACGAAATGCATCCCGCCCCCCTCGGTCCCCCCATATTCGGCAGAACCGAGCCGAATATGGGGGGATGACAGGGGGGTACCCCGCAGCCCGAACTTTTCCTTGGCGAGGACCACGACTGAGCGACCCTCGGGGGTCTCGTCAGCCAGGGATGCCAGTTGAGCAGCCTCGGCCAACTCCTGGGCGCTGACTCCGCCCACAGGCAGGAATTCCACCGCCTGGCGGTTGCCGAGTGTGATGGTGCCGGTCTTGTCGAGCAGCAGCACATCCACATCGCCTGCGGCTTCCACCGCGCGGCCCGACATGGCGATGACGTTGCGCTGGATCATGCGATCCATGCCTGCGATGCCGATGGCCGAGAGCAGTCCGCCGATGGTGGTTGGGATCAGGCAAACCAGCAACGCGATCAGCACGGTGATGGTGATGGGCAGACCCTTGCCCGTGGCCTGGACGCTGTATAACGAGTAGGGCAGCAGCGTGACGCACACCACCAGGAAGACGATGGTGAAGCCAGCCAACAGGATATTGAGCGCGATCTCATTGGGCGTCTTCTGGCGCTTTGCGCCTTCGACCATGCCGATCATGCGATCGAGAAAGCCCTGGCCAGGGTCCGCGCTGACGCGCACGATCAGCCAGTCCGAAAGCAGGCGCGTGCCACCTGTCACAGCGGAGCGGTCGCCGCCCGCCTCGCGTACTACGGGCGCGGATTCGCCCGTCACGGCGCTTTCGTCCACCGAGGCGATACCCGACACAATCTCGCCATCCGCAGGCAGGATGTCGCCTGTTTCAACGAGATACAAGTCATCCTTGCGTAAAGAAGTGGATGAGACGATCTCGTGCTCAATGTTTGAACTTTCAAATTTTTCAACTTTCGAACGAACCTTCTTTGCTGGCGTATCCTGTCTTGCTTTTCGCAGCGACTCCGCTTGAGCCTTGCCACGCCCCTCGGCCACCGCCTCGGAGAAGTTGGCGAATAGGACGGTGAACCACAGCCAGAGCGCAATGGCCCCGATGAAACCTGTTGGCGCCTCTCCCACACCGAGCAAGGCCTGAATCCACAAGGCGGTGGTCAATACGCTGCCGACCTCCACCACGAACATGACGGGGTTGCGCACCATCCAGCGTGGATCGAGCTTGGTAAACGAGGTCCACAACGCGCGTCGGTAAATTTCTCGGCTGTAGACCGTATGCTTTTTGAGTTGAGTGTTCATGTTCATTATCCAAAGATCATCAAATGCTCGACGATGGGGCCCAACGCCAGGGCGGGGACGAAGCTCAGCGCGCCGACGATCAGGATGACACCGATCAGCCAGGCCGCAAAGAGTGGAGTGTGTGTCGGCAGGGTCCCGCTGCCAACTGGGATTTTTTTCTTGCGGGCCAGCGAGCCTGCAATCGCCAGCGTAGGCACGATCAACCAGTAGCGAGCAAAGAACATGCAAATGCCCAATGCGATGTTGTAAAACAGCGTATTTGCGCCCAGGCCTGCAAAGGCCGAGCCGTTGTTATTGGCCGCCGACGAGAAGGCATACAGGATTTCGCTGAATCCGTGCGGGCCGCCCGTGTTCCAAATGGAGGTCAGACCCGCGGGCGCGACGACCGCAATGGCCGTGCCGACCTTCGCCAACACGATCGGGATCAGCAGTATGAGCGAAGCCATCTTCATTTCATATGCTTCGATCTTTTTGCCGAGGTATTCGGGCGTGCGTCCCACCATCAACCCCGCGATGAAGACCGCCACAATGACGAAGGCCAGCATGCCGTACAGCCCTGAGCCGACGCCGCCGAAGATGATCTCGCCCAGCTGCATCAGGAATAGCGGCGCCATGCCGCCCAGCGGCATATACGAGTCGTGCATAGAATTGACCGACCCGTTCGAGGCGGCTGTCGTGACCGTGGCCCACAGCGCGGAGTTGGCAATGCCGAAGCGAACCTCCTTGCCTTCCATGTTGCCGCCTGGGTTGAGGTTTGACTGGGTCTGGTCCATGCCTAGGGCAGCCAGGGCGGGATTGCCCGCCTGCTCGGCCCACACCGCCAGCCCAAGGAACGCGCCCAGCAGGATCGTCATCACGGCCAGGATGACCCAGCCTTGGCGTGTGTCGTCCACCATCTTTCCGAAGGTGTAGCACAGTGCAGCGGGGATCAAGAGGATCGACAGCATTTCGACGAAGTTCGAAAACGGAGTCGGATTCTCGAACGGATGCGCCGAGTTGACGTTGAAGAAGCCGCCGCCGTTGGTGCCTAACTGCTTGATGGCGATCTGCGACGCGGCGGGCCCCACTGCGATGATCTGTGTCCCATTTCCCGCTGACGGTTGGACCAACGAAACAGTCTGATACCTGCTGAAAGTTTGCACCACACCCTGCGAAACCAACAACAGCGCCACCACCAGGGAGAGCGGTAAAAGGATGTAAAGTGTGGAGCGGGTCAGGTCCACCCAGAAATTGCCAAGTCCCTTCGTGTTATGTCGGACGATGCCGCGAATCAATGCAACCAGGACGGCCATACCCGTCGCCGCCGAAAGGAAGTTTTGCACCGTCATGCCGAGCATCTGGGTGAGATAGCTCATGGTGGTCTCGCCGCTGTAGCCTTGCCAATTGGTGTTGGTGACAAAGCTGACGGCAGTGTTCCAGGCCGAATCAGCGGAGCCAGGCCCCAGTCCCTGCGGGTTAAGCGGCAGGAAGGCCTGTCCCCGTTGCAGCAGGTAGAGCGCCAACATCCCGAGCGCGTTGAACAGGATCACGGCCAGGGCGTAGGTCTTCCAGTCCATCTCGTCATCCGCACGGACGCCCGAGAGGCGGTACACGAATCGTTCAACGGGACCCAGCACAGGGTCCAGGAAAGTGGGTTCTCCCTGGTACACCTTCGCCATGAACGTCCCAAGCGGCTTGACCAGTGCAAGCAAAATCACGAAATACAGGACAAGTTGAAACAGGCTGTAGAGATTCATCCGAACCACTCTGGTTTGAGAAAGGCCAAAACGAGGTAAACGAACAGGATCAGCGCAATCACGCCTGCGATCAAATACAGCGCGTTCATGGCTTCTCCTCCATCAGCCGCTCACAGACGACGATAAATCCGTAGGTGAGGGCAAAGAACAGGACCGTCAAACCGATATAAATCAAATCATTCATGCTGCCTCCATTCGCCCAAAGTGTATTGAGTCTCCCATCAAAAATGCGGCAAGGATGTGAGGAAAGGCGTCAAGAAAAGGTCAAGAAACGACTTAAAAAGAAAAGCCCTCTGTCGTTGTGCAGAGGGCAAAGAATTGGACAGGGTTGAGACAGGCGTCGGTTAGGGTCTCCTGCCGATGACGATCAACGCGCTGGCTCCGTGAAAGCCGACCTGGTGAGCCCGCCTGCGCAGGGACTCGCCCTGGGCTTTGAGAGACTCTTCCTCGGGCAATCCCTGAATGCGCTCGTGGATATATTGGTCGATGACGCCGTCGATCTCGGCCAGCGTGTCGGGGGCCAGCGGATCGTCGGACAGGTCGATCAGGTCCTCGAGGGTCAGGTCGGCCAGCCCAAGGCTTTGCAATAGGGACACGATTTCGTCGCGCCGATAGGTGGGGTTGTGGCAGATGCCGCGGGCGGTGTCCACCCGTCCCCACCAGTCGTGCAGCAGCACGTGCGTCAACTGGGTATCGGTCTGGTGGTCGCGATACATCTCGCTAACGATCAACAATCCACCGGGCCGCGCCACGCGCTTCATCTCATTCAGGGTGCGGAGCGGGTCGGACAGGTGGTGCAGGGAGGAGCAAATGCTGACGGTATCAAAGCTGGCGTCGGGGATTTCCAGATGGGCCGCATCCATGCGCGTGAAGTGGACGGTGGGGTCTGCCTTGAAGCGCTCCCAGAACGCGGTTTCGGCGCGTTCACTGGTGTCCACGCCGACGATCTCGGTGTACGAGGCCAGGTTCTCTTTGAGCGTGGCCACAAATCCGCCCCCGCCCGTGGCCACGTCGAGAACCGTGCCGCCGTGGATGTGCCCAAGAATATCTTTGAAGGTACTCATGCCTTCATTGTATCGCTTTCAGGCGGCGGAACCAAGCTGCGCAAGATCTATTTTGCCAAGGGCAGGTGGACGATGAAGGTGCTGCCTTCGCCCAGGCGGCTCTCCGCGCGCACATCGCCGCCGTGGATACGCGCGATCCACTGCACGATGGCCAGCCCCAGCCCGCTGCCCGAGGTGGACGAATCCCCATCGTGGGCGGTGCGGGCGGCGTCGGCGCGGTAGAAGCGCTCGAAGAGATGCGGCAGATGTTCCGCAGGGATGCCTGGCCCGTTGTCGCTCACGCGGACCCAGGCCTGGGTCCCGTCTTCAGAAGTCCCCGTTTCGATCCGCACCACGGCAGAACGGTCGGCGCGGGTGGAATACTTGATGGCGTTCTCGACCAGGTTGGTCAACATCTGGATGAGGTACTGGCGGTCACCGAGGACGGGCGTCTCTGGCAGGTCTCCCGCCTCCAACTGGACCTGGCGGCGGGCCGCCAGCGGCGACAGGCGTTCCAGCACCTCGAGCGACAGGTCGCCCAGGTCATGGCGCTCGTGCGTGGGGGCGCCCTGGCCCGCGTCCATGCGCGCCAGCAGCAGCAGGTCGTTGACCAGCTCGGACATGAATTCGTTTTCAGACTGGATGACGCGCAGCGCGCGCTGGTATTCGGCGGGTTTGCGCGGAGCCGCCAGCGCGTGATTGACTTCCAGGTTGACGATGGTCAGCGGGGTGCGTAACTCGTGACTGGCGTCGGCGGTGAACTGGCGCTGGCGGGCAAAGGCCGCTTCGAGGCGGGTCAACATGGCGTCGAAGGTGTCGGCCAGTTGACCGATCTCGTCGCGCTGATTCAGGTTGAGGCGGTGGCTGAGGTCGGTCTCGCTGATGGCGCGCGCAGTGCGGGTGATGTCTGCCACGGGACGCATGGCGCGGTCGGCCAGCCAGAATCCGCCCAGCAGAGCCACGGTCAGCGTGGCCAGGCTGCCGAGGAAGAGGGTGATCAGCAGTTTTCTCAAGCGTTCGCCTGGGTCGAGCGGAGCGCCGATCAGCACAAAGCCCGAGACCTTCTGCTCGGATATGCGGGGCGAGAGCATGAAACCATAGGCGATTCGTTCTTCCCCCGAAGAGACATCCTGATACAAGATCGACTCGGTCGGCACGGACAATCGCGCCTGCACCAGGGAGGTGATCTGCGCCTCGGAGAGCGGCCCCCAATGGAAGGTCATCTGGCCGCTTTCATTGAACAGGACCAGCACGTCGCTCTCTCCCAGGCCGGCTGTGTCGATGGTGAGGCCGTCAGAGGAACGCAGGGTATGTTCCAGGTCTTCCATGCGTCCTTCGAGCCGACCGACCATCTCGCTGCGCAGATCATGCACCTGGCTTAGGTACACGATGACGCTAAAGAGGGTCAGCACGACCGCCAGGATCAGCGCAAACCACAATACCAGGCGGGTGCGGATGCTGTGGACGAGTGGCGGCAGGAGGGCCAGGAATGCCTTCATTGCTCGGGCCGCCGCATGCGATAGCCCGCGCCGCGCACGGTCTCGATCAACTTGACCTCGAAGGGGTCGTCCACCTTGCGGCGCAGGCGGCGGATGTACACGTCCACCACGTTGGAGGCCACATTGGCTTCATAGCTCCACAGGCTGTTCTCGGCCATCTGGCGGGTGATGAGTCGGTTGGGGTGGCGCATGAGATATTCGAGCAGGGAATATTCGCGGGCGGTCAATTCGATGGGCTGTCCGCCGCGTTCGACAAAATGGGTGGCGGGGTCCAGCCGCAGGTCGGCGAGGACCAGCACGCTGCTCTTGTCCTCCGCGTCGCGCCGCAGCAGGGCGCGCAGACGCGCGCGCAGCTCGTCCATCTCGAACGGCTTGACCAGGTAATCGTCCGCGCCGCTGTCGAGTCCCGACACGCGGTCGGTCAGGGCGTCGCGGGCGGTCAGCATCAGGATGGGGGTGCGGACGCGTTTGTTGCGCAGCGAGCGGCAGACCTCCAACCCGTCCTTGCGGGGCAGCATCACATCCAGGATGATCAGGTCGTAGGGGGTGAACTCGGCCATCTCCTCACCTTCGTCGCCGTCGTAGGCGGCATCCACGGCGTAGCCATCGTCGGTCAGGTTGCGGCGGAGCGAGTCGCTCAAGCGTCGATTGTCTTCCACAAGCAGAATACGCACGGAATCCTCCACTGCTGATTGTAGCACGGGCAAATGACGAAAGGATGACATGGCTGGGGCGCGGATTCGACCAGGAGCAGAGCTGCCCACCGCTGAAATTTCCTCACAGGTCCGTCATCTACCTGTCATTTTCACGGTCTATACTGTGAGCATTGAAACTGAGACGAGGTTGAACCATGAATCTACAAAAGATGATCCCCGCCCTGGCTGCTTCCCTGCTCATCACGCTGTGCGTAGGCATGGCCATCTTCGCCATCGGCGGCAACGCCCTGTTCAATGGGAACGGCATCGCCTTCCCGAGCGCCACCACCAGGGACGCGGCCGCCGCGCAGATCGATTACGCCAGCCAGGCTGCACAGATCAAGGAACTGCAAGCCCAGGTGGCGGAATACCAGTCGCGTGAACAGCAATACCAGGTCCAGTTGAACCAGGCCGCCCAGCAGATCAACCAGGCCAAGGCTACCATTCAGCAGTTCCAGGCCCTGCTCGACGCGCTGCAACGCCGCGGCATCATCACCGTCAGCAGCGACGGTCGCATCTTCCTGAACCAATAACGAGGCCCACCATGAAATTCTTTAAATCTGCCCTGCGCGTCTGGATCACTGTTGCCAGCCTGTTCGGTTTTCTAACGGGCTGGGCCGTCCTGGCTCATTCTCCCAAGCCCCAGCCTTATGTGGATCCCAGCCGCGCGACGCTCGGTCTCGACCCCGTGCCGCAATTCTCCGACCTGATCGGCGGCAGCGATGGCCTGGGCGGCCCGCGCATCAATCGGACCGTGCGCGCTTTCATGCCGCGCTTCCGTACGGCAGGTTCCTGATATGGACTATTACGAATTCCGCGCCATGAACTCCGCCATCCTGATGGGCGCGGAAGGGCAGGGCGTAGCGGATGGGTTCGAGGCGGCCCGCTCCTTCATCGAAGCCGCCGAGGAACGCTTCAGCCGCTTCCGTGAGACGAGCGAACTGTCTCATCTTAACCGCTCGGCAGGGCAGTGGACCTCCGTCTCCCCCGACCTGCTCGAGGTGCTCGAGCTCTCGTTGACGTACTACCGCGTCACGGGTGGATTGTTCGACCCGTCCATTTTGCCTGACCTGCAGCGGGCGGGATACACCCGCAGCATGGACGAACTCCGCGCCCACAGTGCGGACCCCATGCCTGCTGACCGTTCCCCGAGCCGCGCTCCCGCCTTCGACTCCCTTCGCCTCGACCGCGCCCGCAGCCGCGCCTTCCTCCCGCAGGGGATGCAGATCGACCTGGGCGGCATCGCCAAAGGTTGGATTGCCGAACGCGCCGCCGACGTTCTCTCCACGTATTCCACGGCCTGTGCCGTCAGCGCGGGCGGTGACATGTTTATGATCGGCCATCCGCAGGGGCAAGCGGGCTGGGACGTGGCCCTTGAAGATCCGCGCGGTCCGTCGAAAGACCTGATCACCCTGTGGATCGACCAGGGCGCGGTGGTGACCTCCTCGGTAGCCAAGCGCACCTGGCGGCAGGGCGACCAACTCCGCCATCACCTGATCGACCCGCGCAGCGGTCAGCCCGCCCAAACGCCCTGGCTGAGTGTCACCGTCCTCGCGCCGCATGCGGCCCTGGCCGAAGCCTTCGCCAAGGCCATCCTGATCGGTGGTCCGCGCGCTGCCGACCGCCTGACCCGTGAAAATACCGCCATCAAATTCCTGGCCGTGGACGCCGATGGTCAGCTCTGGAATTCGGCCCATCACAAGGAACCTGTCTATGCCTGAGACCGTTGCCCGCCCCGTTGTCAAGAAGCCCATGCCGCCAGCCCTGGTCACCGTCTTGACCCTGGCTGTCATCCTGGCCGCGCTGACCTTCGGCCTGTCCTTTGTTCAGCTGGGCAGCCTCCGCGCGCTCTTCGCGCTCGACAGCGTGCAGACCTGGTGGTATGTCACCCGCGCGGCGGGTCTGCTCGGTTACCTGATGATCTGGCTCTCCACCCTGTGGGGACTGGCCGTCAGCAGCAAGATCTTTGACCCGTGGCTGGAGCGCCTGTTCACCTTTGACTTTCACGAGCACCTGTCCTTGCTTGGTTTGGGCTTTGTGACCCTGCACGTCACGGTGTTGCTGCTCGACAAGTTCCAGCCGTTCTCGCTCTTGCAGGTGCTGATCCCGTTCCTCTCGTCGTATCGTCCGCTCTGGGTGGGTGTCGGCGTCATCACCCTCTACCTGTCCCTGCTGGTGACGGTCACCTTCTACATGCGTTCGCGCATCTCGCAGAAGACCTTCCGCACCATCCATTACCTGAGTCTGGCTGCGTATCTGGGCGCGACCCTGCATGGCTTGTTCTCGGGCACCGACTCGCCGTTGATGGCCGTGGGCTTCATGTACCTGGTGACCTTCCTTTCCATTATTTTCCTGTGCACCTATTGGTTGTACCTCATCTGGATGCGCAAGGCAGAAGAGAAGGCCCAGGCTTGCAAACTGGCACAGCAGAAACGCCGCGGCAAAGCCTCACAGCACCAGACTGTCAGCCGCATCCGCCCCTGATATTCAAATTTTCACAGAACAAGCCGAACGATAGGACCATCGTTCGGCTTGTTCAATTTCATTTCCTTGTATAATCGGCGCATGCCCGAACCTCAATTCGCGCGCATCGGCATGGTGGCCCGCTGGCGTCCTGTCCACAACGGACAGGCGGCCGTACTGCGTGCGCTCTGCGCGAGTGCGCAGGAGGCGCTGATCGGCATTGGGTCATCCAACCGCTACAACGCCCGCAATCCCTTTACCCTGACCGAAACCGAAGATATGCTGCGCCTTGTTCTGGACGGGCACGACAACGTGTGCATCCTTCCCGTCCCCGACCTGGATGATGGTCCGCGCTGGCGGCGGATGCTGCTCGGCTTGTTCGGTCCGCTCGACCTGTTGGTGACGGATAACCCCTACGTGGCGAATCTGCTCAAGGGCGATTATCCGCTGCGTCGACCCGTTGAGTTGGTCCCGTTAAACGAGCGGGTCCGCGTCGATGGGAGCATGGTGCGGGCGGCGATGGCGCGTGGCGAGCGGTGGCAGGTTTGGGTCCCCGAAAAGGTGGCGGGGTACATCCAGTCGAACGGGTTGGACGTCCGCTTCCGCGAAGAGTTCGGCCTTGAAACATTGGCAATGGCAACGGTCCTCTCGTAAAAAATCTTGGAGGCATCATGTATTCATGGGATGAAGATACCAGCAAGTGGTACGGTTCGGGCAAGTATGCGTATGCGCCTGCGGCGGCGCCCGCACGCATCGACTCGGCCGAGCGCGCCAGGGCGGCGGGTCCGCGCACTTATCAGGGCAAGGGCGGCCCGAACGAGAAGATCATTGATCCGAAGAAGACCATCCGCAGCGAGTCGAAGAATCCGATCATCGTCGCTATCGACGTGACGGGTTCCATGGCGCGCTGGCCGTTCGAGATCTTCGACCGCCTGCCGTTGCTGTACAACACCCTCTCGCAATACCGCCCCGACGTGGAGATTTGCTTTGCCGCCATTGGTGATGCAGGCGTGGACCGTTGGCCGCTGCAAGTTACAACTTTCGCCAGCGGCTTCGACCTGGAGCAATTGCTCGGCTCGCTCTACGGCGAAGGTGGCGGCGGTGACGCGCCCGAAAGCTATGGCCTGTTCGCGCACTGGGTCAACACCCACGTGCAGGTCCCCAACGCCGAGGAGCCTCCCTTCCTGATTGTCTTCGGTGACGTAACCATGCACCCCGTCATCGCGCGCGGGCAGATCGAGCATTACCTCGGCGACCGCGTCAACAGTGACCTCGATGCGATCAAGACCTGGCAACAAATCTCGCAGAAATGGAACACCTGGTTCATGCGCCGCCCGACGGGCAAGCGTGGCGACCAGGTCGACCTGCAATGGGGCAAGGCCATCGGCGAGCAGAAGATCTTCCACATCGAAGACGAGCAACGCGCCGTCGATTACGCCATGGGCATGATCGCCCGCTCCTGGGGCTACTTCGGCGACTTCCAGCAGAACATGCGCGCCCGCCAGGATGAAAAGAAGGTTGAGCAGATCAGCAAGCCGATTGAGATGATCTGTCCGCGCTGCGGCGCGCCCATCCCTGTTTCCGCAGGCGGCATGTTCAAATGTGGTTTCTGCGGCACCACACTAAAATTGTAAGAGCACGGACCCCCATCCCGTCCTTCCCCCATTTTCGAGAGCGAAAATGGGGGAAGGGGCCAACTAACCATGAAAATTTCCGCCATCGTCACCGTCCCGCCCTATGCGACCTTTCTGGAGGAAGTGGCCCGCCACCCGCTGGTGAGCGGATTCCGTTTAAACACGGTCATGCCGCTGAAAGAGACTCCGCGCGAAGTGCTGGCCCGCCTCTCGAAGCTGGGTCAACCCCTGTGGGTGGACCTCAAGGGACGTCAGTTGCGCGTAGTCACTCCTGCCATCCCACCCTTCACTGAAATCAAGCTTAGCCACAAGATCAAAGTCAACACGCCAGTCGACGCCTACTTCTCGGACGGCAACGAGCGCGCAAGTGTGGCGGCCGTGGACGGCGACCGCCTGATTATGGAAGATGGTCCGCGCCGTATGGTCGGGCCTGGCGAGTCGGTCAACATCATCGATCCGTCGTTGGAGATCGAAGGCACGTTGACCGAGACCGACAAGGCCTATCTGGCGGCGATGAAGGACCTCGGCCTGACCAAAGTGATGCTCTCGTACGTCGAAACGCCTGAGGATGCGCAGGAAGTGCACGACCTGCTGCCTGGGGCAGAGGTGGTGCTCAAGATCGAGACCCAGCGCGGACTGGAGTTCGTCAAACGCTACGGCAATCAGCACGGACGGTTAATGATCGCGCGTGGCGACCTGTATGTGGAAGTCCTCCATCCTCACAAAATCATTTCTGTAATTCGTGTAGCCATTAAAGACAACGAAAATACTATACTTGCCAGTCGTCTCTTTGAAAGCTTAGCATGGCAATCTACCCCTGTTAACGCCGACATTACCGACGCGGCCTACCTGCTGGAGCTAGGCTATCGCACCTTCCTGCTCGGCGATCAGGTCTGCATGAAACGCGACTCGGTTATCGCGGCGTTGAACCTGCTGGAAGCAATAGCAGGGGAGTTTGAGTAATTTTTATGTCATTGCGAGCGAAGCGAAGCAATCCCATTTTTTCATGGAGGTTTTCCTTTAATGAGGAGGTTGCTTCGTCACACAAAGTGCTCCTCGCAACGACATGGGGGAGGCGGTGATTCCTTGAAAATCGCCCTGGCTCAAATCAACACCACAGTCGGTGACCTGACGGGGAACATCGCGCGTATCCTGGATGCGGCGCGAAAGGCACAGGATGCCGACCTGATCGTCTTTCCCGAACTGGTCGTGCCTGGATACCCTCCGCGTGATATTCTGTATGACGCTTCCTTTGTAGAAGCCGTCCTCGCGGCGACCAAAGACCTGGCGCGACAATCCAAGGGGCTGCCGCCGATGCTGGTCGGGTCCTTTGCGCCATCGGGGAAGAAATTGTTGCTTCACCCTGCTTTGCATAACATCGCGTATTTGATGCACGCTGGGGAGATGCAGATCGCACAGATCAAGCAACTGCTGCCTGTCTATGATGTCTTCTACGAATCGCGCTGGTTCGTCCCTGGCGAAAAGACCCTGCCGCCAATTGAGATCGCAGGCGAGAAAATCGGCGTGCTGATCTGCGAGGACATGTGGGACGAGGAATATCCCATCCACCCAGGCGCGGAGTTGAAGGCAATGGGTGCGGACGCGCTGATGTGCATGTCTGCTGCGCCGTTCCACAAGGGCTGTTTGCAGGATCGTGTCTATCATGCCTCACGTCAGGGACTGCCAATTGCCTTCGTGGACCTCGTCGGTGGAAACGATGAACTGGTCTTCGATGG
>CAZGFR010000083.1:9883-14887 GCA_964524485.1 uncultured Anaerolineaceae bacterium | reverse complement strand
CGAGACCGCCTACAAGTGGGGCATGATCCTGGCCGCGGCCTTCCTGGCGGGGCAGGCTCTCTTGTGGTTTTTCCTGCGCAACCCCTCGGCGCGCACTGTGCTGAACGATTGGGCCTCCGCCCTCGGCAGCCTGGCCGCCTTTGCCGCCATGTCCTTTGCCGCCCGCTGGTCGTTCCGCCTGGACCGTCGACTGGGACGTTCGTGGACCCTCTTCGCCCTGGCCATGCTGGGCCGGGCCCTGGGCGACCTGACCTGGCTGGTCCTCGAACTGGGATACGGCCTTTCCCCCTACCCGTCTCTCGCCGACCTCTTCTACCTCCTGGCCTATCCGCTCTTCCTGGCGGGGACGCTGCTTTTCCCGCGCCAGCCTGGGGTCCGCGACGGGGCGCGCTGGTTGTGGCTGGACGTGCTGATCATCATGCTCTCGGCGGCGGGCATCTTCTGGAACCTGAGCCTGGCCCAGATCCTCTCGCTCCCGCCTGCGCCCGCCTTTTTGTTGTCCTCCGTCGCCTATCCCCTGGGCGACCTGATGCTGATCCTGTCCATCACGTTGATCCTGTTCGAGCCGCGCCTGCCGCAATGGTTCGAGCCCCTGTTGTGGATGCTGGCAGGGCAGCTCCTCACCACCCTGGCCGACGTCCTGTTCTCCCAGTCCAACCTCAACCTTTCCTTCAGTTCGAGCCTGTTCTTCAACCTGCTCTTCGCGGCCGCCCCGCTGCTGTTCGTGATGAGCGGGTTGTCGCAAGCCGTCGTGGTCCAGCGGGCCGTGCGCGAGAGCCGAACCATGCCCTTCCAACGCTACGAAGAGCCGCTCAAACTGCTGCGTCTGGTCACACCCTTCCTGTGGCTGCTCCTGGCCTACCTGTTGATCCACTTCAACGAGCGGGAATGGCTGTCCATGAGCTACCTGCGCCAGGAGGCCTGGATCAGCGGCATCCTGCTGCTGCTGCTGGTGCGCGAGGTGGCCATCACCTTCGAGAACGAACGTCTGGCCGCCGAACTGCGCCGCCTGAACGACGACCTCGAAAAGCGCGTGGCCGAACGCGCCTCCAGCCTGACCCTCGCCAACTACGAACTGCGCCGCGAGATGGAGGAGCGCCGCCGCATCGAGATGATGCTGCGCGAGCGCGAGGAGAAACTGGCCCACTTCGCCCTGCACGACGCGCTCACGGGTCTGCCCAACCGTTCCCTGCTGGTCGACCGCCTGACCCAGGCCATCCAGCGCCTCTCCCGTTACCCCGACGAACGCTACGCCGTGCTCTTCCTCGATTTCGACAGCTTCAAGGTGGTCAACGACAGCCTGGGGCACCTGGTCGGCGACCAGCTCCTGATCCAGATCGGCCAGCGGCTCACCTCGCTGGTGCGCTCGTCCGACACGGTGGCCCGTCTGGGCGGCGACGAGTTCATCGTCCTGCTGGAGGGCTTTCGCGCCGAGGGCTTCGTCTCCGTCACGGCTCAGCGCGTGCTCGAATCCTTCCTCGAACCCTTCAACCTGGGCGGGCACGCCATCTACGTCACGGCCAGCATCGGGGTGGTGATCTCCAGCCCCGAATATCATAGCGCGGTGGAAATCCTGCGCGACGCCGACCTGGCGATGTACGCCGCCAAGACCAACGGCAAGGCCCGCTTCACCCTCTTCTCGGCCGAGATGCGCCACCGCGCCCTCAACCGCCTCACGCTCGAATCGGAACTGCACCACGCCCTGGACTGGAACGAACTGGCCCTGTTCTACCAGCCGATCTACTGCCTCGAAAGCGGCAGATTGCACGGCTTCGAGGCCCTCATCCGCTGGCATCACCCTGTGCGCGGGCTGATCGGCCCCTCTGAGTTCGTTCCCATCGCCGAAATGAGCGGTTTCATCAACTCGATCACCCACTGGCTGCTGCACGAGGCCTGTCGGCAGGTCTCGATCTGGCAGTCGTTGCTGCCGCCCAAGCTGCCCCCGCTTTCGTTGAGCGTCAACCTGTCCCCGCTGTGCCTGCACCATCCCGAACTACTGCACTGGCTCGAGCAGGCCCTGCGCCTGCACGCGGTGGCGCCCAGCCAGTTGAGCCTGGAGATCGTCGAGACGGCCCTGCTCGACGAGGTGGACCTGGCGCGGCGCGTCTTCGGCGACATGCGGCGGCTGGGGGTCAAGGTCAGCCTCGACGATTTCGGCATCGGCTACTCGTCGCTCAGCTACCTGACGCAGTACCCCATCGACTTGCTCAAGATCGACCGCTCCTTCATCAGCCGCACCACCGAGGCGGCGGAGGTGACCTCCATCGTGCGCGCCATCATCGCCCTGGCGCGCGAACTGAAGATCACCGTGGTGGCCGAGGGCGTGGAGACGCAGGCGCAGCTGGATTTCGTGCGCGAAGCGGGTTGTCAGTACGCGCAGGGGAATTTCCTGGCCCCCGCCTTGAGCGCCGACGAAGCGCACGCCCTGCTGGTGGAACACATCCGCGCGTAACAGGCGCGACGGGAATCAACCAGGCCGACTCGCAAGAGTCGGCCTGTCCGTTTGTGGGAAATGCTCAGCGGATGCGCAAAACCTGGCCCGCGTAGATCCAGTTCGGGTTCCAGAGTCCGTTCAGGGCCTGCAGGCTGGCCACGGTCGTGCCGTAGCGCACGGCGATCAAGTACAGCGTGTCGCCGTAACAGACGGTGTAATAGACGGGCGCGGCGGGCAGGTAGATGACCTGTCCCACGTAGATCAGGCTGGGATTCCAGATCTGCGGGTTGACCGCCAGGATGGCCTGCACGCTCGAACCGATGCGGACGGCGATGTTGCCGAGCGTATCGCCTGGCTGCACCACGTAATTTGTGCCCGCCACGGGCGGGTTGTAATAGACGGGCGGCGGGGGCGGGGGATAGTAGACGGGTTCCGAGACGGGCAGGTTGATGACCTGTCCCGCGTACAACCACCAGCCCAGGCCCGGGTTGACGGCGTAGATCGCGTCGACGGTGGTGCCGCACATATTGGCGATGCCCCACAACGTGTCGCCCCATTGGACGGTGTAAAGCCCGCCGCACACTCCGCCCGCGTAGGCGCTCATGCTCGGCACGAAGCACGCCAGCAGGACGGCGGCCAAAACAAACGAACGCAAGATCGTCTTTCTCGCCATAAGATTCTCCTCTTTCTCTCACAACTCAGGGCAATGACCGTTGGCTGCGTTGTCAACTTTGTACACAAAAAGTATAGGTCACTTGAGGAGAGATTTCAAGCGGGGTCTGTCATCGCCCAGGATCGAAAGTTCTTGTTGAAAATGCCTATGAACCGTTGTATAGTATTTTTGGGAGGAGGTTGCCATGGCTCCAGAGAATGAAGGAAACTCGTTCGCAAAAGTCGCTGATTTCTTTTATGGAATGTGGCTATTCCTGAGTTCGACGACTGGTCTGTACGTGGTTAAGGCGGTTCTTGCAATTTACCTGAACATTATGTTGTTTTTGTGGGGAATGTTGGCTTTCGACGTCGCCACCCTTCGGTTCAATTTCATAAAGTGGGTCTTCCACATTACGGATCCTGCATCCTTTGTCGTGCCAGATCTGTTGTTTTTGATCGCGCTTGCCCTGGTGGGAGGCGGGATCGGCGGTGTGATCTATGGCATGGAAAAACTGTATAAGTATTCGACCTCCGACGAATTCGAGTTGACCTACGCAGGCGATTATTTGTTCCGCCAGTTTGGCTCTGCAGCTCTGGGAGCGATCATTTTTACATTAATTGTGGCTGGGTTTCTAAATCTGGATTTTGCTTCGGCGGGGATAAACCCACCCAACTTCTTGACGACTTCAACGCCCGTAGCAACGGAAACGGCTGTTTCCACCGAGGAGTCCGTTGCCACTGAAGCGCCAGCTGCCACGGAAGCGCCTGCGGTTACCGAAGCGCCCGTTGCCACGGAGGAACCAGTTGCTACAGAAGAGCCTGCAGGCGGCGGCGGAGCGAATGACAAAAACAAAGGCGCCGAGAACAACGAAGAAGGGAAAGCGTTGGACAAAAGTTACGGGTTTTGGGCATTTGGAATCGGTTTCTTGTCTGGTTTTGGAAATTACCAGGTGATGAAAAAACTGGATCAGATCATCAAAGTCATCTTTGGTGAGCTAACTTCAGAGGACATCGAGAAAAACCATAAGTGACAAGCCTTCCTTGATTAATGAAAAAGAACGGGTTGCCCAACCAGAGCGGCCCGTTCTTTTTTCTGTACCGTTTTATCCCGCCCTCTTTGTTTCATGAAACAGGATCGCTTCCAGCACGCCGCCGCCGATGGCGAGGGCCTTGTCCGAGACCAGGCGGCAGGCGCTGAGGTCGTCGCGCGGGTCCACGTCGCCGATCTTCATGTTCTGGGGGGCGGTCACGCCGTCGTGCAGCAGTCCGCGCAGCACGCCTGACAACGGGCTGACGATAGGCTGGCTGCCGCCCTCCGAGAGCAGGTCGGCCAAGATCTGGCCTTCCTCTACATGCTCGCCGATCTGGACGCGCGCCTTCAACCTGCCTTCGACGGGCGCGCGCAGGACGCGCCTGGGGTCGCCCTCGGGTTGTCCGCTGTCGGACTGGGTCGGGCCGTCCCAGTAGACGCGCCCCAGGGTGTGGCTGCGGCGCGTCTCGATCACGGCATCGCAGTTCATGCCCGCCGTGAAGCCTGGTCCCAACCCGATGTGCAGCAGCGGATGGGCGGGCAGGGGATCGGGCTCACGTTTGAGCAGGCGGGCGTCCACCATGATGGTCTTGTGCGGGCTGGTGAGGAAGGCGTTGGCCAGCAGGTTGGCGTTGGGGTCGACCAACACGGGAATCTCGCCCTGTTCCTGGACGTGCTGCAACTGGTCGGGCGAGACCAGACGGCCCGTCACGCCTTCGACGGTCCACGCGCCTTCGTAGACGGCTTCGGCGAACGAGACGGTGCGCCGCACTGCCAGGGGCTGGGGCAATTCGAGGATCAAGACGGGGAAGCCCACGCGGAAGAGGCGCAGGGCCACGCCCGAGGCCAGGTCCCCGCCCCCGCGCAGGACGATCAATTCAGGTCGCAT
>CAZGFR010000083.1:0-9783 GCA_964524485.1 uncultured Anaerolineaceae bacterium | reverse complement strand
TGCCGTTCCTGCAGCAAGTGACCGAAGGCGTACAGGGTCAGGTAGAGGAACAGGAAGAGCGCGGCAAAGATGGCCGTGAAGACGATGGAGCGTCCGCTCGGGTCGATGGCGTGGGCCAGGGTGAAGTCCGCCAGTTCGCGCGGGCGCGAGAGGATGTCCCATGAATTCCAGCGCAGGAAGCGGCCCACGTACACGCCCACCGCCGTCAGCGCGGTGACGAAGGCCACGAAGCCCCAGCCGACCCAGCGCCCGAACTCGCGGCGGATGATCTCCTGCATCATGAACAGCGAGACCATGCCCAGCAGCAATCCCGTGAAGGCAAACCAGACCAGCATCAACACGTCGTACCAGGTATCGATGTCCTGCCAGTTGGCCACAGCCAGGTGCTGCAGGTCGGTCAGGATGTAGGGCGCGTTGGGGAAGAAGATCAGCCACAGGAAGGCGGCGGCGGGCACGAGGAGGCGCATCCGCGTGGGCTGCAGGCTGGAGGTGTAGGTGAAGTAGGCCACCAGGAAGGGGATCCACGCGAGGAACAGATTCCAGATCAGGAAGGCGTAGTTTTCCTTGCCCGTCAGCGAGACGCGCCAGCGGAACAGCCCAATGCATACCAGCGAGGCCAGCGCCAGGATGGCGACGATGAACAAGCGGTATTTGTTGCTCGCGAAACGCGCGCGCAGGTCAGCCCACATGGACGGGGTTTTCCTTTTCCTGCAGGAGATGCCCGAAGGAGTACAAGGTGAGGTAGACGAACAGGTAGAAGACCGCGAACAGGGCCGTGAATGCCACCAGCCGCAGCGACGGGTCGATCACCAGGCCGAGGACGGTCACAGCCACCTCACTGGGGTCCTGCAGGATGTCCCAGGAGTTGAAGCGCACGAAGCGTCCCAGGTAGACCCCAAAGCTGCTCAGCCCCGAGACGAGGAAGACGAAGCTCCAGCCCAGCGCCTTGTTGAAGGTACGCCGGATGATCTCGTGCATCAGGTACATCGAGACCAGCCCGAGCAGCAGGCCTGTCCATGAGAACCACACCAGCATGATCACGTCGTACCAGAGCGGCGTATCCAATGATTGGCGCGCCAGGTGCTGCAGGTCGGTCAGGATGTAGGGCGCGTTGGGGAAGAAGATCAGCCATAGGAAGGCCGTGACGGGGATGGCGATGTACAGCCAGCGGCGGCTCCACGAGAGGGTGTAGGCGGCGTAGGCCAGCAGGAAGGGGATCCATGCCAGGAACAGGTTCCAGACCAGGCCCGCATAACGCCCCGAGTCGCTGACGGTGATGCGCGCGCCGACCAGCACCAGGCAGATCAGCGAGGCCCCCGCCATCAGCCCAAAGATGGCCAGTTTGTAGCGGTTTCTTGTCAGGAAAGGCAGTATTTTTCGGAACATGGCGCCCATTGTAGCATTTTCCGCCCCGATTGGGTTGCGTGGGGTGGGACATGCCCGTCTATGATCTTCCCTGTTCCCGCAGGAAGACGATCAGGTCGATGTCGCCCGGCGAGCGGCCCAGGTCGGTCAGCAGGGCGGCCGCTTCGGCGCGATGCTGGGTGCCATGATTGACGACGTGGACCATGACGGGCCACAAGGCGGGTTCGCGCATCGGTTCGCCGCGGGTGGTCTGGTATTCGAACGGAGCGTTCAGGCGTTCGTCCGTCAGGGTTTCGAGGAAGACTTGCAGGTTCTTTTCCTCCTGTTCCCAGCGGGCGCGCAGGGACGCAAAGGTGGGGAAGTCCGCTTCCTGGAAACGGACGGCGGGCGAATTGCCTTCCCAGCGATTGCGCCAAACCCATTCGGCGAACAGGGCATGCACGAGCGTGCCGCGAATGCCGCCATGCGGGAAGGCGGCGGGTGCGACGAATTGTTCGTCACTCAGGCCATCGGCGGCGTTCAGGATGCGCGCCTTGGCCCAGGCGTTGTATCGAAAGAGCAGGTGAATATCTTGTTTGTTCATGTTGCCTTTCTGTATAGGGTCGAAAAAATCTTCCGCCCCTACATGGAATGGGAAAGAAATTTAACCAACAAGCGATTGAACTCGTCAGGCCGTTCGAGATGGGGAGCATGACCGCAGCCATCGAAGCCGTGGAATTCGGCCTGTGGGACCCATTTCAACAGGTCCGCGCTGTAGGCGAAGGGCACGGTGGTATCGTCCCGCCCCCAGAAGAGTTGCGCGGGTTTGCCGAGCGCACCCGCGCATCGATAGGTCACGGAGAAATCTCCGAGCATGCCGTGGCGCATGGTGGAGAGGATAGCCCTGCGGAAGCCCTGGAATCGCATCTGCACCCGATAGCGCGCCTGGAATTCCGCCACGAGTTGTGGATCGAAGAAACCCTCGGCCGCCCCTTTGATCATTTGTTCTCCGCCCAGCCCAAGCGCCAACTCGCCGACAAGGGGCAGCTGCAGCAGACGCAGCCCTGGCAATGTTACGGCGTGCACGCCCGCAGGGTCGATCCATACAGTACGGGCCACGCGCTCGGGATGGCGGACGGTGAACGCCGCGGTGACGGGTCCGCCCATCGAAAGCCCCACCAGGCTGACAGGTCCGCGTAGTTCGAGCGCATCCAGCAGGTCCCGCAATTGGCGGACAAACACATCTATCGTGTAGTCAACGGCGGGTCGGTCGGACCATCCGCGCCCGAACAGGTCATAGCGCAGCACGCGGAAGCCTGCCTGGGTCAGGAAATCAAAGGTCGGGTCGAAAACGTAATAGGGGACCGAGAAGCCGTGCACCAGCACGACGGGCATGCTTGTTGAGGGGCCGCTCATTTCATAATGCGTTACGCCGTCGGGCAGGGAGACAAACGACCCGTCCGCAACGGCACGGGTCGTTTCATTGAGTTCGAGGGATTCGCCAAGAAATGGGAAAGGCATGTTCTTGTAGGGGCGCGGTCCTCGCGCCCTGGCGTCTGTTATAAAAGGGCGGGGAGACCCCGCCCCTGCCAATCAGATCTTGCCCAGCGCCCGCAAGACGCGCTCGGGCGTGAACGGGAATTCGTGGATCCACACACCCGTGGCGTCATGGATGGCGGCGGCCACGGCGGCGGCATACGGCAGGTAGGGCAGCTCGCCCAATCCGCGTGCGCCCCACGGGCCGTTCGGGTCGGGGATCTCGACGATGACCGAATCGACCTGCTCGGGGATGTCGAGGATGGTCGGCAGCAGGTAGGTGCTGAACTGGTCGCTGATGACCTTGCCGTTCTTGTCGGTCTTGTATTCCTCGGTGACGGCATAGCCGTGCGCCTGCACCACCGCGCCTTCGATCTGCCCGATGACCAGGTCGGGGTTGATGGCCTTGCCGACATCGTCGGCGGCCACCACGCGGGTGACGCGCACGTGGCCCGTCTCGGTATCCACTTCCACGTCCACGGCCTGGGCCGAGTAGGCGTATTGGAAG
This sequence comes from uncultured Anaerolineaceae bacterium, assembly GCA_964524485.1. Classification (GTDB taxonomy): domain Bacteria; phylum Chloroflexota; class Anaerolineae; order Anaerolineales; family Villigracilaceae; genus JACPVF01. The sequence goes on along the minus strand of CAZGFR010000083.1, from coordinate 6,395 downwards.
TTGGGCATCGAGTAGCCCGTGTCGTGGTCCATGTGGGTGGTGGGCGGGGCCAGGTATTTGAACTCGGCGATGGCGGGACGTTCCTCGGCGTTCCACTTTTCGAGGGCGGCTTCGGCCGCGCCCTTGATGGCGTTACCCGCCATGAAGGTCATGCGCGAGGCCGAAACGGAGCCTGAGTTGCCCTGCTTGGCCGAGTCGGAGGTGCGGATCTCGACCAGATCGGGCGAGATGCCCAGCACGTGAGCCGCCATTTGCACCATGACGGTGTGCGTACCCTGGCCGACTTCCGCGCCCGCGTGATGCAGCACGGCGCGTTCGATCTGCCCGTTGCCGTGGATCTCGACCTTGGCCCAGCAGTTCTCCTGGTAGCCGAACGAGAAGCCCACATTTTTGAAACCTGCCGCGAAGCCGCGGCCGCGGACGAGGGGAGTGCCTTCCAAGACCTTCGGCCCGCGGTTGGCCCAGTCCGCTTTGTCACGCGCGGCTTTGATGACCTCGGTGATACTGACGGGGTTGGGCGCGGGCGTGCCGACCGACATCGTGTCGCCCTGCTGGAGGGCGTTCTTCAGGCGGAACTCGACGGGGTCCATGCCAAGCTTCTCGGCCAGTTTGTCCATCTGCAGTTCGGCCATGTACAGGGCCTGCGGCGCGCCAAATCCGCGGAAGGCCGCGCCTGGCACGTTGTTGGTGTACACGCCGTAGATGTCGGCTTTGATGTTGGGGACGAAGTACGGTCCCGTGTGGGTGATGGTGGAATTGCCCAGCACCTTGTTGGAGGTGTACATATAAGCGCCGCCGTCGCCGATGACCTCACTCTCGGTCGCCACCAGCTTGCCGTCCTTGGTGGCGCCCCAGCGGGCCTTGAGGATGACCGCGTGGCGCTTGCCGTGCCCGATGATGGACTCGCGGCGGCTCCAGACGATCTTGACGGGCTTGCGCAGTTTCATGGTGGCCAGGGCCAGCACGATCTGCACCGAGAGGTCCTCGCGGCCGCCGAACGCGCCGCCGATGGCGGGGTAGATGACGCGCACCTGTTCATTGGGCAGGCCGAGGGCGTGCGCGATCGATTCGCGGTCGGCGTGAGTCCACTGGCCCGCGCAGAGCACGGCGATGCGGCCCTCTTCGTCGAGATAGGTCAGGCCTGCTTCGGGCTGGAGGTAGGCATGCTCCTGCACGGGGGTGCGATATTCGCTTTCCACGATGACGTCGGCCCGTTTGAAGCCTTCGTCGATGTCGCCCTTGCGGATGCGGTAATGCACACAGATGTTGTCGCTGCCGCGGTCGGGGTGCAACAGGGGCGCACCAGGCTGCATGGCCTCGATGGGATCGAGCAGGGGCGGCAGGTCCTCGTATTCGACCTCGATCAACTTGACGGCGGCGGCGGCCTGCGCTTCAGTCTCGGCCACCACCACGGCCACCTGGTCGCCGACGAAGCGCACCAGGTCAGTGTAGGGCTTGGCGGCCCCAGGTCCGCACAGCACAGGCTGGTCGGGGATCTGGAGTCCGTACTCGTTGACGGGCACATCCTTGGCGGTGTAGACCGCCGCCACGCCGGGCGCGGCCTCCGCCTTGGAGGTGTCGATGCTCTTGACGCGCGCAAAGGCCCGCTCGGCAAAGAGGATTTTCATGTACAACATGCCTGGCATGCTGAGATCGCCAGAATACAACGCTTCGCCCTTGACCTTGCCCAGGGCGTCCACGCGTGGAACGGATTGACCAACGGATTGAATAGTCATGGCTTATCGCTGTTTCTTGGTGACCTTGAGCTTGACGGGCGGGGCATCCGTCGGGCCGTATTTCGACGGGCCGACGAAGCGGTAGATCAAGGCGTACACGAAGGAGAGCACGCCGCCCAGGATCACCATGATAATGATGGAGAGAGCAATGTAGGCGTACAGGTTCTGGATGTTATCGATGGCACCGAACAACTGCGAGAGACCCTTGGTGCTGTAGAGGAAATCGGGGAAGCGCGGGTATCCCAGCAGTTGATAGGGGAAAGGCCACTTGCTGGCCTGGATCACCTGCAGAAGGATGGTGCTTAGAGCGATGGAAATGGCAGGCACGATCACCAGCATGAGACAGCCCAGCCCGTTCCAAACGGGGTGCGGACCCTCGGGTCCCTTGCGTCTCGAGACCTGGCGGACGTCGAGCCTACTCATGGCGGACCGCCTGACTGGCGTCTTCCACGGCCTGCACGATCTTGTAATACCCCGTGCAGCGGCACAGGTTGCCCGTGAAGGCTTGTTCGATCTCGTTGCGGGTCGGGTGCGGATTCTCTTCGAGCAGTTTCGCGCCAGACATCAGGAAGCCAGGTGTGCAGTAACCGCATTGCACGGCGTTGTCCTGGATGAAGGCTTCCTGGACGGGGTGCAGTTTGTCGCCGTCGGCCAGCCCTTCGACGGTGACGATGGTCGCGCCGTGCGCGCGCGGGGCGGGGACGAGGCAGGCCATCACGGCCTTGCCATCCAGGAAGACGGTGCAGGCGCCGCACTCGCCCTCAGCGCAGCCTTCCTTGGTGCCGATCAACATGCCCTCTTCGCGCAGCAGGCGCAACAGGGTCTTGTCGTGGCCGCTGGTAAAGGTCATCTCTTTGCCGTTGACGGTGGCAACGATGGGCTCGGGCGATTTATGTGCGACGGGCGGCGGCGCGGCTTCGGCCTTGCCCCACAGCAGAATCGGCTGGTTCGGGACCCCCGCCTGTTCCTGACCCTTGGCGATCTGCTTCAACCCGCGCAGGGTGCAGACGCGCACCATCTCGCGACGATAGGCCGCCGAGCCGCGCAGGTCGTCGATGGGACGCGAGTCTTGCATGGCGAGACGCGCGGCTTCGGCCATCACTTCCTCGGTCAGCGGCTTGCCGACCAGGTAGGCCTCGGCCCCTTCCGCGTGGATGATGGTGGGCGCGACAGCTCCCAGCGTGATGGCCGCCGATTTGACGGAGCCAGCTTCGAGGTCCACCAGCATGGCCACGTTGACCACCGAAATGGCCTGGGCGCGGCGCAGCGCCAGCTTGATGAAGGTCCCGCGCTGGGTGGGCTTCATGGCGGGGAAGGAGATATCCACCAGCATTTCGTCGGGCTGCATCACGGTCTTGCGCACGCCCGTGTAGAAATCCTTGAAGGGCACGGTGCGCTCGCCGCGCCTGGAGAGCAGGGTCACCGAGGCGCCCAATGCCATGAGCGGAGTGATGGTGTCGTTGGCGGGCGAGGCGGTGATGAGGTTGCCTGCCACCGTGCCGCGGTTGCGGATCTGCGGCGCGCCCACTTCCCAGGCGGCGCGCATCAACGGATAGGCGCGCTCGCGGATGAGCTTGGATGCAACGCAATGATTATGAGTGACCAAGGGGCCAAGATGGATGATGTCGTCTTCGTCGAGCGTGATGAGGTCGAGGGCGGGGATGCGGGTGACGTCGATGAGGGTGTTCACCCCTTTGCGCGCGCCGCGTTCCAACTCGAGGATCAGGTCGGTCCCTCCCGCCACGATGCGAGCCTGCGCCCCCTTCTCAGCCAGCACAGCCACGACTTCATCTGTGGATGTTGCGTTAACGTATTCGTGCCACATGATGAACCTCAATGGGTAGGGGCGGACCAACGGTCCGCCCCTACAGGAATGTTATTGTCCGCTGCCGGTGACGGCTTCGGAGCGCTTTTCGTAGGTCTCGACCGCCAGACGAGCCAGCGACGTGACATTGCGGATGGCGGCGGGCAGGGCAGATTCGTCGCCCAGGCTGGCCTCAACGGTGTCGAGCGCGCGGCCCACCTGCTCGGCCAGGTCAAAGAAAGCCGCGTCGAACTGATAAATGGCCTCCAGTTCCTTCTCGTTGATCTTGACCGCATCGAACAGGCCCGAGTAGCCGCGCGGGGCAGTGCTGATCTTGTCGATGAAGGTGCGCAGCTTGATGGACGCCTTTTCCATGTCGTCCACGTAGGCGATCATGCCATTGCTGACCAGGTCGGCCTGCAGGTTGGAAGCGCGCTTCCACTGCTCCTCGAAACGGCGCGCGACGGTGTCGCGCAGCAACTTGTCGGCGTCACGGCGGTTCTGTCGTTCGACATAGCCGTTGAAGCCTGGGATGGACCCGACCAACTTTTTGAACGGGTCCACCTGGGATTTTACTTTTTCAAAGAAATCGCTCATGGGAGCCTCCTGCGATAATATACGTCCGATTTGTCGATTGGTCTCGTAACAACAGGTTAATTATACTGCCTGAAAAGTGGAATCAGCCATATCCGTAGGTCACGCTTCCCAGGTGACCTCCATCCGCGTTTCAATCTGCTCATCCCACCTCGTTCAGACAAGTGTATAATTGGATAGTAAACGATTTCACAGACGGTAATCCTGCCGAAATCGAAGACTCTTGGCTTCTCACGGGCGCGGCTCTGCGCCGATATCGTGCGACAAGACAACCTATCACATCGCCTGGCGGGGAACGCCAGGCAAGGAGAAACGCAATGACCACCAACATCCAGTCCCTTCTGGGCGACAAGGCCGAGTTCCTGCTGGGCTTCAACTCGCCCAAGATCTCCAAGGAGCGCCTGCACCTGCCTGGCCCCGATTTCGTGGACCGCGTGTTCACACACTCCGACCGCAACAACCGCGTGCTGGCCAACCTGGCGCGCATGTACAACCACGGACGCCTGGCGGGCACGGGCTACCTCTCGATTCTGCCTGTGGACCAGGGCATCGAGCATTCGGGTGGCGCGAGCTTCGCCAAGAACCCGGATTACTTCGATCCCGAGAAGATCGTGGAGTTGGCCATCGAGGGCGGATGCAACGCCGTGGCCTCGACCTTCGGCGTGCTGGGCATGACCGCCCGCAAGTACGCGCACAGGATCCCCTTCATGGTCAAGATCAACCACAATGAATTGCTGACCTACCCGAACAGCCACGAGCAGATCCTGTTCGGCACGGTGGAGCAGGCCTACGACATGGGCGCGGCCGCCGTCGGCGCGACGGTCTATTTCGGCTCGGACGACTCGCACCGCGAGATCATCGAGGTGGCGCAGGCCTTTGCCTTGGCGCACGAACTGGGCATGGCTACCGTGCTGTGGTGCTACCTGCGCAATTCAGCCTTCAAGAAGGACAAGGACTACCATGTCTCCGCCGACCTGACGGGCCAGGCCAATCACCTCGGCGTGACCCTCGAAGCGGACATCATCAAGCAGAAACTGCCCGAGAACAACGGCGGATTCCTGGCCCTCAACACAGGCGACTCGTCCTACGGCAAGCTGGACAAGCGCATGTACAGCGAGCTCGCCAGTGACCATCCCATCGACCTGTGCCGCTACCAGGTGGCAAACAACTACATGGGCCGCGCGGGACTGATCAATAGCGGCGGCGCTTCGGGTGACAATGACTTCGCCGAAGCCGCAGCCACGGCCGTGATCAACAAGCGCGCGGGCGGACAGGGTCTGATCTCGGGCCGCAAGGCCTTCCAACGCCCGATGGCTGAAGGCGTGAAGCTCCTCAACACCATCCAGGATGTGTATCTCGACCAGAGCATCAAGGTGGCGTAAGTTTGTGATGAATAAAACATCGCCGTCCCGAATGGGACGGCGATGTTTTATGCTTCAAATCCACTTTAGCGTCAATGGAAAAGGCAGTAAAACGTTGCTTTTAGGTACGAATTAAAAATTTCTTCTAAGTTCTTCGCGTATTTGCTTTCTGCGCCATTCAGTAATATACGCTTTCCATTCAGGAAACATATTCTTCTCGAAAAATTCATTGACATTATTTGTGTAGATGCTGGAGTAAATATTTCCTTTTATGTCTGTGTATACAGCACCATAGTCTGTATCCTTTTCCAGAATGCTAATATTTAGAGTTGCTCCAGCGGCAATTGGTGAAAATAGAACGACATCCCATTTTCCCTCTTTGTTCTTGCTTGCGATCTTTACGGTTATTGCAGGACCTTTTCCTACATTTTCAATATGCCAAATATTTTCTGCTTTTTGCACAAAGACTAAAACGGGCATTATGACAGTTTTTTGAGTTCTAGAAAATGTAATTACTGAAATGGCAATAGCTATTGTCGAAAGTAACAGAGATGTAGCTTCTGTTAATCTTATTGGAATACCAATGAAATTTGCAGTAACTAAAAAAAGAATTAAGCATATTATGGCAATAAGCGAAAATATAAGTATTCGTTTGCTCATTAGAATTTTCCTCCAAACACAACAGGCACAATTTTTTGATTTTGCACATGAGTGGCTACATTGAAAGCGGGGACTGTCCTTTGTTTATTTCGGTATAATTTATGTGGGAACCTATCTTTAATCTCCACGCTTTGGCCTACTATACAACCAATCCATTATTTTGACAATAATATCCCAAAGGACTTCTCTCATGCCTCGTTCTGACCAGGGTGTCAACCGTGACCGTTACCTGCTGATCCC